>NZ_BAAARV010000083.1:131118-144669 GCF_039532525.1 Dactylosporangium salmoneum
CGCCTCCCGGCCAGACCCTCTGTGCGGCGCAACCAGAGAGCTATGCGCTCCGAAGGGGCCCGCGCGCCGCCGCCACGGGGCAGTCCGGTGGCGGCTTGGAACGTCACAGGCATGGCGGGCCGGCGCTCACGACGCGACCCACCCCCTCCGGCTCGTAACATTGCTGAAACATCGCCGTGCTGCGATGGACGCTACTTCCTACCATTCGGTATGTCCAGGGCTTTGGTCGGAAGTCGGCGATCTTTCGCTGGACACAGCAAAAGTGGCCGGGCAGGACGGCCCGGGATCTGGGAGGACGGGCTCGGCGGTGCGCTGGACGGCCCCTGGAGCGGGCCTGGCACGTCAGCGACACACCGGAAACGACGACGCGGGCCCGGGAGAGATCTCCCGGGCCCGCGTTTTGCCTGCTGGAGGCAGTTGAGCCGCCTGACGGAATCGAACCGTCGACCTATTCATTACGAGTGAATCGCTCTGCCGACTGAGCTAAGGCGGCAACGGTGATTCAGTGTACGGCACGACCCGGGGGCATGCGCGAGGGGATTCCCCGACTCGCGCCACACGGGTAACGTCCGGCCCGTGATGCCCGACGATATGCCGCCCGCCCCCGGCGAGCTCACCGCCGAACCGGGCGAGCCGCTGATGCCGCTGCCGCAGCAGGACGAGGGCGGCGACGCGCCGGTCGGGGGCCGGCCCACCGCCCTCGACCCCGACCAGATGGGCTTCACCCCGCGCCGCGCCGTGCCCTGGCTGAGCCCGGTGCTGCTGAGCGGGACGGCGGTGCGGGTGCTGCTGGCCGACCTGTTCGGGGCGTACCTCGACAAGCGCGAGCTCCAGGACGCCCTCCCGTCCCGCATCCTGCGCGAGGGGCCGGGCTACGCCGGCGTGGTGGGCGAGGAGGACTGGCCAGACGGCGGGGAGCTCTGGGTCGACTACGCGGCCGACACGGGAGACGGGTTCAACGCCACCTACTCGATGGCGTACCTGCTGGCCCAGCCCGCGCTCTCCGTGGACGGCCACGACCTGCCGCGGGGCGAAGTGCTCGTGCTCGGCGGGGATCAGGTCTATCCGACGGCGAGCGGGCAGCAGTACGAGGACCGCTTCAAGGGCCCGTTCCGCGCGGCGTTCCCGGAGCGCCCGGCCGAGGGACCGCGGCCGCGGCTCTACGCGGTGGCGGGCAACCACGACTGGTACGACGGCCTGACCGCCTTCCTGCGCCTCTTCGTCCGCGGCGACGAGGGCGGCGTCGGGGGCTGGCAGACCCGCCAGGACCGCTCCTACTTCGCCGTGGAGCTGCCGCACCGGTGGTGGCTGATCGGCCTGGACGTGCAGCCGGGCGCCTACATCGACGATCCACAGCTGCGGTACTTCACCTCGGCCGCCGCCCGCATGGGCCCGGGCGACCGGGTCATCATCTGCCCGCCCTCCCCCGGCTGGGTGGAGTCCACGGACGACCCCAAGGCCTACGACAGCATCGACTACTTCATCCGCACGATCATCGCCCCCACCGGCGCGGACGTTCGGCTGATGATCTCGGGTGACCTACATCACTACGCCCGCTACTCCCGCCCCGAGCGCGAGCTCATCACCTGCGGCGGTGGCGGCGCGTACCTCTACCCGACCCACGAGCTCCCCGAGCAGATCTCGGTCCCCCCGGTCCGCACCCGGGTGCGCAGCGCCTCCCCGCCGCGGATCTTCAACCTGGAGCGCACCTTCCCGACCAGGCCCCAGTCCCGCGCCCTGTCCTGGGGCGTCTTCTGGCGCGTGCCGTGGCGCAACCCGGTGTTCCTCGGCCTGCTGGGCGTGCTGCAGACCCTGACGATGCTCGCCTTCGTCAACGCCGCCGACCGGGTCGTCTCCGGCGTGGAGCAGCGCCTGGTCACCGTCCCGGCCGTGCTGATGGCCGTGCTGGACATCCTGGGCACCTGCCTGCTGGCCATGCCCCATTCCGCCGGGCAGCGAAGGCCCCGCCACTGGCTGCTCGGCGGGCTGCACGGCGCCGCCTTCGTGGGCCTGGCCGTCCTGGGCACCTGGGCGTGGCTCAGCCTGCCCTTCACCGACCAGCCGTGGCCGCTGCCGCTGCTGCTGGCGATCGTGCTGTACTTCCCGCTGTCCGCGCTGGCCGCCGGCGAGCTCTTCGCCCTCTACCTGGTCATCGCGGCCAAGTTCGAGGTGAACGTGAACGAGCTCTTCGCGGGGCAGGGCATCACGGGCTACAAGGGCTTCCTGCGGCTGCATTTCACCGCGGACGGGGGGCTGACCATCTACCCGATCGGCGTGCGGCGGACGGCCCACCGCTGGCACCCCCGCCCGGACGCCGCACCGGACGCCTCCTGGTTCACCCCGGCCCACCCGATGGAGCTCCACCTGATGGACACCCCGATCCGCCTGCGGTAGCCCGCCGCGCTCAGAGGTTGACCCGCGTTACCCCGGCGATGACGGCGGGGCCGCTCGGCACCCGCGGCGGCTGGTACTCCAGCTCCGCCAGTGCCCCGGCCCACCGCGCCCGCAGCTCGTCGGCCGCGTCGAGGACGTCGGCGGCCGGCCGAAGCACCCGTGCGACGATCCGCCCGGCCGCCGCGGTCACCTCGGGCACGCCCGCACCCGCCCCGGTGACCAGGGTGACGGCCTCGACGGAGGTGGCGACCCGCGCGATCGCCTCGGCCAGCTCGTACCGGAACCCGTCCGCCCATCCGGCCAGCGCCTCGACGTATCCCGCCGTCGCCGCCATCCGCCCGGCGATCGTGCCCGGCTCGCTGCCATCCCCGACGTGCTCGGCCAGCGCGTTCCACACCACGCCGAAGGCCTCCGCCCCGCTGCCCTCCCAGGCGCTGCGCCCGACGTCGGCCTCGAGCCGGCCCGGCACCTCCCCGAACCGCTGAGCCACCCCGCGCAGCTCCCCCGCCGCCCGGCGCAGCCCGTCCGCGTCGAGCTGGAGGGCGAAGGCGAGCACCTCGGCGGGCAGGCCCCCGACCCGCCGCACCAGCTCCGCGGCCTCGCCCTCCGGCGGCAGGCCGCCGTCGGCCAGCACCGCGCCGACCCGGCGGAACAGGTCGCCCCCGACCCCGGCCAGCCGATCGAGCTCGTCGGTCATGCCGTCCCCCGCGACTCGAGAACGGCCGCGGGCAACCCGTTGACCTCGCGCATTGTTCTTGCGGGCAGCACGGTCATGGAGCGCTCCTGGCGTCGTCCTCCGCCGAGCGGTACCCGGCCGCCACCTGGCGCAGCGCGTGGGCGGTGCCGGTCAGCCGGACGCCGTGCGCGGAGGCCTCGGCGCCGCGGGCGGCCAGCGCCGTCGCCAGCAGCCGGTGCAGGTCACGGGCGGTCCGGCCGAGGCTGGTGCCGGCGTCGCCGCCGAGCGCGCGGGCGCCCGGGTCGATGATGTTGAGCGTGGAGCTCGCGGCGGCCAGCTCGTCGCCGGCCTCCTGCAGCCGGTGGGCGAGGTCGTCCAGCCGCATCTACGCCACCACCCGGCACCGCTCGATGCGGGCGGTCCGTCTCCGCGGGACCCTCATGACAGCTTGCGATAGTCGGCGAAGTACTCCTTGTGGAGCTTCTCGCGGGCCCAGGCCGCGGCGTCCGCCGCCGCGGTCACGGCGTCCTGGACCGCCTTCGCGACCGACTCACTCGTACGGTTGTGCAGCGGGCCGTCGATGCGGACGTCGCGGATCGTGCCGTCGGCGGTGACGCGGACCTCGACCAGGTCGTCGGCGGAGCGCACGGTCACCTCCACCGTCTTGGCCGCCTTCTCGAACTCGGCGTGCAAGGCCTCGATTCGCCGGTAGCGCTCTACCGCTTCCTCGATCCACGTTTCGTCGATGTCGCGCCCCATGCCACCTCCCCCGCGTGACCGTACGACACCGCGCGGTCACCACGGAAGACCGAATTCAAGCCTGTGGATAACTTTGCCGAGGGCGCCGGGGGCCGGAGCGGAGCGCCAGGGCCGGGGCCGAAGCGCCGGGACGGGAGCCGAAGCGCAGGAGCAGGAACCGGGCCGCCAGGGCCGGAGCGCTGGCGCCGGGGCCGGGCTGGGCCGGGGCTGGGGCGCGGGGCCGGGCCGAGGCTGGGGCGCGGGGCTGGGGCGCGGGGCTGGGGCGCGGGGCTGGGCCGAGGCTGGGGCTGGGCGCCGGGGGCTGGGGCTGGGGCTGGCTGGGCGCCGGGGCTGGGCGCCCGGGCTGTGCGCCGGGGCCGGGGCTGTGCGCCGGGGCCGGAGCGCTAGAGCTGGGGCCGGAGCGCTAGAGCTGGGGCTTCAGGGCGTCGGGGTGGGATCAGCCGCGCCACAGGGAGAGCATCATGGCCTCCACGGCGATGCGGGGCTTCACGTTGGCCTCGATGGCGACGCGGCACTCCAGGACGGACTCCAGGCGGCGCAGGGTGCTCTCCGGGGTCCACTTCTCGGCGGCGGCGCCGGCCAGTTCGTCGATGTCGCCGTGGACGGGGGCCACGTCGGCGGCGAAGGAGTGGGCGAGGACGTCGCGGTAGAAGCCGGCCAGGTCGACCAGGGCGCGGTCGAGGGCGTCGCGCTGGGCTCGGGTGGCGCGGGACTTCTGGCGGCGCTCCAGGTCCTTCAGCTGGCCCGCCGAACCGCGGACCGCGCCCGCGGCGCCCTTGCCGGTGCCGCCGGCGCCCAGGGCCGTCTCCAGGGCGGAGCGCTCCTTGGCGTCGACCTCGGCGACGGTCGCGGCGGCCTCGGCCTCGGCCGCCTCGATGAGCGCGCTCGCGGCGTCGAAGGCGGCGCCGATGCCGGTCAGCCTTCGCGGTACGGCGAGCACGGCGTCCCGGCGGGTGCGGGCCTGCGGGTCGCGGGCCAGCCGCAGGGCGCGGCCGACGTGGCCCTGCGCGGCGGCGGCCGCCCAGGTGGCGGTCGGCTCGTCGATGCCGTCCCGGCGGTGCAAGACGGTGGCGATCGCGTCGGCCGGGGGCTGGCGCAGGGGTACGACGCGGCAGCGCGAGCGGATGGTGACCGAGACGTCGTCGGGGTGGGTGCTCGGCGTGCACAGCAGGAAGACCGTGCGCGGCGGCGGCTCCTCGACGGCCTTGAGCAGCGCGTTGCCGGCCGCCTCGGTCAGCCGGTCGGCGTCCTCGACCAGCAGCACCTGCCAGCGGCCCTGGGTCGGCGAGCTGGCCGCGCGCAGCACCAGCGCGCGCATCTCGCCCACCGCGATGGACAGGCCCTCCGGCACCACGAACCGTACGTCGGCGTGCGTGCCGCCGAGCGCCGTGTGGCAGGCCTGGCAGTTGCCGCAGCCGCCGTTGGGGCACTGCAGCGCGGCGGCGAACGTCCGGGCGGCCACCGAGCGGCCGGAGCCCGGCGGGCCGGTGAAGAGCCACGCGTGGGTCATCGCCTGCTGCCCGGCCGCGTCCGGCGCATCGCCGCGCACGATCGCGTCGGCCGCCTCGACCGCCCGCGACAGCGTCGCCACGGCGTCGGGCTGCCCGATCAGCTCGTCGAAGATCGGCGGCGTCATGCCCGCGCACCCCTTCCCGGCGACAACCACGCGGCGGGTGCCGGAACCCGGGCCGCGGACACAGGAGATGCAGTCAGGCCCGCGCACGACGAAGTCAGGGCAGGGCCCGAAGGCAACCGCGCCGCGAAGCGCGTGGCGGAGCCGAAACCCGCGGTCACGCCCCCGTACGACGACGCCCGGGCAGCGGCAAGGCCCGAAGGCAACCACACCGCGAAGCGCGTGGCAGAGCCCGCGCGCGACGACGCCTGGGCGGCGACAAGGCCCGAAGGCAACCGCGCGGCGGAGCCGAAGCCCAGGGTCATGGCCGCGTACCCCGTTCCGACGGCAGCGGCCGGGCGGCGGCGGGGCCGGAGGGCGGCCGCGGCGCGGAGGGCGGGGGTGGGCTCATACCCGCGAGCCCTTGCCGGATAAGTCGGACGGGGACTCGTCGCCGGCCTCGTCGCCGGTCAGCGTTGTGGCGACCTGGGCGGCGTCGTGCAGGACGGTGTCGATCGAGGTCTCGTGCTCCGGGATCAGGTGGCGCACCCGCTGCAGCACGCCCTCGGCCAGGGCGTCGATCGAGTTGGTCGCGTCGAGCACCAGGTAGCGGCTCGGGTCGGCCGAGGCCAGGTCCAGGAAGGCGTAGCGCACGCGCTCGTGGAAGGCGAGCGACTCGCTCTCCAGCCGGTCGGCCTCGCCGCGGCGGCCGGCGCGGGCCAGGCCCACCGCCGGGTCGAGGTCGAGCAGGACGACCAGGTCGGGCTTGAGGCCGCCGGTCGCCCACTTGGACAGCCAGGAGACCTCCTCGACCGGCAGGGTCCGGCCGGCGCCCTGGTAGGCGAGGGACGAGTCGACGTAGCGGTCGCTGATGACCACCGCGCCGTGCTCCAGGGCCGGGCGCACGACCGAGGCCACGTGGTGGGCCCGGTCGGCGGCATACAGCAGCGCCTCGGCCCGCGGCGTCAGCTCCTCGCCGCCGTCGGCCGGGTGGTCCAGCAGGAGGCCGCGGATGCCCCGGCCGATCGGGGTGGCGCCCGGCTCGTGGGTCACGACGACCTCCCGTCCGACCCGGCGCAGCGCCTCGGCCAGCCGGTCGACCTGCGTCGACTTGCCGGCGCCCTCGCCGCCCTCGAAGACGATGAACACGCCCTGCGCGGCCTTGGGGTTGTCGGGGCTGAGCGGGCGGCCGCGGATCGAGCCGAGCAGGTCGAGCAGGATCGGTACGCCCGGCTTGTCGTCCATCTGGCGCAGCGCGAACAGTCCCGCGAACACGCCGAAAATGCCGGCGATGGCCAGCAGCGGCCGGGTGCTGGAGATGTCGAAGTGGTAGAAGCCCAGGTTGATCTGGCGGGTGCCGCCGGCGCCGACGATGATGCTGGACAGCGAGATGGTCAGCATGAGCACGACGCGGGTGCCCATCTGGACGAAGGCGAAGGCGCGGCCGCGCATGTCGTCGGCCACCTCGCCGCCGAGCAGCGTGGTGCCCGAGAGGAAGGCCATGCCGGCCCCGACGCCGACCAGGAGCGCGCCGCCCACGGCGACGGCCAGGTGGGTGGCGAAGGCGAGGATCAGCACGGAGCCGCCGGCCAGGATGATCGACAGGCCGAACCAGCGGCGCCGGGACAGCGCGCCGACCAGCTTGGGGCCGGTCGCGATGCCGACGCCGAGACCCAGGAAGAGCACGGCGAAGAGCAGCGCGAACGCGGCGTCGCCGGCGCTGAGCGAGACGGCGTAGAACTTCGCCGTGCCGACCACCACGCCGCCGCCGGCGAAGGCGCCGAAGATGCCCAGCACCAGGCCGCGCACCAGCGGGGTCCTGCTGACGAAGGCCCAGCCCTGGGTGAACTCGCGGATCATGCCCGGCTTGCGCTCGACCCCGGCGGTGCGCCGGCCGCTGATCTCCCGGATGCCGAAGAAGACGGTGGCCGCGGTGGCCAGGAAGGTGAGCGCGTTGAACCACAGCGCGACGTTGGACGGCTCGGCCCAGCGCGGCTCGTCCGGGCCGAAGATGGCCAGCACCAGCCACTGCAGCCCGATGAGCACCAGCGCGCCGACGACCGGGGTGATGCCGTAGGTCGTGGCCAGGGTCAGCTGGTTGGCGGTCTCCAGCCGGGCCCGCGGCAGCAGGTTGGGCACCGACGCCTCCTTGGCCGGCGTCCAGATCATCGCGACGGTCTCGATCACGAACGTGGCGACCGCGGTCCAGCCGATGACCAGGGCGGCGTCGCGGGTGACCAGCGCGGCGGCCGGGATGGAGGCGAAGAACAGGAAGCGCAGCAGGTCGCAGACGACCATCGTGTAGCGCCGGTCGAACCGGTCGGCGAACACGCCGGCCACCGGCCCGAGGACGAGCGCGGGCAGCAGCCGCACCGCGATGACCGAGCCGAACGCCACGCCCTGGGCCGTCGAGTCCTTCACCTGCGCGGCGGCGAACGTCGATGCGGCGAGCAGGCCGAGCCAGTCGCCGAGGGACGACAGGCCGAGCACCGCCCAGAGCCGGCGGAAAGCCCGGATGCGCAGAACGGCCTGGAGTTCCCCGAACCCGGAGAGATCGCTGCTGGCGATGGCGGCCACCTCCTCTTCTTCCGGTCTCACGCTACAGGTCACCCCCGACAATTTTGGAAGCGCGTGGCGTTACGCGAGGTTCTTTCATATTCTCCGTCGTCTCGGTACGGTGAGGCGTGTCCAGCTCCCGCTCCGCCTTGCGGGCCCGTTACGACCGGGCCACCGCCGATCTCGACCCGCCCTTCGCGATCGTGGATCTCGACGCGTTCGACGCCAACACCTCGGCCCTGACCACCCGTGCCGCGGGCAAGCCGCTGCGGGTGCCCAGCAAGTCGGTGCGCGTCCGCGCGCTCATCGAGCGGACCCTGGCGCGGCCGGGCTGGCGCGGCATCATGGCGTTCACCCTTCCGGAGGCCATCTGGCTGGCCGAGCAGGGCGCGGCCGGCGACATCCTGGTCGCCTACCCCACCGCCGACCGCGCTGCCCTGCGCCGCCTGGCCACCGACGACAAGCTGGCCGGCACCGTGACGGTCATGATCGACGGCGCGGAGCAGCTCGACCTGGTCGACGCGGTGGTCCCGCCCGCACAGCGGGCCGCGCCCGTGCGCGTCTGCATCGACCTGGACGCCTCCTGGAAGCCGGTGTCCGGCGTGCACATCGGCGTGCGGCGCTCGCCCGTGCACAGCCCCGCGCAGGCCGGCGCGCTGGCCGCGGCGATCGCCGCCCGGCCCGGGTTCCGGCTGGTCGGGGTCATGTCCTACGAGGCACAGATCGCCGGGCTGGGCGACGACCCGCCCGGGCGGCCGGTTCGCGGCGCGCTCATCCGGGCCATCCAGGCCCGCTCCATGCCGGAGCTGGTCGCCCGCCGGGCCGCGGTGGTGGCCGAGGTGCGCCGGCACGCCGAGCTCGAGTTCGTCAACGGCGGCGGCACCGGCAGCGTGGCCGCGACGGCCGCCGACCCGGCCGTGACCGAGGTGGCCGCCGGCAGCGGGCTCTTCGGGCCGTGGCTCTTCGACGGGTACCGCACCTGGCGCCCCCAGCCCGCGGCGCTCTTCGCCCTGTCCGTCGTGCGCCGCCCCAACCCCACCACCGCGACCGTGCTCGGCGGCGGCTGGATCGCCTCCGGCGAGACGTCCCCGACCCGCCAGCCGCTGCCGTGGCTGCCGGAGGGCCTGCGCCTGATCGGCACCGAGGGCGCCGGCGAGGTGCAGACCCCGCTGGTCGGCCCGGGCGCGGCGCCCCTGCGGGTGGGCGAGCGGGTGTACTTCCGCCACTCCAAGGCCGGCGAGCTGTGCGAGCACGTCAACGAGGTACACCTCGTGCAAGGGGAGAACATCGTGGACGTGGTGCCGACGTACCGGGGCGAGGGCAGAGTGTTCCTGTGACGCGCTGGCGGCAGGCGATGGAGGCGGCGCTGTACGGGCCGGACGGCTTCTTCGTCCGTTCCAGCCCCGCCGTGCACTTCCGCACCAGCGCGACCGCCTCGCCGCTGTTCGCCGGGGCGATCGCGACCCTGCTCGTCCGCCTCGACGAGGCGCTGGGCCACCCGGAGCCCCTCGACCTGGTCGACGTCGGGGCCGGCCGCGGCGAGCTGCTGACCGGCGTGCTGGCCGCGTTGCCGGCGCCGGTGCGGGCCCGGGTGCGCGCCACCGCCGTGGAGAAGGCGCCCCGGCCGGGTGAACTGCCGTCCACGATCGGGTGGACCTCCGGCCCGCCCACCGGCGTCGTCGGGCTGCTCCTGGCGACCGAGTGGCTGGACAACATCCCGGTGGAGATCGTCGAGCTCGATGCGCATTCGCGGCCGCGGTACCTCCAAAGCTCCCCCGACGGCACCCCGGCCCTCGCCCCGGGGGAACTCGACCCCTCCGACGCCGCCTGGCTGGCCCGCTGGTGGCCGCTCGATGACGCCCCGCCGGGCGCCCGGGCGGAGATCGGCGCCCCGCGCGACCAGGCCTGGGCCGCGGCCGCCGGCTGCGTGGCACGCGGCCTGGCGCTGGCGGTCGACTACGGCCACGTCGCCGCCGACCGGCCCCTCTTCGGCACGCTGACCGGCTTCCGGGACGGCCGGGAGGTGCCGCCGGTCGCCGACGGCTCCTGCGATCTCACCGTCTCCGTGGCGCTGGACTCCCTGGACGCGTCCACCATGACCCAGCGCGAGGCCCTGCGCCTGCTCGGCGTCGACGGTGCCCGCCCACCCCTGAGCCTGGCCTCGACCGACCCGGCCGGCTACGTGCGCGCGCTGGCCCGGGCCTCGGCGGCGGCCGAGCTCACCGACCCGTCGGGCCTCGGAGGGCACCACTGGATACTGCATTGGGTATGACCAACGGTCATACCCGCGGTACTATATCGGCCATGACGACGAAAGTGACACTCTCGTTCTCCGACCAGACCATCGCCGACGCCCGGCACTGGGCCGAGCGCGACGGGGTCTCGCTCAGCGCGTGGATCGACCGGGCGACCCAGGAGCGGGCCCTGCGCGAGATCTTCAGCGCCCACGCCGAGGCGGTCCGGCGGGCCAAGGTCGACCTCGACGCCACGGCACTCGCCGATGAAGAGGAGATCGCGCTCGTGGACGCCGAGCTATACCGTGGACGGCGTGCGTCGCGGTGAAGTGTGGCTCATCAAGGGGGCGCGGGAGCGCCTGGGTCTGATCGTCAGCTCGGACGTGTTCAACAGCACGGACGTGCCCGTGGTCATCGTGGCCGAGGTGACCGACGCCGAGGAGCTGCGCGACTCGCCGCTCGCGGTGGAGCTCGACGAGCTCGTGGTGATGCCCGACCGGCTCTCCTCGCCGCTGAAGCGGTGGTTCACCGAGCGGGTCGCGGTCGCCGACACCAGCACCATGCACAACGTGTCACGCGCGCTGCGCATCCTTCAGGACTTGTAGCCGCGGGCTCTAGGCTGGCGGTATGACGTCCGAGATCACCGTCGGCACCGGGGCGGGCCTCGACACCGCCGACATGGTGCTCAACATCGGGCCCCAGCACCCGTCGACCCACGGCGTGCTGCGCCTTCGGCTGCTGCTGGACGGCGAGCGGGTGGTCTCCGCCGAGCCGATCATCGGCTACATGCACCGCGGCGCCGAGAAGCTCTTCGAGGTGCGCGACTACCGGCAGATCATCATGCTGGCCAACCGGCACGACTGGCTCTCGGCGTTCTGCAACGAGCTCGGCGTGGTGCTGGCCGTCGAGCGGCTGATGGGCATCGAGGTGCCGGAGCGGGCCGTGTGGCTGCGCACCGCCCTCGCCGAGCTCAACCGGGTGCTCAACCACCTGATGTTCCTCGGCTCGTACCCGCTGGAGATCGGCGCCATCACGCCGGTCTTCTACGCCTTCCGCGAGCGCGAGACGATCCAGGCCGTGCTCGAGGAGGCCTCGGGCGGGCGGATGCACTACATGTACAACCGGGTCGGCGGGCTCAAGGAGGAGGTGCCGGCCGGCTGGACCGGGCGGGCGCGGGCCGCGATCGACCAGGTGCGCCGGCGGATGCCCGACCTGGACTCGCTCATCCGGCGCAACGAGATCTTCCTGGCCCGCACGGTCGGCGTCGGGGTGCTCACCGCGGCCGAGGCCGCCGCCTACGGGGCGTCCGGGCCGGTCGGCCGCGCCTCCGGGCTGGACCTCGACCTGCGCCGGGACGAGCCGTACCTGGCCTACGGCGAGCTGTCGGTGCCCGTGGTGACCCGCACGGCGGGCGACTGCCATGCACGCTTCGAGGTGTTGCTGGATCAGGTGTACGTCTCCCTCGACCTCGCCCAGCAGTGCCTGGACCGGGTGGATCAGCTGACCGGGCCGGTGAACGTGCGGCTGCCGAAGGTGGTCAAGGCGCCGGAGGGGCACACCTACGCCTGGACCGAGAACCCGCTGGGCGTGAACGGGTACTACCTGGTGTCCCGCGGCGAGAAGACCCCCTGGCGGCTCAAGCTGCGCACCGCCTCCTACGCCAACGTGCAGGCCCTCTCCACGCTGCTGCCGGGCACGCTGGTCCCGGATCTGATCGCGATCCTGGGCTCGATGTTCTTCGTCGTCGGCGACATCGACAAGTAGCCGCTGATCGGGCATTGCGGTCGATGAGCGACATGTCGGGCGCTGCCGCGCCACGACATGTCGGATTTATACGGTGCCGGAGTATAAATCGGATAAGTCGTGGCGCGCCAGCGCCCGACTTATCTGACTTGATCTTGGCGTGCGAGTCGTACCCCGGTTCTTGGCACGGCGGCGCTGGCAGGGAGGCCCCCAGGGCCGACCGGTGTCTGACGGGAGCGACGGCGCCCTGGTTGCGCGGACCGGAGTCCTGAAGCTCTTTAACGCCAGCGGTCGTCGTTGCCCTCGAAGTCGACGATCGGGCGGGCCGGGCGGCCACCGCGGTGCTCGTCGCGGCCGCCGTTCCAGCCGTACTCCTCGTCGTCCTCGGCCGCCCGGGACCGCCGCGACACGCGCTCGTCGTCGCGCCGGGCGCTCTCGCCGGAGAACTCGCCCCAGCGCGACGCGGGCTCGGCCGGCGAGGCGGGCAGCGCCTGCTGGCCGCCGCCGACCGCGGGCCGGTCCCGGCGCACCTCGGACCAGCGGGTCGCGCCGTTCTCGTCCCGCCGGGCCTCCTCGTAGCTGGTCTGCGACCAGTGCGCCTCGGCCCGCCGGTGCCCGCCGGTGGTCGGCTCCGGGTCGTGGGTCGCCCAGTCGCGCTCCCGGTCCCGCCGCGCCTCGGAGCGCCGCGGCCCATCGGTGAGCCGGCTTTCGGTGCCCGAGCCGTACCGGGGAGGCTCGAACCGGTCGTCGTCGCGGTCGTCGCGCTCGTCGTGCCGGGAGCCGTGGCGTCCGCCGCGGCGCTCGTCGTCACGGTCCTCGATCGCCGCCCGGTGGCCGCCGGCCTGGTTCTCCTCCGGGTAGTACTCCTCGTGCCGCACCGTCGACCAGCGGTCCTCGATGCGCACGTGGGTGCCGGTCTCGTCGGCGTGGACGGCGGAGCGCCGCTCGCCCATGCGCAGCTCCCGGCCGCCCCGCTCGTCGCTGTGCACGGAGGCCCAGCGGTCGGTGGTGCGCATGCCCGTGACCTCGCCGTCGTCGTCGGGGTCGTGGGCGCGGCGCCGGCCGCCGCGGCGCTCAACGTCGGCGCCGCTGCGGGGCTGGGTCTGCGGCCACTCGTCGCTGTGTGAGCGCTCCATGCGCTCGCGCAGCAGCTGCTCGGTCCAGGACTGCTGCTCGCGGTGGTCGTCGCGCACCCGATCGTCGCGGCGCTCGATCCATTCGCTGCGCTCGGACCGTTCGGAGCGCTCCGAGCGCTCGCTGCGCTCGGTCCACTCGGTGCGCTCCGAGCGGCCGGCCCGGTCGGGACGTTCGGGACGTTCGGGACGTTCAGGGCGCTCGGGACGGTCGTAGCCGCGCTCCGGGGCGCGGGGCGGGCGCTCGCGCTCGTCGGGGCGGGCCGGGATCCGCTCGGCGCGGTCCGGGCGGCGCTGCTGCGGGATGTCGGGGCGCGGGCCGGGGCCGGCGCCGTACACGGTGCCGGAGCGCGACTCGGTCGGGTCGACGACCATCGTCTTGGTGGTGACCTGCACGGTCTCGGTGTGCCGCAGCACGCCCTGGGGCACGGCGGCCGAGCCGGT
>NZ_BAAARV010000083.1:144732-260160 GCF_039532525.1 Dactylosporangium salmoneum
GGTGCCGCAGCGCGTCGACGGTCTCGTGCAGGCCGCCGATGCGCTCCATGAGCTGGCCGTGGGTGGCGCGGGCGGCGTGCGTGATGTCGCCGCGGATGTCCGCGCGGACGTGGTCGATCTCCTCGTACACCAGCTCCTCGACCTCGCCGCGGACCGCGTCGCCACTCTGGCGCAGCGCGATCGACAGGCCGATGAGGACCACGACGAGCAGGGCCAGGACGGCGGCCAGTTGCAGGAGGAAACCGCTGCCCACGAGCAGCAGGAGGGCGGCGAGCGGGGAGAGGCCGACCCCGCCCCAGAACAGCAGCGGGAGCAGCTTCGTGCTCCGCTTCACCCCGGGTGCGTCGGGGGCTTGCGCGGCCGGCATGAGCAGAGAACTTACCCCGTCCTCAGCACAAACGAAACGCCCTCTCGTCCCGGGCGGAACGAGAGGGCGCGCGTTCGTCTGTCCGCGTTACTAGCCGAGCGAGCCGTCCGAGGAGAAGACCAGCACGAGCGAGGCGTTGCCCTTCTTCAGGGCGTCCTTGCTCTGCGGGCCGCCGGCGTCCAGGCTCAGCACCTTGCCGAACTGGATGCCGTACGTCTTCTCCAGGCCGGGCTGGCAGAACGGCCGCTGCGGGCACTCCGCCGGGCCGCCCAGGACGGTCGACTGGCCCGAGCACTTCGAGGCGAAGTCGCTGAGGGTCTTCAGGCTGTACTTCGAGGCGAACTCCGACGTCACCGCGAACGCGTTGCCGTCGGTCGCCTTGGACGCCTTGCCGAAGGACAGGCCCTGCTTGCCGCCGAGGTCCTTGAGCGCGGTCACCGTCTGGTCCACGTCACCGGAGGCGAGCGCCTTGGCGTCCTTACCGTTGACCGCCTGGTTGATGAACTCGGTCAGGGTCGCGGCGTACTCCGGGACGACCTGGATGTCGCCCTTGGTCAGCTGCCCGTAGTACACCTCGCGCTTGCCGATCGTCTGCACGGTCGCGTCGTAGCCCGCGGCCTTGAGGACGATCTCGTAGAGGGCGCCGAGCGTGGCGCTCTCCGAGAAGTCGGCGGCGCCGATCTTGATCGCCCCGCCCTTGCCCTTCTCGATGCCGGTGGTGAGGTTCTCGGCCTTGGCGAAGTCGTCGGCCGCCACCTTGGAGGTCTTGCGGTCGACGTCGACCGCCTTGTTGAGCGCGATCAGCTTGTCGACGGTGAGCGCGTCGGAGACCTTGTCCAGCGCGGCGACGAGGGCCGGGTCGGCGACCTTCGTGTTGATCGCTGGGATGATGTTGTCGGCCAGCTGGAGTTTCTTGTCGTCGTCCAAGACCACGAGCTTGTCCCCCGCTACCGGGGCACACCCCGCCCCGCTGACGCTGGCCGGCGCCTGAGTGCCCGAGGAGCCCTCCTTGCCGCAGGCGGCGAGGCCCAGCGCGGCGAAGCTGAGGACTACCCCGAGGGTGGCGCGCATGGCTGTACGCAAAAAAAGGCCCGCCTTCCGTGTCCCGGCGCGATCACTGTGACCGGCCGCGTGTCCGACGGACGGCGCTATCGGCTATCAAGCCCGCCCGCTTCAAATAGGCAACTCCGGCTATGGAAATTCGGCAACCGCACGCAGGCACGTTTTCGTAACAACCGGTTATGGGATGCTCTCGGCCACGCTCAGGAGCGGCCCGCGGCCCGCCGCAGGACTTTTGGTGTGACTTTGCGCTCTATGACGGCCATCACTGCGTCGGCGAGAAGGGCTAGCCCCGCTACGAGGATCGCGCCGGCCAGGATCTGCCCGCCGTGGCCCGGCCCGAGCCCGAAGCCGGCCGAGATGATCATGCCTAGGCCGCCGCCGTTGACCGCGGTGGCGAGGGTCGCCGTGGCCACCACCGTGGTGGTCGCGATCCGCAGGCCGGTGGCCAGGAACGGCACGGCCAGCGGCAGCTCGACCCGCAGGAGCCGCTGGGCCGAGGTCATGCCCATGCCGCGGGCCGCCTCCCGGACCTCGGGGTCGATCTCGCGCATCCCGGTGTACGCGTTGGCCAGCAGCGCCGGGAGCGAGAACACGGCCAGCGCGATGATCACGGCCGGCTTGCCCAGGCCGATCGGGGTGAGGGTCAGGATGGTGAGCAGCGCGATGACCGGGATCGCCTGGGTCAGGTTGGACAGCAGGACGATCACGCCGGAGGCGGCGCCGCGGCGGCCCAGCGCGATGCCCAGCGGCCAGGCCACGACGCAGCCGAGCAGCACCGCGACGGCCGAGATCTCGACGTGCTCCTCGAGCCGCTCGATGATCCCGCCCGGATTGGTCCAGTTCAGCGGGTCGTTGAACCACACGACCGCGTCGCCGATCACGCTCATGCCGAATCCTCCGCTTCGCTCCGGCTTCGGCCTGAGCTGACCCTGCGCCTATTGTGAGCGGCCTCTCCGCTTCGCTCCGAACCGCTCATCCCGCCCGCCTCCTCGTCCAGGGCGTGAGCACCCGGCTGACCAGGATCAGCACCACGTCGAGGACCAGCGCCAGCCCGACGCAGAGCACGGCCGCGGTGGAGATCTCGGCCTTGTAGTAGTTGTTGCGGAAGCCGGCCAGGATCAGCCCGCCCAGGCCGCCCTGCGACCCGACGATCGCGCCGACCGTGACCAACGCCACGGTGGAGACGGTGGCCAGCCGCAGCCCGGTCAGGATGCCCGGCAGCGCCAAGGGCAGCTCGACCCGCCAGAGACGAGCCAGCCGGGTGTACCCCATGGCCGTCGCCGCCTCGCGCACGTCCTCGGGCACCTGCAGCAGGCCGGTGAGGGCATTGCGAATGAGCACGATCAATGCGTACGACGTCAGGGCGACGATCACCGGAGAGCGCCCGGTGCCCATGAACGGGGCCAGGAAGGCCAGCAGAGCCAGCGACGGGATCGTGTAAAGCACGCCGGCTGATGTCAGAATCGGCGTGGCGAGCGGGCGCACCCAGTACGCCAGCACCGCCAGCGGTATCGCGATGACCACCGCGATGGCAACCGACCACACCGTGATCACCACGTGGTCGAGGAGGGCATCCCGCAGCGTGTCGGAGTTGTCCCGGACGTACGACCAGGAGAACCAGGGGTTGCCCACCTCCCCGCGAGCCAGGAAGGACATGCGTGGACGTTACCGCGAAGACCGACGCCGCGCCGATCACCCTCGATCGGTTGCGGAAGGTGTATCCGGACGGCACGGTGGCGGTCGGCGAGCTGAGCCTCGAGATCGACAGCGGCGAGGTGACGGTGCTCATCGGCCCATCGGGCTGTGGCAAGTCGACCGTCTTGCGGATGGTGAACCGGCTCATCGAGCCCTCCGACGGGCGGATCCTCATCGACGGGGCCGACGTGACCACCGCCGACCCGGTCCAGCTGCGCCGAACCATCGGCTACGTGATCCAGAACGTCGGGCTCTTCCCGCACCAGAACGTGCGGGCCAACGTCGGCACCGTCCCGCGGATGCTCGGCTGGGACCGCAAGCGCATCGCCGAGCGCACTGACGAGCTGCTCGACCTGGTCGGGCTCGAGCCGTCCCGCTACGCCGCGCGCTACCCCCACGAGCTCTCCGGCGGCCAGCGGCAGCGGGTCGGCTTCGCCCGCGCCCTCGCCGCCGACCCGAAGGTGCTGCTCATGGACGAGCCGTTCTCGGCCGTCGACCCGATCAACCGGGGCCGGCTGCAGGACGAGTTCCTGCGGCTGCGCGAGTCGGTGCGCAAGACCACGATCCTGGTCACGCACGACCTGCAGGAGGCGATCAAGCTCGGCGACCGCATCGCGGTGCTCTCCGATCACGCGCAGCTGCAGCAGTACGCCACACCCGCCGAACTCCTCGCCCGGCCGGGCAACGAGTTCGTCGAGCGGTTCGTGGGTGAGGACCGCGGAATCATGCGGCTGTCGGTCACCTCGATCCCCACCGACGGGCTGCGGCCGGTCGAGGAGGCCGGTGAGGGCGCGCCCGTCGTCGCCGCCGGTTCCACCCTGCGCGAGGCCTTCGGGGCGATGCTGGCGACGGGGCGGGGCGCGGTGGTGGTGCAGGACGGCGACACCCCGGTCGGCGCGCTGACGGCGGCCGATGTGCAGGTGGCGCTCGCCTCGGCGGCGGTGCGGCCGGCAGCCTGAGCGCTCGCCCGCTCCCTGCTCGCCCGACGGCCGATAGCTCGGCCCCCGCTCGCGCGCTCTCCGTAGGTGCGTCAGCCGCGGCCGGTCGGCCGGTTGCGGCTCGGCGCGCGGCCTACGGACCCGGCCTTGCGGCGCCCGCCCGTTCCCTGCTCTCGCGCGGCTGGCGCGGGCGCCGCTTGTGGCCCTATCGATAAGTCGGGCGCTCCGCGCCACGACTTATCGGACTTATGCCCTGTCAGGGTATAAGTCCGATAAATCCTGAAACCACCAGGTTTCGGGATTTTTCGCGGCCGGAGGCGGCTCCCGCCTACTTGCCGTGCTGCAGGATGTAGTCGATGAATGCGGCCCGGACCAGGGGCTCGGCGTTGCCGTAGTGGTGCCCTGTGGCCTCCCGCCACAGGGCGACCGCGTCGTCGATGGTCGCGTCCAGCGAGCCGATCCAGCCATCCTGGGTGTCGTTGTCGCTCACCGTGACGTGCGTGAACAGATCCCAGAAGAACTTGATGTCGTGCCGCTGGCGGGCCAGGGCGAAGGCGCGCTCCCGGAGCTCCTCGGTCGGCAACGCGTCGAGCTGGTCCAGCGTGACATCGGTCATGGACAAGATTTTATCGGGTGTCCCAGCGCTCTTCGACTCCCCAGTCGACGTTGCTGCCGGTCGCGGGCCAGCCGGCGGTACGGCTGGCGGGCGGCGACCAGGAATCCTCGGGCTCCGGCTGGGGCGTGGTGATCGACGGCGGGGTCCAGCTGTCCTCGCCGCCGTCCTCGGGCTCGGTGCGCGGCCGGCCGAAGGTCTCGACCAGGCGGGTCACCACCAGGCCGACCCCGATGGCCCCGGCGGCCAGCGTGAACGGGGAGAGACTCCAGCCCTCGGCCGCGGTGTAGCGCAGCAGCAGCGTGATCACGGCGGCGGCGAGGACGGTGCCGAGGACCCCGCCGCGGCGGCCGAAGGCGGAGGTGCCGCCGGCCAGCGCGGCGCCGAGGGCCAGGCCGGTGATGGCGAGGCCGTCGATCGCGGCGGCGCTGCCGGAGGCGGCGACCGCGCGGCTGTCCAGCGCGATCAGCACCCCGGCGACCGCGCACAGCAGGGCCGAGCCGGCGATGGCCAGGCCGGTGAATGCGGCCGCGCCGCCGCCGCGCCGGTCGGCCGGGTCGCGGACCGGGCGGAACCGGCCGAGGCCGCGGCGCACCGGGCGGATCAGGCCGAGGGCGGCGCCGCCGATGCCGAGCACGGCCACCCCGACGGCCCACCACAGGGCGTGGTGGTGCGGGTCGTACGCCCCGGTCGTCACCTTCGCGTCGTGCTGGTCGGCGATCCACGCGACCAGGGCGAAGGCCACGCCGAGGCTGGCCGCCCAGCCGGGCACGTGGAAGGCGACCACCAGCACGGCGATCACCACGCCCACGCCGAGCGCGATCAGGCCGGTGATGCCGGCCGTCGTGACCAGGCCACGGTCGGAGTTGTTGGCGAAGAACAGCGCGGCGGCGAAGGCGATCGGGCCGGCGGCCAGGTTGACCGCGCCGGCCCGCAGGGTGAGCCCGACGGCCATGGCGACCAGGCCGATCTCGGCCCCGGAGAGCAGCAGCGACTGCAGGTCGGCGCCGCGCAGCGCGGCCGGGCGGGCGTCGTGCAGCAGATAGAACAGCGCGGCCGCGGCCAGCAGCAGGACCATCTCCCACAGCGCGTGCACGGCCAGCCGGTCGCGGCCGGGCTCGCCGTGCTCCGGGTCGTCGAAGACGTCGCCGAGCTGCTGGGCGGTGGGCGCGGCGCGCCGGTTCAGCCCGAGGGTGGTGATCTCGTTGGACGAGGTGCCGTAGGCGGGCGAGACGGGATAGGCGCCCGGGGTGTACACGGACTGGCCGGAGACGCCCAGCGTAGGCGCGTCCTCGGGCACGCCACCGGGGCGGAAGTCGGGCTCTTCCCGGAACCCGGGCTCGCCGCGGAACCGCGAGTCGTCGTACGCCATGGCGCGCGCCTCCTGCCAACCGACGGGTACGCGTCGCACAGTAACCGCGGATGGTGACCAGCGACATACCCCGGCGCGCTCTTTGTATCTTCCTTAAGACAGCTTCCGGGCACTCTGCGTAAAGGCGCTCAGGCGACCTGGTCGTCCGGCGTCCGGTCCGCCCCGTCCTGGCGCTTCTGCCTGGGCAGATCCTTGTCCCGGCCGCTCGGCGGGACCCGGCAGGCGCGCTCGAGCCAGAGCGCGGCGGCGATGAGCACGATCGAGCCGGCCACGCCGAGAAGCGCCTGGGGCAGGTTCTCGGAGACCTTGGCCAGGACGCCACGCTGCGTGAGCAGCCAGGTGGCGAGGCCGATGTACATCCCGCCGAACAGGGCGGCGACCAGCGCCGAGGCCTTGCCGAGCACCGCGTACCGCGCGATGACCAGCGGCTGGAGCGGGCCGGCGCCCTCCTTGCGCAGGATGCGGTTGCGGGTGGAGTACGCCTCGATGCCCTCGAAGATGGCGAGGCCGATGAGCGTCAGCGGCGGCAGCCACGGAAGCGTCGGCAGGCTGTTCCAGAAGTTGCTGATGACGATCCAGGCCAGCGCGGTGGTGGCGAGCGCCGCGACGACCAGCGTGGCCGGGCTGGTCGGCTCCATCCGGTTCTTCTGGCCGTTCTGGCCGTTCGGTCCGCTCGTGCGGGGGTCTTCAGGTGACGGCGTGGCCATCGCTTCGGCTCCAGATCACGAATCGAGGTGGGCGTCAACTCTTGGGCGCAGGTCGGCGAGGTCACCGACGACCTGCTCCGTTCGGAGCAGGTCGTTGACCCAGCCGTGTCCCGGTAGCTGGGCGTACGGCTGGATGTCGAGCCACGGCCGGAGCACGAACGCCCTCAGGTGGGCGCGCGGGTGCGGCAGCGTCAAGTCGGGATCGTCGGAGGTCACCGGCTCCCCGTCGTCGGTCCAAACGGCAATCACGTCAACGTCAAGGGTACGCGGGCCGAAGCGGCGCGCGGGGTCACGCACGCGGCCGGCCGCCTCCTCGAGCCGCTGGGCGACCGCCAGCCAGTCCGCGGCCGCGGCCCCCGGATCGCGCGCGAGCACCACCGCGTTGAGGTAGTGCGGCTGGTCGGGATCGCCCCATGGCGGGGTCTCGTAGACCCCCGAGACGACCAGCACGGCGGCGCCGAGCCCGGCCACCGCGCCGCGCAGGTGCGCCACCCGGTCCCCGAGGTTGCTGCCCAGGGACAGCACCGCCACGGTCATGCCCGCTCCCGGCGGATCACCACGGCGACGTCGGCGAACTCCAGCGGGATCGGTGCCTGCGGCTTGTGCACGCTCACGGTGGCCGCCGCCACCCGACCGTCGGCCAGGCAGACGTCGGCCAGGCGCGCGGCCAGCGTCTCGATGAGGTTCACCGGCTCGCCGGCCACCACCGCGGCCAGAGCCTGCGCCAGTTCGCCGTAGTGCACGGTGTCGGCGACGTCGTCGGAGGCCGCGGCCGGGCGCAGGTCGAGCTCGAGCACCACGTCGATCACGAAGTCCTGGCCCTCGCGGCGCTCGAAGTCGAACACCCCGTGATAGCCGCGGACCCGGAGCCCCCGCAGCTCGATCCGGTCCGCTCCCGAGATCATTTCGCCGCCTTCGTCGCCTGCCAGACCCTGATCGCATCCACGTTGCCACGGACCTCGTGCACGCGCACGCCCCAGGCGCCGGCGGCGACGGAGAGCACGGTGGTGGCGATGGTCGCGGCCTCCCGCTCGGCGGTCGGGCGGTCGTGGCCGTCCGCGTCGGCCAGCAGCCGGCCGAGGTGGGACTTGCGGCTGGAGCCGACCAGCACCGGGTGCCCGAGGCCGATCAGGTCGGGCAGGTGGGCGGCCAGGCGCCAGGTGTGCTCCGGCTTCTTGGCGAAGCCCAGGCCGGGGTCGAGGATCAGCCGGTCGGGGGACACGCCGGCGGCGACGGCCGCGTCGACCCGCTCCAGCAGCTCGGCCGAGACCTCCTTGACCACGTCCTCGTAGACGGCCAGGTCGGCCATCCGGCGGGAGTGGCCGCGCCAGTGCATGAGCACCCAGGGACAGCCGGCGTCGGCGACCACCCGGGCCATGTCGGGGTCGGCGAGCCCGCCGGAGACGTCGTTGACCAGCTCGACGCCGGCCTCGAGCGCGGCCGCGGCGACGGCGGCGCGGGTCGTGTCGATGCTCATGGACACGCCCTCGGCGGCCAGCGTCCGGATCACCGGCAGCACCCGGGCCTGCTCGGTCGGCGCGTCGACCCGGTCCGCCCCCGGCCGGGTGCTCTCCCCGCCCACGTCGATGACGTCGGCGCCCTCGTCGCGCATCTGCAGCGCGTGCTCCACGGCCGCGTCGAGGTCCGCGTAGCGACCGCCGTCGGAGAAGCTGTCCGGGGTCACGTTGAGCACGCCCATCACCACCGGCGTGGGACGTCGCAAGAGCATCACTTGAATGAAGGTACTCAACTCAACGGACCTACCCGGTGGCGACCTGCGAGAACCGGACGGACGACGCACCGGGGCACCTCAGACGTCACACTGTGCACACTGAGCACGGACCGGTCAGCTTGTTGGAAAGAGGGCCGCACCGTACTCTCTGCAAGTGAACGTTATTCGGACCGTTAAACCCGACAATGGGCATTTAGCAGGGCAAACGCCCGGATAAGGTTCCGCCGGAGGGCGACACAGCAGCCGCGGTGATTCCGCGGGGTCGTCTTATCGGCGAGGCTTAACGCGCGGCGTGCACCTTGCCTGCCGCGCCTCCGGGGAGGTCTGATGATGTTGATGGAGATCGGCCAGGCGATGTGGGGCTCCGCCACACACGCCGTGGATGCGATCGCCTTCGCGCCGACACCGACGCCGGAGCCGAAGACGGTCAATACCGACGCCATCCTGAACTTCTTCACGACCAAGATCGTGCCGATCCTGCTCGCGGCCCTCGGGGTGATCTTCATAGGCCGGGCCAGCAAGGGCGAGGTGTCGCGAGTCCTCACGAGCTCCGCGATCGCGATCATCGGCCTGGCATTCGTGGCCGGCGCGGCGTCGCTGTTCTTCTTCGGCGACTCGCTGGTCAACCTCATCTTCAAGTAGGCCGACCTCCATGCGCCTACGCACCGACGACGACATCTACCGGGCCCGCCTGGTCTACCTCGGCCCGCCCGGGTACACGCTGCCCATCCAGCTGCCATACGCGCAGTACGGGGTGTTCGCGCTGATGGTGCCGCTGTTCATGTTCATCCGCTACCTGATCACGCTGCAGGTCGACTTCTTCCCCGCATACGAGATCGCCCTCGCGATCGTGGCCACGTCGCTGATCTTCCGTTACGTCGACCCCGATCGTCCCGCCCGCATGGTGGTCCGCACTGCCCTGACCGACTGGCGTCACACCCGCGAGCCCAGCACGGAGCTGCGCGACGCCCGGCTGGTCGCCTCCAAGGTGCGCATCCGCCCGGAACTCACCGGTGATCTCGCATGACCACTCCGCCGCCCCGCAGGACCGGGGGCTATCAGGACCGGCCGGACATCGACGACGACGCTGCGCAGTCAACTGACTACGATGGCGGACTGCGGGCAGCCGCCGAAGGGGGCCGAGTCGCCATGTTCCGCGGCACCGGACCCACCCCCATGCCCGGCCCGGCCGAACGCCCGGCCGCCGGCGGACCGACGCCCGACGTCGACTCGCCGTTCCTCGGGCTGTTCGACGACCCGCCGGGCGATCGGCTCCGGGCGCTGGAGCCGGGGGCCGGCGAGCGGGTCGAGCACAACCGGCCGATCTCCGGCGTCCCGATCTCGGCGGCGCCCTCGTCCGGCGCGCCGCGGGCGCCCGAGGACCTGCGGGTCTCGAAGCGGGGCGGTGCGCGCGGCAGCGAGCCGGCGCGCACCAACGGGGAGCGGCTGAGCACCCGGCCCGCGCTGAGCGACCGCCCGGCCCGGCCGGCCGAGCGCCCCGCCGATCAGGTCGGGGAGCGGCTCTGGGAACGGACCGGCGAGCGCCCCGGGTTCCCGGCCGGACGGCCCGGGCTACTGGCCGACCGGCCCGGTGAGCGGACCGGGGAGCGTCCTGGACTGCCTGGCAACCGGCCCGGCGAGCGCCCTTCGGGGCAGGGCGGGCGGCCCGGTATGGGCGGCTCCGGCGGTACACCCAGGAAAAACGCCTCCGCGGTGACCACGGCTCCGCCCCCGCCGGCCCGGCGCATGCCGCCCGAGCGCGGGGTGCCCGTGCAGCAGCCGCCCCGCCCGCCGCGGATGACGCCGCCGCCGCAGCGGGGCAAGAAGACGCCGCTGGACCGCACGCCGAAGCCGAAGCACAAGGACCGCAGCGCCGCGATCGACCTGGCGATCACCGAGATCGCCGGGCACCTGACGTTCACGCCGAACACGGTGACCGCCTGGTACTGGCTGCCCGAGGTGCGGTGGGCCTTCCGGCCCGACGCCGAGCGCGAGGCGCTGCTGTCGGCGATCTCGGAGCAGTACGCCGGCCTGGCCGGCTTCCGGCTGCACCTCCGGCGCACCACCCGGCCGTTCCCGGCCGACCAGTGGGCGCGCGTGGTCGACGCCAACACCCCGCGCCCGCTGCCCTCCGCCGGGGGCCCGTCGTGGGCCGATCACCTGGTCGCCGCCCAGAAGCACCTGCTCTCCATCAATCATGCGGAGGGGCAGACGTACCTCGGCATCGCCTTCGCGCGGCGCACCCTGGGCGACACCTTCGCCGAGCGCATCGGCTCCCTCTTCCGGCGCGGCGTCGCCGACGCCGAGCGCCGCCGGATGGCCCGCACCGTGGAGCAGTTCGACGAGGTGCTGGGCGCGTTCGGCATGCGCGGCCGGCGGGTCACCTCCTTCGAGCTGGAGTGGCTGCTCTACCGCTCGGTGGCGCTGTGCATGTCGCCGCCGTCGAGCATCACCACCCTCGATGGCGGCTGGGCCGCCGGCGACCTGCTCGCGCTGACCGAGTCCGTCGAGCGGTACCGCACGCCGTACGGGTCCACCGTGAAGCTGGTCAACCGGGTCACCGGCGAGGAGCGCCACGTCGCCGTCCTGACCGTCGGGCGCATGGAGCCGCTGGAGATCCCCGAGCGGCACGAGCCCTGGCTGCACTTCCACGAGCGCCTGCCGTGGCCGATGGAGCTGTCCTCGCGGATCGACATCCTCGGCCCGGGCGACTCCTTCCGCAACCTGGAGCACCGGCTGCGCCTGATCCGTTCCCAGCAGGCCGACTACAGCGAGCACGGCATCGACGCACCGCCCGAGCTGGAGCGGCTGGCCAAGCGCGCGCTGACCATCGGCGACGAGATCAGCACCGGCCTGCCCGTCGACTCGTCCCGCGCGCACGGCTGGCACCGCGTCGCGGTCGGCGGGCGCACCCGCGAGGAGTGCCTCGAGCGGGCGCGGAGGGTCACGCAGATGTACTCCCGCGAGATGCGCCTTGCGCTGCAGCACCCGAAGAACCAGGACTGGATGGCGCGCGAGTTCATCCCCGGTGAGCCGCTGGCCAACACCGGCTACCTGCGCCGCATGCCCGTCAAGCTCTTCGCCGCCGCCCTCCCCCAGGCCGCCTCCACGGTCGGCGACCGGCGCGGCGACCTGATCGGCCGCACCGCGGGCACCTCCCGCCGCCCGGTCTTCCTGGACCTGCACTTCCCGATGGAGGTGCGGGAACGCTCGGGCCTGGCGGTTTTCGTGGCCGAGCCCGGCGGTGGCAAGTCGACCCTCATGGGCGCCCTGGGCTACCTTGCCGCGCGGCGCGGGGTACAAGTGACGCTCCTCGATCCTTCGGGACCCCTGGCGCGCCTGTGCCGCATGCCGGAGCTGGCACCGTTCTCGCGCGTGCTGAACCTGACCGGCTCGGAGCAGGGCACGCTGGCCCCCTACTCGCTGATCCCGACCCCGCAGCGAGGCCACTACGCCCCCGGCCCGGCCGGCGACCGCGAGTTCGAGATCTCGATCTCCAACGCGCGCGCCGAGCGCCGGATGCTCGTGCAGGACATCTGCATGATGCTCGTACCGCCCCAGGTGGCCCGCGAGGCCTCGACCGCCACGCTGCTGCGCCACGCCGTTCGCCAGGTGCCGGCCGAGGAGTCCTCGACCCTCGAGGACGTCATCCGCGCACTTCGCGACACCGGCGACCACGACGCCGCCGAGCTGGGCAACCTCCTGCTCGACACCGCCGAGATGCCCCTCGCCATGCTCTTCTTCGGCTCCCCACCCCCCGGCCTCCTCGGCGCCGACGCCGCCCTGACCGTGATCACCATGGCCGGCCTCCGCCTCCCCGACCTCAAGATCGAGCGCGAGTACTGGTCGGCCGAGGAATCCCTGGCCCTCCCCATGCTCCACACCGCCCACCGCCTCGCCGTGCGCCGCTGCTACGGCGGCGACATGACCGCCCGCAAGCTCGTCGGCCTGGACGAGGCCCACTTCATGGAGGGCTGGCGCTCCGGCCGCTCCTTCCTGGTCCGCCTCGCCCGCGACTCGCGCAAGTGGAACCTGGCTGCCCTGGTCGCATCCCAGAACCCGAAGGACATCCTCGGCCTGGACGTGCAGAACCTCGTCTCCACCGTCTTCGTGGGCCGCATCGCCGAGGACGCCGAGATCGCCGCCGAGGCCCTGCGCCTCCTTCGGGTGCCCACGGACGTCGGCTACGAGCAGACGCTGGCCGCCCTCTCCCAGGTCGACACGAGCTCGTCGTCGCGTCTTGGCTTCCGCGAGTTCGTGATGCGCGACGTGGATGGCCGGGTGCAGAAGGTTCGCGTGGACGTCTCGTACGTGCAGGACTTGCTGCGCTACCTGGACACGACGCCAGGCACAGCCCCGTCCTCGACCGCTATCGGCGGCGAGGTTGTGGACATCCACGACGACGACCCGGAGGACGATCGGTGAGACGCCTGCCCGTGTACGTGGCCGTGGTCCTCGTCACGGCCATGGCCACCCTCTTCGGGGCCCCCGCCACGCTCGCCACGGCCTCCCCGGCATACGCCCCGACCGACAAGCTTTGCAGCGTTGACGAGTGGCACAATCCGGCCAACTTCAATCGTTGCGCCGCCAGCCTGAAAAGTGACATCGCCAGCCGAGCCAGCTGCCTGGATGCACCCACTCCCGATGCCCCAGACTCAGGAATGGCCGGCTGGTTTGCGCAGCGCTTGCCCTCGTCCAAAGAGAACGGCATCCAGGGGCTGTACAGCCAATATGGTTATGCCGGTTACGATTTCAACACCTATGACCTCAAATGTGCGGCCGCGATAACGAATCCCAGCGCCGAATTCGAAACCACGGTCGCGAACGGCGAATTTGCCCTAGCGACGTCAATCATAGGCGCCTCAAACGCACTGCGCGAGCGAGCGTGGGACCCATCCTACATGTGGGGATGGGCTGATCCGCTGGTCGAGAAGGCCACCCGCGCCATTTACGACAAGGTCTTCACCCCATTCGGTGCGGTGACGCTCGCGATCGTCGGGCTCTACCTTCTCTGGAGATCACGACAGTCCGACATGTCCAACGCGGTGACCACCGCCGGGTGGGCCGTGTTCGTCATGATCCTGATGAGCGCGCTGGCAGCCTGGCCGACCTTCTCGGCCCATCTTGCCGACCAGACGCTCACGTCAAGTCTCGGCGTGATTCACGATGCCGTCGGGCCACCCAACGAGTCGAAGGACTCGTGCATCATCGACGTCGATTCATGCAAGGATAATAGGCCGCCGGCAGTGCGTGCGAGTGACACCGTCGCGGACGGACTGCTGTACAGGAACTGGCTACGAGGCACCCTCGGCTCAGCCGACAGCGAGACCGCCCAGAAATATGGGCCGGCACTGTACGACGCAAGATCATTCACGTGGGACGAAATCGAGCACATCCGCTCCGACGAGCAGGGCACGCGCGCCGAGAACGAGCGTCGCGCAGCCGCCGGAAGTAACGAACCCCCGACCCAGTCGACCGTCCGGAACAAGCTGATTCAAGAAAAGGGCGATCGCTGGAAAGAGATCGCCGAGCGAATCAAGACCGAGGACCCCGAGGCGTACGAACACCTGCAGGGCAGCAAGGGAATGGATAGGGTCGGCGCAGGATTCCTGGCGATCCTCTCGGCCCTCTTCTTTGCACTGTTCGACATCACGGCGTCGGTGTTGGTGATCCTCGGATTCTTGATCTTCCGATGGGCGGTCATCGCGGCACCAATGCTCGGCACCGTCGGCCTTCTTCGACCTGCCAATGCCGGCCTGCGCCGACTGGGCAACGCCGTCATCGCGGCGATTTTCAACATCATCATCTTCGGCACCGGATCGGCGATCTACCTGTTGGCGGTCTCGCTGATCCTGTCGACCGCCGCACTGGCCGCCTGGTTGCAGGTTGTGCTCATCTGGTTGACCGGGGTTGTCGGGTGGCTGCTGTTGCGGCCCTACCGGCGGATCACCCAGCTCGGGGGGAAGGACTCGACTCGGGCGCTCACCTCGGCCGGGAGCTGGCATCGACTGTTCCTGCGGGACGTGCGGCAGGCTGCGGCGCTCAAGATCGTCGAATCCGGCGGTACCAAGGAGCCGGGGCCACAGCGCGGCGGCGGTGGGGAATTGCTGAGCTCGCAGCGGCCCGAGGCGCGCAGTGAGGACACGGCCTCGGCCAGTAGCGGCGATGGTGTGCCCGCGGAGCGACCCGAGACCGGCGGGACTCGGCGCGGCGGGCAGCAGCAAGGCTCGTCCCGACGGCGGGAGTCCTCGTGGGAGGAACCCGATCTGCCGGCGGAGAACGTGCCGTCGTACTCGATCTATCGGCCCGACTCGGATCGATCCCCGGCCGGGCAAGGGGGAGCCCGGCGGCCCGAGTCGGCGAGCCTGCCGGGGTAGGCGGCGATGCGCACGGTCCTGCGACTGCTCGGAACGCGGTACGGCGTCGCGTTGGTTTTGGTTGTCCTTGTACTCATGGTCGTCGTGCTCGGGCGGACCGTGCTCGACAACGGGGACGGGAATTCGGCCAACGACGCGGTCGGGCCGACGGTGGCGCCGGTGCCGACTTCCGCGAACCCGTACTCCTCGCTGGGGGATGACGGGGTCGAGGAGTCGGTTGCGCCAGCGCCGTCGCTGAGCAAGGGGGCAGCGGACGCGTCGACCGTGGCAACGCGATTTGCCAAGGCCTGGCTGCGCAAGCCGGGGATCACTGGAGAGCAGTGGCGGGCCGGGCTCAAGCCGGACGCCTCGACGGACCTGTTGGCCTCACTCGCCGACACCGATCCGGCCGACGTGCCGACGGCGACGATCACCGGGCCGATGCAACTGCAGGCCAACGGGGGGACGACCGTGGCCAAGTTCCCGGCGGAGGGCGGGACAATCGTGCTCGGGCTGCAGGTCTCGGGCGGACGCTGGCAGGTCATCTCGCTGGACTGGGAGACGGCGTGAGCGGTATCGGGGAAGACGAGGATTTCGAGGTACCGAAGAGAAGCAGATTCATCCGTCCAGCGCTGCTAGTGGCGTTGTGCTCGCTGCTGTTGCTCGTGTGCTGTGCGGGGGGCGTCGTGGCGTTCTTCTTCGACGCGGCGCGCAACACCCAGACCTACGACGCCGGGTGCGGCAACGGGCAGGTGGTCAATGTCGCCGCCAATATGCCGGTCCACCATGAGCTCTCCGAGGAGCAGGTCCGCAACGCCGCGATCATTGTGCGGGTGGGGCAGGACATGAACGTGCCGCCGCGAGGGTGGGTAATCGCCGTCGCCACCGCGATGCAGGAGTCGAGCCTGCACAACCTGCCAGACCTTGGCGCGCGCAACGACCATGACTCGCTGGGGCTGTTCCAGCAGCGGCCGAGCACGGGATGGGGTACACCGCAGCAGATCATGGATCCGCAGTACGCCTCACGGAAGTTCTACGAGAAGCTGCTGACTATCCCGGGCTGGGAGAGAATGAGCCTTACCCAGGCCGCCCAGAAGGTCCAGATCAGCGCGTACCCGGATGCGTACGCCAAGCACGAGCAACTCGCCAGCACCGTAGTCAACTCGCTGACCGGCGGCGCGGCGCGCGCAGCTGGCGGATCCACGAAGCTGCAGTGCGTCAGCGGCGACCAGATCGCAGCGTCGGGCTGGACAGCCCCGGTCAACGGCGAGGTCGGCTCCGGCTTCCGCACCGCGGACCGCCCCACGCACCAGGGCGTCGACCTGATCGTCAATCGCGGCACCCTAATCCACGCCGCCGCTGCGGGCATCGTGGTGAAGGTCCGCTGTCAAGCCCACCTCGCCGACGGCACCGACTGGGGATGCTGGCGCGACGGCTCACCGAACGTGCTCGGGTGCGGCTGGTACGTCGAAATCCAGCACGCGAACGGCATTCTTACGCGGTACTGCCACATGGTGAAGCAGCCGAGTGTGGTCGTGGGCCAGCACGTCGCTCCCGGTCAGGAAATCGGGTTCTCCGGCACGACCGGGCACTCCTCCGGCCCACACGTGCATTTCGAGGTCCACATCAACAGCGACCCGAGCAACAACGGCGCCATCGACCCAGTGCCGTTCATGCAGCGGATGGGGGCACCTTTGGGAATGAAGCCGTGAGCGGACTGCCCGACGACGCGGACTTTCCCGACTGGGATCTGCTGGCCGGCGGTACCGCAAGAACGCCGGCTGGCATCGAACTGGTCCCCGCTGCCGCGCTGCGCGACCTTCGCGGCCGCCGCGCCATCGTCGGCTTTCCCGGCCTGGGCTGGCGAGCCGACCTGCGCATCGACGACACGGTGGTCCAGGCCAGCCGCACCTACGTGCCGACGCTGCCGGAGCAGGAGTGGTACCGCGCCGAGGCCGAGCAGACCGAGGTGTTCGCGCCGCTTGTCCCCGTCGAGCGCGTCTGGGTCGAACGCGCCTCGAGCGCCGTCACGGCCGCTACGAACGATTTCGCGCTGGTGTCGCTCGACGCCCCGCCCGCGCGGCCTCCACGCCCGGCCCGCGAGGTCAAGGCGGTCACTGGTCTTCGTGTGGTCCGTGTCCCTGGGCCGGACGACAAGACGGGCCGGGACCAGCGCGATCTGCGGGCGGTCACGGAGGCATACAACAGCGCCGAGGGCGACATCTGCATCCGCGTGTGCCGGGAGTTGGACTGGTACCGGTGGGCGTGGAGCGGGCAACCCCCAAAGACCCTGGAGGTCCCCATCCACCTCCTCTGGGTGGAGTGACCGTCACTGCAGACGATGCGCGCCACAAACGCGCCAGCCGCCCTCACTCACCAGGTCGAAATGCCAGTGTTGTCTGGTGGACTCCGCATGAGTCCGCGGCCCAGCCGTCAGCACCAGTTCGGTCTCGATCTCGGCTTTGTCGTTGGACGTGTACCGAACATCGGTGGCCGATACGTTGGCCCTGACCTCCTGACCGGTCTGCGCCTCACGTGCGGCCAACTGGCTGACCAGATCGTCGAACTCCACCAATTTCGGGGAACTGCAGATCAGCTCTTGCACTCGTTCCGGCGGGCCGTTGTTGAAACGCTCATCGATGAACTCCTCGAGCGTCCGGCCAGGGGTCCTCGTGTCTGGCGCCGTGGCCTTGTCGTAGTAGATGTAGCCGATTCCGAGGCCGCCCAGGCACACGAAGGCCGCGATGCCGATCAGGGTCCAGAGGATCGTCCGGCGGGTACGAGCGGACTTCTTCGGCGTGGGCGGAGGGGGCGGCGGGGGGCCTGGGCGGCCCAGCGGGACGCCGCGGTCGATGACCTCGCCCTCGAGGACCTCGTCGTTGGCCGGTCGCGAGCGGGGAATCGGCTGTCCCTGATCCACCTGCGGGTCGTTCGGCTTCGATGGGTCCACGCCCCAGAGGCTAGCTGTCCAGTGCCCGTGCGGCACAGCACCGCGCCGCAGGGGGTGGGGGGAGGGCGGTTACCTGCGGGAATGCGCGAGCTGGCGTGCACCTGCTGACGGGATTCGCAGTCTGCGTTACCGTTCCCGCATCTAGCTTAGAAAAAACTCGGAAGGGGCACGGTGGCACGCCTGCGGGCACGGATCGAGCGAGCGGCTGCGCAGCATCGGCACACCGCTGCGCTGGTCGCCGCCGCCGGGCCGATTCTCGACAAGTACTCGCCCAACGCCGCGCCCGCGGAGCAGTATGCCGAGCAGCATGATCTTGCGGCTGGGTTGCGGGCTAATGCGGCTCTGCTGGCGCCCGGATGGCTCGGGGCGCAGCTGGATGCGTTGGCGCCGGCTACTCCGCTGGGCGGGCCGCTGCCGCCCACGTTTGTGCGGGTCGGGCAGGCGCATCCGCTCGACGACGCGCGGTTTCCGATGATCGTGCCGCTGTTGCGGGCCGGGCACATCGCGATCGACGCCGATGCGCGGGACAGCCGGGTGGCGGGGCTGCTGCGCAGTCTCGTGCTGCGGCTGCTGGCCTCTTCGCCGCCCGGGTCGGTGCGGATTCGGGCCATCGATGCGGTGGTCGACGGGTCGACGTTCGGCTGGTTCGGTGGGATCGAGTCGATCATGCCGCCGCCGGCTACGGACGCCGAGGGGTTGCGGGCTGTGCTCGACGAGGGCGAGCGGTGGCTGGCCAACCGGACCGACGGGCCGGCGCCGACGTTGTTGATCGTCATTGCCTCGCTGCCGGAGCTCACCGAGGGGCGGGACCTCGCGCGCATCGCCGGGCTGGCGCACGCCGGGCCGGCCGGGCGGCTGCACCTCATCGCGGCGGGGTGGCCGCCGCCGCCGCTGACGCAGGAGACCACGCAGGCGCCGCTGCCGCATGCTACGCAGATCGCCATCCGCAACCCGCACGCTTGGGTCGGTGATCCGCCGGGGGCCACCTTCTCCGGGACCGGCACCGGGCCGAGCCGGCTCAACGCGCCGGTCTACCTCGACCCCGACCCGCCCGCCGAGCTCGTCCGGCAGGTGTGCGCACAGCTGAGCGGGCCGTGGACGACGCCGCCGGCGCCCGTCGGGGAGCCGAGCCGGACCGCCTGGCTGGACTACGTCGCGGCCGGGCAGCGGCTCGACGCGGTGCGCCGGGAGGTGATCGCGGTGGTCGCCGAGCACAAGACCGCGCTCAAGGCGGCCCAGGCCGACCTCGCGGCAATCCGCGGCAAGCTCGCGCACCATCAGGCATACCTCAACGAGGTCGTCAGCGAGGCCGGCGGCCGCCCGGTCGAGCTCGTCCCGTCGTGGCAGGAGATCCAGGCGGCGCACGCCGCGCTGACCGCCGGGCCGCAGGCGATGGACCCGCGCCGGGGCGCGCCGATGGCCCCTCCCCCGCCGCCCTCGGCCTTCGGCGGGCCGTCGGGCGCCTGGCCGCAGCTCCAGCGGGCCACCACGGTCCCGGTCAGCTCCCCGCCCTGGCCCCCAACGAGCGCCCCACCAGCCATGCCAGGCACGCCCGCCGGCATGCCGGGGACTCCGGCCGCGGCCATGCCGGGCACACCGGCGGTCGCGGGTGCGCCGCGGATGCCGGTGGCCGGGGCAGGAAGCCCACCGGCGCCGCCGGCCCCGCCCGGCGTGGCGGCCGCGAGGATGCCGACCGGGGGGTACCCGGTCGTCGTGCCGCGCAGCGCGCCGCCCGGGATGCACAACACCGGGTCGATCCCCCGGGTGCCGATCAGCGGCGTGCCCATCTCGGGCGCCGCCGGCGTGGTGGGGACGGGGGCCGTCAGCCCGCTGAGCCCGCCCGTGCCGGACTCGACACCGGGCAGGGTGTCCCGGGCCCTCCGCATCGCCGCGGCCGGCCTGAAGCAGTCTGAGGCGGCCCTGGCCGCGCCCGGGCGGCAGGCGGCCTCCAACCGGCGCGTCTGGGTCAACGCCGGGATCTACTTCGCCTTCGCGCTGCTGGCCTCGATCGTGCAGATCCCGACGCTGCTGGCGGCCGACAGCAGCGGGGTCGGGCTGCTTGCGCTGCCCTGTGCGCTGGTGCTGCCGGCCATGTCGTTCGGGCTCGGCTGGCTCACGATCGGCGCGATGGCCCGCAAGTCGACCTCGCGGACCCCGGTCCTCGGAGTGGTGATCAGCGTCTTGCCGCTGATCCCGGTTCTCGTGTTCGGCCGAGGACTGTTCTTCTGAGACGATCCGCCGGAAACCGGTACGTCCCGCTAAGAACGGGACGTACCGGATAAATTAGCCGTGCAAAATCAGGGACATCGCCTCTGCGCGGGACTTGGCGTCGTCTCGGAGCAGGCCGCGCACCGCGGACGTGATGGTCCGGGAGCCGCCCTTCTGGATGCCCCGCATCGACATGCACATGTGCTCGCACTCGATGACCACGATGACGCCCCGCGGCTCCAGCTGTGCCATCAGCAGGTCGGCGATCTGCGAGGTCAGCCGCTCCTGCACCTGCGGGCGCCGCGCGTAGACCTCGACCAGGCGGGCCAGCTTCGACAGGCCGGTGATCCGTCCGTCGGCCCCGGGGATGTACCCGATGTGCGCCACCCCGTGGAACGGCAGGAGGTGGTGCTCGCACATGGACTGGACCTCGATGTCGCGCACGAGAACGAGCTCCTCGTGGTCGGCCTCGAAGGTGGTCGACAGCACCTGGGCCGGGTCGACCCGCAGGCCGGCGAACAGCTCGGCGTAGGCGCGGGCGACCCGGGCCGGGGTCTTGAGCAGCCCGTCGCGGTCCGGATCCTCGCCGACGGCGATGAGGATCTCGCGGACCGCGACCTCGATGCGCTTCAGGTCGACATTGCGCTCGACCTCGACGCCGCCCAGCTTGCCGCTCACCAGGCGGGCGGCGACGTGGTCCAGCTCCCGGTCAGCAGCGAGCCCGGCACCGAAGTCGGTGTCGGGCTCGGTGCTGCTGATCTCGCTCAGTTGGGGCCGTCCGGGTTATCGCCGCCGCTGGAGATCCGCACGTGGTCGTCGCCGCTGAGGCCCACCGGCTGGGCGACCTCGGAGCCGTTGGCGCCCAGCTCGGGCACCGCGCGCCGGCGACGGCCGTTGCCGCTGTAGGGGGCCATCGGCGGGCGCTTGACGACGCGGGCGCAGATGCGCGCCATGTCGGCCTGCGAGATGGTCTCCTTCTCCATCAGCTCCTCGACGATGTTGTCGAGGACGTCGCGGTACTCGACCAGGATCTCCCAGGCCTCGTCGTGCGCGATCTCGATGAGCGCGCGCATCTCGGTGTCGATCTCGGCCGCGACCTTCTCGGAATAGTCGCGCTCGTGGCCCATCGTGCGGCCGAGGAAGGGCTCGCCGTCCCCGGTCCCGTACTTCACCGCGCCGAGCTTCGAGCTCATGCCGTACTCCGTGATCATCGAACGGGCGAGCGCCGTCGCCTTCTCGATGTCGTTGCCGGCGCCGGTCGTCGGCTCGTGGAAGACCAGCTCCTCGGCGGCCCGGCCACCCAGCGCATAGGCGAGGGTGTCGATCATCTCGGAGCGCGTCTGCGTGTACTTGTCCTCGGTCGGCAGGACCAGCGTGTGCCCGAGCGAGCGGCCGCGCGACAGGATGGTCACCTTGTGCACGGGTGCTGAGTGGGGCAGCGCCCAGGCCACGAGCGCGTGACCGCCCTCGTGGTATGCGGTGACCTTCTTCTCGTGCTCACTCATCACTCGGGTGCGCCGCTCCGGGCCGGCGATGACCCGGTCGATGGCCTCTTCGAGGTAGTCGTTGGTGATCGCCCGCTTGTCGTTGCGGGCCGCCAGCAGGGCCGACTCGTTGATGACGTTGGCCAGGTCGGCACCGGTGAAGCCGGGCGTGCGCCGGGCCACCGAGTCGAGGTCGACGTCGGGCGTGAACGGCTTGCCCTTGGCGTGCACCCGCAGGATGGCCTTGCGGCCCTCCATGTCGGGCCGGTCGACGGCGATCTGCCGGTCGAAGCGGCCGGGGCGCAGCAGGGCCGGGTCGAGGATGTCGGGCCGGTTGGTCGCCGCGATGAGGATCACGCCGCCCTTGGTGTCGAAGCCGTCCATCTCGACCAACAGCTGGTTAAGGGTCTGCTCGCGCTCGTCGTGCCCGCCGCCCATGCCGGCGCCGCGGTGACGGCCGACGGCGTCGATCTCGTCGACGAAGACGATCGCCGGGGCGTTGGACTTGGCCTGCTCGAACAGGTCACGGACGCGGGAGGCGCCGACGCCGACGAACATCTCGACGAAGTCCGAACCGGAGATCGAGTAGAACGGCACACCGGCCTCGCCGGCGACCGCGCGGGCCAGCAGCGTCTTACCGGTTCCGGGCGGGCCGTACAGCAGCACGCCCTTCGGGATCTTCGCCCCCAGCGCCTGGTACTTCGCCGGCGCCTGCAGGAAGTCCTTGATCTCGTGCAGTTCCTCGACGGCCTCGTCGGACCCGGCCACATCGGCGAACGTCGTCTTCGGGGTGTCCTTGGAGATCAGTTTCGCCTTGGACTTGCCGAAGTTGAGCACCCGGGACCCGCCGCCCTGCATCTGCGACATGAACAGCAGCAGCAGCACAACCAGCACCGCGATGGGCAGCAGGTTGATCAGGAGGCTGATGAAGATGTTGTCCTGGGTGACGTTGACGTTGTACTCGTCCAGCTTCTTCTGCGACTGCAGCGTGCTGAGCTCGTTCTGCAGCTCATCCGCGCTCTGCGACGAGAACTGACCCTGGATCTTGTCCGTCTTCGTGCCCTTGACCGTGATCTTGTTCCTCAGGTCAAGGTTGAGCGTCTGCTCCTTGTCCTGGATCACGGCCTTCTTCGCGTTGCCGTCGCGAAGCTGCTGGAGCACCACGGAAGTGTCGGCCTTGGTGTAGCTAGGGCCGGACGTAAAGAAGGAACTCAGCAAGATGGCACCGATGATCACCAAGAGGATCCAGATCACCGGCCGGCGGAACAAACGGGTACGTTCCATGTTGTCGTCGGGCGCACGCGGCGCCCGGCCCCTCCATCCGTAAGGCCGTCGACCGCGCCGGACCCACTTTCCGACGCGGTGCCGAAAGCGCTGCCATGGTTGGGCTCAGTTGACGCTCGCGACCATTTGACGGTACACCGTGGCACCGACAGACGCGGATCGGCGTCGGCCGGGGAGGATGTGCTCTCAGCAGACTCTCAGCAAACCGCAGGTCAGCCGCGCCCGTACACCGAAGGCTTCAACACGCCGACAAACGGCAGGTCACGGTAGCGTTCCGCGTAGTCGAGACCGTAACCGACCACGAACTCGCTGGGGATGTCGAATCCGACATATCGCACCGGAATGCTGACCTTGAGCGCGTCGGGCTTGCGCAGCAGCGCCACCACGTCCACCCGGGCCGCCGAGCGGCTCTCCAGGTACTTGAGCAGCCACGACAGCGTCAACCCGGAGTCGACGATGTCCTCGACCACGACCACGTGCCGCCCGGCGATGTCCCGGTCCAGGTCCTTCAGGATGCGCACGACGCCCGAGGAGGTCGTTCCCTGCCCGTACGACGAGACGGCCATGAACTCCAGCTCCACCGGCGGCCCGACCCGCCCCAGCGCCCGCGCGAAGTCGGCCATGAACATGACCGCCCCCTTGAGGACCCCGACCAGGAGGATCGACTCTGCGTCGGCGTGATCGGCGGCCACCTGCTTGGCCAGCTCCGCCGTCTTGTCGCGAATTTGCTCCTCGCTGACGATGACGTGGTCGATGTCGGACGAATGCCAGGTGGTGCCGTCGGCCATGCGACAAGCCTGCACCATCGGCCGCCCCGGATCGACCCGGGGGTAGGCGAGTGAGGGCTATCTAATAGCCGGCCGCCATCCCGTCGACCCGCGGCTCCGACCCGGCCACGTAGCCGGCCCCGATCTGCCAGATGGCTTGCCCCGCCCCGAACACCTCGGGCGACTCCGCCACCCGGACCCGGTGCCCCCGCCGCCGCAGCTCGTCGGCCTGCCCCGCCAGCCCCGGCTCGACCTGCACGTCCAGCCCCGAGTGCCAGTACCACCGGGGCCGGTCCAGCGCCGCCTGCGGATCCAGTCCCTCGTCGACCGTGGCCAGCGCCATCTGGACGTGCCCCTGGGGCTGCATGTGGCCGCCCATGACCCCGAACGGCCCGACCGGCGCCCCGCCCCGGGTCAGAAAGGAAGGGATGATCGTGTGGTACGGCCGCTTCCCCGGGCCGACCACGTTCGGGTGATCCGCCGCCAGCACGAACCCGGTCCCCCGGTTCTGCAGCCCGAACCCGGCCCCCGGCACCACCACGAACGACCCGAACGACATGTAGTTCGACTGGATCAGGCTGACCATCCGCCCGTCCCGGTCGGCCGTGCACAGGTACACGGTCCCCCCGCGCTGCGGCTCTCCCGCCCCGTACTCCCCGGCCCGCTCGCCGATCAACCCTCGGCGACGGGCCAGGTACTCCCCGTCGAGCAGCCCGTCCACCGGGCCGCCAACCAGGGGATCGGCGACATACGCGTGCGCGTCGGCGAACCCCAGCTTCACCGCCTCGATCCGCTCGTGCAGCCCCGGCAACCCTTCGTAGCCGTCCAGCACACCCAGCGCAATCAGCGCGGCGATCCCCTGCCCGTTCGGCGGCAGCTCCCAGACCTCGTGCCCGCGGTACGACACGGACAGTGGCGCCACCCACTCCGAGGCGTGCCCGGCCAGGTCCGCCTCCCGCAGGAGCCCGCCGGTCCGCTCGGCCAGCCCGACGATCGCCTCCGCGATCTCGCCGGTATAGAAGGACGAACCCTGCGTGCTCGCGATGGACCGCAGCGTGCGCGCCATGTCCGGATTGCTCCACCGCTCCCCGACCCGCGGCGCCCGTCCACCGAGCGTGAAGACCCGGCCCCACTCCGTGAACTCGTCGCCGTGCAGCCCCGGGTACCCGCGCTCGACCGACCGCGCCCAGGCCCGCGCCACCGCCGGCGACACCGGATACCCGCGCTCCGCATACCCGATCGCGTCCTCGAACAACGCCGCGAAGGGCAGCGACCCGAACCGCGCGTGCAGGTCCCGCCACCCCGCCGGCGCGCCCGGCACGGTGACCGGCAGCCACCCGCGCTCCGGCATACTGCTACCCACGGTGGCCTGATGCCCACCGAGCGCACCGGACGCCACGGTCCCCGCCGCCCGATCGAGCACCAGATCACGGGTCAGCAGCCGCGGCGAGCGGCCCGACGCGTTCAGCCCGTGCAGCCGCTCCCCGTCCCAGACCAGCGCGAACAGGTCGCTGCCGATGTCGTTGGAGGTCGGCTGCACCACGGTGAGGGCCACGGCCGCCGCGATCGCCGCGTCGACGGCATTGCCACCGCTGCGCAGCGCCCCGAGCCCGGCCGCCACCGCGAGCGGCTGGCTGGTGGCCACGGCGCCGTTGGGGAAGAACTTCGAAGAGCCCTGGATGTCGTACCGCATCAGCCCCCACATTCAGCGCCGGGCCAGCAGCACCCTCCCGGCCCGCGCCACCGACACGCCGCCGGGCAGCGCCACCGCCCCTTGTCCGTGCCAGTTCACTACCAACGCGTCGAGCGCCGCAACGTGCCGATGCGAGAGTGCGCCACCCGGCGCCCCGAGCCGTAGCGCCCAGGCGTGCAGCACGCGGGTCCGCACCGGGTCGGCCAGCCGCGCCAGCTCCCCCACCACCAGGGCCCCTTCCCCCGCACCGCCGGCCGGGACGCCGCCGGCGCCGCTCGGCTCGACGTGCTCGAGGGCCTTCTCCAGGGCCTCCGCGGCCAGCTCGTCCAGGTACGCGGAGTCCGCGCCGATCAGCCGCGCCGTCCGCGCCAGGTTGTCGACGACCCCGGCGCCGAGCGCCTCGACCAGGGGCCGGACCCTCGACCTGGCGTACGCGGGGTCCGTGTTGTGCGGGTCCTCCCACACCGGCAGCCCGTCCGCGAGGCAGGCGGCCCGCGTCTCGGCCCGGCCGACGTCGAGCAGCGGCCGCAGGAACAAGATCCCCCGCCGCACCAGCCGCTCGCGCATCCCCGCCACCCCGCGCGGCCCGGCGCCTCGGGCCAGCGCGAGGAGTACGGTCTCGGCCTGGTCGTCCCGGGTGTGCCCGAGCAGCACGGCCACCGTCCCGTGCTCGATCGCCGCCGCCTCCAGCGCCTCGTACCGCGCCTCACGTGCCGCCGCCTCCGGGCCGCCGCTGGTCCCGACCCGCACGGTCCGCACGTCCACGGGATCGAACCCCTGCCCGCGCGCCCACTCGGCCAGCCGCGCCGCCCGCTCGTCCGACCCGGCCTGCAGCCCGTGGTCGACGGTCACCAGCCCGCACCGGAGCCCGAGCCGCCGCGCGACGAACCGAGCCGCCATGGCCAGCGCCAGCGAGTCCGCCCCGCCCGAGCAGGCGACCAGCACCGTCTCCCCGGCCACGACCCCGGCACCGCGCTCACCCGCACGGCGTTCGCCCGTCGGGCCGGGCCCGTGCGCGAGGCCTGCGGACTCGGCCGGCTGCCCGGTCGAGCCCGCGGGACGCACGTCGCTCAGGCTGCGGCGCACCGCGTTGCGCACCGCGGCCACCGCCGGCGCGAGGGCCGCCATCGATCAGGTGCCGGCGGTCTTGGCGGCGCTTCCGCCGTCGGTCTCGTCGGTGGCCTCCTTGGCCTGGGAGCCTTCGTCCGCCGCCGACGGGGTGCTCTCTGCCGGCGGCGCGTGGCCGGTGGCCTCGGACGGGTCGAAGGCGTCGTACGGCTCGGGTGCCGGGGCCGGTTCGGTGTCGATGGGGTCTGCGGCGCCGGGCTCGATCTCGGCCGGGGTCGGTGCCTCGACCTTCAGGGGCTCGGCGAGGGGGGCGGGCTCATGCCGTACCGAATCCGGAGCCGGAACTGTCGACAGCTCCTCCGCGGCCAGGCCGGCCACCTCGGTCGACTCCGCGATGCCCGCCTCGGCGGGGGCGGCGTCGGCCGGCTCGGGCACGGTCGGGACCGGGGCCGGCGGCTCCTCCGTCAGCGCGGCCTGCGCGCTGGCCGGTGGCGCAACGTCCGCCTGCGCGCCCGTCGTCGGCCCGGTGGCCGGCGGGTGCCCCTCGGTGGCGGGGGCCCAGGCGTCGGCCGGCGGGGCGATCGGCTGCGCGACGGGCTTGGTCACCGGGACGGAGGCCGGGCGGTTCAGCGCGCTGGCGCCGAGAACCCGGACGATCCAGGCCTCGGGGTCGCCGAGCTCGTCGAGGCGCGGAATGGTGAGCGGGGACTGCCAGATCTTGTTGAAGCTCTGCATGCCGACGCGGTCGACGACGGCGTGGACGAACTTGCGGCCCTCCGCATACTGCCGGAGCTTGACGTCGATGCCGAGCAGCTTGCGCACGACGCGTTCCATCGGGTTGCCGGCCTCGCGGCGGCGGTTGAACTTGCCGCGGATCTCCTCGACGGAGGGGATGACGTCGGGGCCAACGCCGTCCATCACGAACTCGGCGTGGCCCTCCAGGACGGTCATCAGCGCGGTCAGGCGGTCGAGCACCGCCTTCTGGCCGGGAGTCTGGACGAGGTCGAGGACGGAGACGCGGCTGTCCGGGTCGCGGACCACATCGGCCAGCGCGCCGATGCCACGCCGCACGCGCTCGGCGAGCTGGTCCTGGTTGAGCTGGGAGGCGTCCACGAAGGCGCCGACCTCGCCCAAAAAGTACCCCCGCATCCACGGCACGGCGGTGAACTGCACCCGGTGGGTCACCTCGTGCAGGCACACCCACAGGCGGAAATCGCGCGAGTCGGCGCCCAGCTTGCGCTCGGCCTCGACGATGTTCGGCGCGACGAGCAGCAGCTGGCCGGGGTCGGCGGAGAACACCTCGTATTGCCCCAGGACCTTGCCGGACAGGTAGGCCAGCACGGTGCCGGCCTGCACGCCGGTCAGGCGGGAGCCGATGGCCCCCACGATGGCGCCGGGGGCCTTGCCGCCCGCGAGCCGCTCGGCCAGCGGCTGGATGACCTGCCGGAGGCCCTCGATGTTGGTGGCGGCCCAGTCGCGGCGGTCGACGACGCGGACCGGCGGGCCCTGGACCATGGCCTTCAGGCCGGTGAACTCGGTGACGTGCCCGGCCGCTTCGTCGGCCAGCTCACGCAGGTCGGTGACCGCCGCGGCGGCCTCCTCGTAGGACACGGCGGGGCCGCTCTTGCCCAACGCCGCGGCGGTCGCTGCGGCCAGATCCCAATCGACGAACTGCGCCATGAATCAACCGTACCCGGGTACGGCCAGCGTCGTGGCGAGTGGAAACCCTGAGTACACCCTGATCGACGGTGCGTGACGGTGACCTCGCTCAGCGGCAACCACATGCGGCAAGAGCTGCGGCAACCCTGTCAAGGGCGATGACCGCCTGCCCTCCGTTGGTGGTCTGGTCGGCCATGAACGCGAACGCCAGGGTCCGCCCGTCGGCATCGACGACGATGCCCGAGAGCGAATTGACGCCGGTGAGCGTGCCGGTCTTCGCGCGCACCAGGCCGGCCGCGGACGAGCCCTCGTTCGCCTTGAGGTAGCGGGTGGCGAGGGTGCCGGAGTAGGCGGCGACGGGCAGGCCGCTGAAGATCGTGTGCAGGTCGCTGCGGTCGCTCCGGGCGGCCATCGCCAGGATCCCGGTCAGCAGCGCGGGCGAGAGGCGGTCGTTGCGCGAGAAGCCGCTGCCGTCGACCAGGCCGTAGCCGGTGACCGGCAGCCCGAGGCCCTCCAGCACGTCCTTCATGGCCGCGGACGCCCCTTCGAACGACGCCGGCTGGTTCTTGGCCAGGGCCACCTGCCGGGCCAGCTCGTCGGCGAGCACGTTGTCGCTGTCCTGCAGCATGAACTCGACGATCCGGGCCAGCGGTGCCGACTCGACCTTGCCCAACTCGTTCGCGCCGGCCGGGGCGGTGCCGGCGGCGACGGCGCTGGTGGGCACCCCGAGGGCCTTCGCGAAGGCCTGCGCGGCCTGCACGTCCGGCTGGGCGTACCGGTCGGAGTACTTCGTCGCCTTCGTCCGCCCACCCTCGGTCATCAGCGGGGTGATCACGGCGCCGGAGCCGCCGGTGGTCGCGTCCGGGTCCCACCCCGGCCCGGTGCCGGACCCGCTGAACAGCGAGACGTCGTAGATGACCTTGGTCGGCGCCGTGTCACCCAGCGCCTGTTTCACCTGCTTCGCGAGGTCGTCGATGCGGGCGGCCCCCGGGTAGTACGGCGTGGGAAACACCGACAGCGTCGGATCGCCGCCGCCGACGATCACCACCTCACCCGGCTGGGCGCCGGCGACCACGCGGGTCGGGATGCGGTACGCCGGGCCGCGCGTGGCCAGCACCGCCGCCGCGGTCACGATCTTGGTGGTCGACGCCGGGGTCATCGCGGCGTCCTGCTCCGACGAGAAGATCGACTGCCCGGTGGTGACGTCCACCACCGACGCCGTGATGTGCGGGCCGAGCGCCTGCGCGGACAGCAGCGGGGCGAGCGCGGCGGACAGACCCGCCTGCGACGGCATGGGCGCCTGGCTGTCCATGGCGGCAAGGACCGGCGGCGGTACCGGCGGGGTCGTGCCCGCGCGCCAGCTCGCCTTCTGCGCGCCGCTCAGCCCGAGCGCACTGATCAAGCCGTCGCCCGCGAACACGGACACCGCCGCCACTGCGATCGCCACGACCAGTGCGACGAGGGCCCCGATGAGGCTCGCCCGACCGCCGCGTTGTGGTGTTTCCCTCGGCACCTGACCCTCCCCGTTACACCGCACTGTCCCGTACGCGAGACTAATGGTCGGCGCAGCGGTGCGAAGGTGAGGAGTCATCAGATGGACTTCGACGTGACGGTCGAAATCCCCAAGGGTCAGCGCAACAAGTACGAGGTTGACCACGCCACGGGCAGGATCCGTCTGGACCGGACGCTGTTCACCTCCACGCAGTACCCGGCCGATTACGGGTACATCGAGGGCACGCTCGGGCAGGACGAGGACCCGCTCGACGCGCTCGTCCTCGTGCAGTCGCCCACGTTCCCGGGCTGCCTGATCCGCTCGCGTGCGATCGGCATGTTCCGGATGACGGACGAGAAGGGCGGCGACGACAAGGTCCTGTGCGTGCCCGCCGACGACCCGCGCCTGGAGCACCTGCGGGACATCCACCACCTCGGCGAGTTCGACCGGCTGGAGATCCAGCACTTCTTCGAGGTCTACAAGGACCTCGAGCCGGGCAAGAGCGTCGAGGGCGCCACCTGGGTGGGCCGCGTCGAGGCGGAGGCGGAGATCGCCGAGTCGCGCCGGCGCTACCAGGAGGCGATCGCGGCCGGGACGTACCACGACCCGGGCGTCGCCCCGAACGCTCACCCGATCTAATCGTCACGAACGTCCCCGGGCGCCCGCCTTTCGGCGGGCGCTCGTTCGTTTCCGGGGCGCTTGTCCTCCAGTCCTCCAGGCCTCCCGGTGAAGGCGCCCTTGGCCGCTAGGTGAACAGGCCGTACAGCCCCAGCACCGCGCACGCCAAGGGCACCACCGCGACCACGCACAACGTGTCGAGCAGATCCGCCGCCCGGCCCACGTACGGCGACGCCGGCCGCACCGCCGCCCGGGCGCCGGCGATCGCGACGATCAGCGCGGCCAGCGGTACCGCCGCGGCAACAATGCGAACGTCGACGGGCGCGAACAGCGCAAGCAGGACGAAACCGCCCGCGCCGGCGACGATCAGCGGCAGCCGCTGGCGCACGGTCAGGAAGGTCCGCGCCCGCAGCAGCAGCGCCGCGCCGGCCACCGCGACCAGCACCTCGCCGGAGACGTCGCCGGACCGGGCGAGCACCAGCGACGCGCCCACGCCCACCACCGCGAAGCCGAACAGCATGCCGGTCAGCATCTCGTCGGTGCGCGCCACGGCGGCGAAGATCCGCGAGCGGTCGGCCGCCGCGGCCAGCCCGCGCCCGCTGGAGGCGAGGTCGCCGGGCGGCGCCACGATCGGCATCGGGAGCTTGCCGAGGCGGATGGCCAGCAGCGGTACCCCGGCCACCCCCGCGACCAGCACAGCTAGGAGCACCGCCGCGGCGGCGGCCGGCCGCGTCACGGTGGCGAGCAGTCCCCCGAGCGCGCCGAGCACCCCGGCGCTCACCCCGGCGACGAACAGCCTGAGCAGGTGCGCGACGCCCACCGCGGCGATCAGCGCGGCCAGCAGGAGCGCGACCGCGGCGAGCAGCGCGCGCCCGGCCGTCGTGGCGGGCTCGGGTGCGGCCAGCCAGCCGCCGGCCGCGGCGAAGGGCAGCGCGAAGGCGGCGAGGCTCGCCCCGACCAGGGCATCCCCGTAGGCCCGCGACGCGGTGATGCCGATGAGGACCAGCCCGACGGCGACGGCCGCCGCGGCCGGTGCCTCGCCGGCCCGCAGGATCGACACGAGCGCCACCAGCAGGCCCGCGCCGGCCACGCCTAGCGCGGCGGCCCTCGTCGCGACCGGGCTCCACGGCACGCCCTGCCGGCGGGCGCCCGCGGCGATCGCCTCGATCACGTCGTCGTACTCCAGCTCGGGCCAGCCGGCCCGCGCGGGCACCAGGTGCAGGACCGCACCGTCGTGGACGCCCTGGCCGGCCAGCCCGGCGGCGGCCGAGAGTGTCGTGCCGTCGGCGCGGCGCAGCAGCCAGCCACCGTGCCGCTCGCCGTCGTCGGCGAGGCCGGTGCCCGCGTGCTGCAGGAGCTCCGGAAGGAGTTCAGCCAGCGGTACCGCATCAGGCACCGCGACATCGACGCGCCGTTGAGGAGCGTTGATCGTGATGCGGGCCAATCCGGCCGAGGCTGCGGACATGGGGATACAGGTACCACGCGGCCGGGACTCGCGCCGCCCCGTGTCGCCGCCGGCTTCAGACAGTGACGAACTCGACACGAAACATCGATCGGGGTCACAAATTGTCGTACCGGCGCCCTAGAGTCCCCGACGTGAGCACGGTCGTCGTCAAGAGGTCACCACGCCGCCCCGCACCGGAAATCCCGAGCGGGGAGCTCGTCGTGGCGGCGCCCCCGGAGGTACCGCAGGCGCCGGCCTCACGCTGGCAGCAGATGGTCCAGGTGGTGCCGATGCTGACCGGCACGATCGCGACCGCACTGCTGTTCGCCGGGCGCGAAGGCGGCACGTATTCCTATGTCATCGGCGCCATCTTCGGCTTCTCGACGCTGGGCATGCTGTTCACCTCGGCCGGCACCGGCGCGCCGAAGAAGGCCGAGATGATGACGGCCCGGCGCGAATACCTGCGCCATCTGGCGGCGCTGCGCCGGCGGGTCCGGGACACGGCCACCAAGCAGCGCACCGGCCTGCACTACCGCCACCCCGATCCGCACTCGCTGTGGTCGTCGGTGGACAGCTTCCGGCTCTGGGAGCGGCGCCCGACCGACGGCGACTTCGCCATCGTGCGGGTCGCCGTCGGGCCGCAGACCCTGGCCACGCCGCTGATCCCGCCGATGACCAGGCCGCTGGAGGATCTGGAGCCGATGACCGCCGCGGCGCTGAGGCGATTCCTGGATGCGTATTCCGTGGTGCCCGACCTCCCCGTGGCGATCTCGATGCGCAGCTTCGCGCGGATCCATCTGCGGGCGGGTCGCGGCCCCGGCGCGCGGGCGGGGGCCGCCGCCGGCCTGGCCGGGCAGCACGACCCGGCGCGGGCGCTCGCCCGGGCCATGCTCGCCCAGCTCGTGGTGTTCCACGCCCCCGACGACCTGCTGATCGCGGTGTGCGTCGCGCCCGAGCGGCAGGAGTGGTGGGACTGGGCGAAGTGGCTGCCACACGCCCTGCACCCCACCAAGACCGACGCGGTCGGTTCCGTCCGGCTCATCGCCGACACCGCCCCGGAGCTCGAGCGGCGCCTCGACGACCTGCTGCGCAGCCGCGGCCGGTTCGACGCCGACCAGGTCCGGGGCCCGTCCGCCACGCCGCACCTGGTCGTCGTCCTCGACGGCGGCGACCTGTCCGGCAGCGCCCACCTGGGCACCGACGGCGGGATCGACGGGGTGACGCTGATCGACCTCGACCGGGAGCCGCCGCGGCTGCTGGACCGCTCCGCGATCGTCCTCGACGCGGCCGGCGGCCGGCTCGCCACGATCTCCGCCGACAGCGACATCGCCGAGCCCGAGCCGCCGATCGGCATCGCCGACGCGCTCGACCTGGCCGAGGCCGAGGCCATCGCGCGGCGGCTCGCCCCGCTGCGGCTGGCCGTGACCGCGGGGACGGAGCAGCAGGCCGGCGACGCCCGCGAGCCCGGCGCCGACCAGGACTTCCCGACCCTGCTCGGCATCGGCGACCCGGAGACGCTGGAGATCGCCCGGGCCTGGGCGCCCCGGCCGCACCGCGACCGGCTGCGCATCGCGATCGGCGTCGGGCAGCAGGGCCAGCCGGTCGAGCTCGACCTGAAGGAGTCCTCGGAGGACGGGATGGGGCCGCACGGCCTGCTCATCGGGGCGACCGGCTCCGGCAAGTCGGAGCTGCTGCGCACGCTGGTGCTGGGGCTCGCCGCGACGCACTCGTCCGAGACGCTCAACTTCGTCCTCATCGACTACAAGGGCGGCGCGACCTTCGCCCGGATGGACCGGCTGCCGCACGTCGCCGCGTTCATCTCCAACCTGCGCACGGAGCTGCTGCTGGTCGACCGGATGACCGACGCGATCACCGGCGAGGTCATCCGCCGGCAGGAGGTCCTGCGCCGCTCCGGCGACTACGACTCGGTCCGCGACTACGAGCGGGCCCGGGCCGGCGGGGCGCCGCTCGCGCCGCTGCCGAGCCTGCTCATCGTGTGCGACGAGTTCAGCGAGCTACTCGAGGCCAAGCCGGACTTCATCGACCTGTTCGTGCAGATCGGGCGGGTCGGCCGGTCGCTGGGCATGCACCTGCTGCTCGCCTCGCAGCGCCTGGAGGAGGGGCGGCTGCGCGGGCTGGACACGCACCTGTCGTACCGCATCGGCTTGCGCACCTTCACGTCGCTCGAGTCGCGGACCGTGCTGGGCGTGCCGGACGCGTACGAGCTGCCCAAGAAGCCGGGCGGGCACGGCATCCTCAAGTCCGGCACCGAGCCGCTGACCAGGTTCAAGGGCGCCTACGTCGGCGGGCTCTGGCGGCGGACCGGGCCGGCGGCGGCCGTGTCGGGCGGCGGCGGGCGGCCGCGGGTGATGGGATACGGCACGCGGTACATGCCGCTGCCCCCGGCGCCCGTGCCCGAGGCCGAGTCGGCGGAGGCGCCCGAGGGCGAGAGCCTGCTCGACATCGTGGTGGAGCGGCTGGCCGGTCGGGGCGTGCCGGCGCACCAGGTATGGCTGCCGCCGCTGGCCGCCTCGGCGCCGCTGGACGATCTGCTCGGGCCGGTCATGGTCGACCGGGCCCGCGGCCTGACGGTGACCAACCCGCAGCTGCACGGCGCCCTGCACGTGCCGCTGGCGCTCATCGACAACCCGATCGAGCAGCGGCGCGACGCGCTGTGGTTCCGCCTCGACGGCGCCCAGGGGCACGTGGCGGTGGTCGGCGGCCCGCGCAGCGGCAAGTCCGTCGCGCTGCGCACGCTGGTCACGGCGCTGGCGCTCACCCACACGCCGGCGGAGGTCCAGGTGTACTGCCTCGACTTCGGCGGCGGGCAGCTCGCCGGGCTGCGCGAGCTGCCGCACGTCGGCGGGGTGGCCGGGCGGCTCGACACCGCGCTCGTGCGGCGCACCGTGGGTGAGGTCGCCTCCCTGCTGGCCGCCCGCGAGCAGCAGTTCTCGGCGAGCGGCATCGACAGCATGGCCACCTACCGGCGGCGCCGGGCGGCCGGCGGGAGCACCGACGACGGATGGGGCGACGTGTTCCTCGTCGTCGACGGCTGGCCGACGGTGCGCAAGGACTACGAGGAGCTCGAGCCGGTCCTGCTCGACATCGCGGCGCGCGGATTGTCGTACGGCATTCACATGGTCGTCTCGGCCTCGCGCTGGATGGACTTCCGGGCCAACTTCCGCGACCTGTTCGGGGCGCGGGTCGAGCTGCGCCTCGGCGACGCGACCGACTCGCTGGCCACGCGCAAGGCGGCGGCCGGGGTGCCGATCGAGGCGCCCGGGCGGGGCATCACGGCGGAGGGCCTGCACCTGCTCGTGGTCCAGCCGCAGCTGACCGGCGGCGAGCCGGGCGACCTGGTGAAGTCGATCGCCACGGCGTGGACCGGGGCGCCGGCCCGGCCGGTGCGGATGCTCCCCGCCTCCGTGCCGTTCTCCGTCATCGCCGACGACGCCGACCCGGCGAACCGGTTCGCGCTGCCGATAGGCATCGCGGAGGCCAACCTCGGGCCGATCCGCGTCGACTTCGGCAGCGAGCCGCACTTCATGGCCTTCGGTGAGGCGGAATCGGGCAAGTCGACGCTCCTGCGGGTGCTGGCCACGATGATCAGCACGCGGTTCACGCCCCAGGAGGCGCGGATCGTGCTCATCGACCACCGGCGGAGCCTGCTGGGCGCGGTGCGCTCGGAGCACCTGATCGGGTACGGCACCGGCACGCAGCAGACCGAGGACCTCATGGCCTCGGTGGCCGACTACATGGAGCGACGGCTGCCGGGCCCGGACGTCACCGAGGACCAGCTGCGCAACCGAAGCTGGTGGACCGGCCCGCACTGCTTTGTCCTCGTCGACGACTACGACCTCATCCCGACCAGCGCGGGCAACCCGCTCTCGCCGCTGATGCCCTACCTGGCCCAGGCCCGCGACATCGGCCTGCACCTGATCCTGGCCCGCCGCAGCGGCGGCGCCGGTCGCGCCGTCTACGAGCCGGTCATCCAGCGGCTGAAGGAGCTCGCATCCCCGGGCCTGATCATGTCCGGCGACCGGGAGGACGGCGCTGTGCTGGGCGACATCAGGTTCGGGCCGCTGCCGCCGGGGCGCGGCCGCCTCGTCACGAGGAAGGAGAACGGCACCCTGATCCAGGTCGCCGACCTGCCGCCGGCCTGACCCCTGCCCTCGTCGGGGCTGTCGCCGGCCCGCGCGTCCGCCCCGCTGACCTCTCTTTGCGGACCGGCGTGGTCTGGCCCTGCCGCTGCGGCTCCGCGCTCGGCCATCGCGGCAGCGGTGACCAGGGTAAAAGGGGGCCAGTTGGCCGAGGCGCATCAGCCGGCGAGCGGCGGCTCTGCGCGCGGGCCGCAGGCCAGGGCCGCAGGCCAGGGCCGCAGGCCAGGGCCGCCCGAGAAGCGCGCTGCGCTGACGCAAGCCTCGCGCGAGATTGCCATGGCGGGGGGACTCGCGAAGGAGCGCATTCGCGCAAGAGCCCCTGATGGGACGCGCAGCGTATGTGGGCCGGCGGGCCGACTTCCGCGGCAAGAAGGCCCTGTCTGCAGTGAGGTCCGGCGTCGAGATGTTGTTGGCGGCCGTCGGGGTCGGGGCGGGATGGTCACCCATCGTGGTTGGCGCTGACCCGTTGGTGGGGTGGCGCGGGTGGGGCACAAATGTCGAGGCGCTGCGGCGGTTCGTTGCTCGTTCCCACCTTTCGGCGAGGTCGGCCGACAGGCCTGACAGATCAGGGCAACACGGTCCAGAATGGGGGCCATCGCGCCTACCTCCATCGTCCGCGCCGCTGGCCGCCTCCTCGCACTGGGGCTGTCGGCGGCGCTTGGCTGTGCGGTGGCGGCCGGGGTCGAGGTCGGTCCGGCGGCGGCCGATCAGGTGCGCGCGGAGCAGTGGCAGCTGTCGGCGCTCGATGCGCGGGACGCCTGGAAGGTCTCCACCGGCAAGGGGGTGATCGTCGCCGTCATCGACAGCGGGGTGGACGCCGAGCACCCCGATCTCGCCGGGCAGGTGCTGCCCGGGATCGACCTCGTGGAGCCCGGCTCGAACAACGGCGGGAAGGTCGATCCGGTCGGGCACGGTACGACGGTGGCGGGCCTGATCGCGGGGAGCAATAGAGACAAGTCGGGGGTCGAGGGGATCGCGCCGGGGGCGAAGGTCCTGCCGATCCGGGTGCTGGACAAGGCCAACAAGTACGACGATCCGGGCATCGTGGCGCAAGCGGTGCGGTGGGCGGTGGACCACGGGGCCGGGGTGATCAACCTGTCGCTCGGCGGGGCGCTGCGCAGCGAGGCGATCGCGGAGTCGCTCGCGTACGCGGCGGCGCACGATGTCGTGGTCGTGGCCTGCACCGGCAACATTGTCACCGATCCGACCACGAGTCGGGTCTGGTACCCGGCGCGGGAGCCGGGGGTGATCGCGGTGGCCGGACTGGGGGCCGCGGGCGCCGGCGGGACGGAGTCGCTCTGGTCCGGGTCGCTCACCGGGCCCGAGACCGTGCTGACCGCGCCGGCGGTGAACCTCACCGGGGCGCGGCCGGGTGGTGGGTACTGGCAGGTGCAGGGGACCAGCTTCGCGGCGCCGCTGGTGGCGGGGGCGGCGGCGCTGGTCCGGGCGCGGTACCCGCGGATGAGCGCGGCCAACGTGATCAACCGGCTGATCTGGACGGCGAAGGATCTCGGGCCCAAGGGGCGGGACGACCGGTTCGGGTACGGCGAGGTCGACCCCGTCGCGGCGCTGCGCAGCACCGTGGCCGAGGTGGAGACCAACCCGCTGACCGAGGCCGGGCCGGCGGAGGCGGGGGCCGGGCTGGAGAGCTCCGCCGAACCGTTGGCGCAGCACGGGGGCGCGGCGCCGTTGCCGGAGGCGTCAGAGTTTCACGTCGAGCGGCTGGCTGAGGAGCAGACGCGCACGAGCGCGGTCACCGGCCTCACCGCCATGCTGCTGATTTCGCTGGGTGGGGCGGTCGGCGTACTGCTGCATCAGCGACGAAAGGGAAGCCGGCCCCAGCCGTAGGAAGGGAAGCCGGCCCCAGCCGTAGGCGCGGTCAGGCGCACTTGCCCGTCGGGGTCGGGTCCGTGTGGGTCTTGCCTGCGTCGGCGACCACCGCGGCCTCGTCCGCCGTCACCGCGAAGCCGGTCTGCTCGTCGTCGGCCGCGGCGGCGAAGATGACGCCCAGCACCGTGCCGTCCGGGGACATCAGCGGGCCGCCGGAGTTGCCGGAGCGGACCAGGGCGCGGATCGTGTAGATCTCGCGGGTGACCTTGCCGTCGTCGTAGATGTCCGGGCCCGTGATGTTGCGGTGGTCGCGGATGCGGGCCGACTGGGCGTCGTACGGGCCGTCGAGCGGGTAGCCCAGCACGATCGCGTCGGCGTCCGAGTCGGCCTTCTTCGCAGCGAACTGCATGGCCGGGACGTTGAGGTTCTTCACGTACAGCACGGCGATGTCGCGCTGCGGGTCGTACGCCACCACCGTCGCCGGCAGCGGGCGCGACGAGCCGTCGACCAGCACGTTGACCGTCTTGGTGCCGGCGACCACGTGGGCGTTGGTCATGACCCGGTTCTGGGCGTAGACGAAGCCGGAGCCCTCGATGCGCCGGGAGCAGCTCGGGGCCTGGCCGAGGATCTTCACGACCGACTTCTTGGCGTTCTTGACCAGCTCGGAGCCGGCCAGCTTCGGGTCGGGCGGGGAGACCTCCCGGACCCGGGTCGGGGCCAGCCCGTCGAAGACGTTGGGGAAGCCGCGGGTGTCCACGGTGTCGCGGAGGGCCTGCGACAGCTTGTCGGCCTGGGACGGCATGACGTTGTCGACGCCGTTGAGGATGATCGAGTTGCTGACCGCGCGGGCCAGCCAGGGCAGGGACGACGCGCTCAGCGGGGCGGCGACGAGCCACACCACCAGCAGTACCGCCACGACGGACACGACCGCGCCACCCGCGTTGTCGACGGCCTGGGCGTTGCGGTTGACGATCGCGTTGCGCAGCCGGTTGCCGACGAAGCTGGCCAGCGCCTGGCCGGCGACGGCGAGGCCGAAGACGGCGGAGAGCGAGACGACCACCTTGGCGGGGTCGGAGGTGAAGAAGTTGTCGGCCAGCAGCGGGCCGAGCTGCAGGCCCAGCAGCGCGCCGCCGAAGAAGCCGACGAATGACAGCAGACCAACAAGGAACCCCTGGCGATAGCCGTTGATGGCAAACATCACCATGAGGAGCAACAGGACGATATCGATCACGCTGCCAGACACGCATTCAATGTACGGGGGCGGTACCAGATGTCGGCAATTCCTCGACCCGGCCGGTCGGCCATTCCACCGCCCATCCACCCATTTCCAGCAGTGTTGAGAGCACGCCGGCGGTAAAACCCCACACCAGCATGTCGTGTATCCGAAACGCCGGGCCGATCCATCCGCTCGGGTGGCGCACGCGGAGCCGATGGGCGGGGTCGACCAGTTCGCGGATGGGCAGGCGCTCGACCCGGGCCACCTCGCGGGGGTCGGCCGGCCCGACCGGATGTGGCGCACGCCACCAGGCGAGCACCGGCGTGACCAGGAAGTTGCTCACCGGGATCCACAGCGTGGGCAGGGTGGCGACGACCTCGACCGTGCTCGGGTCCAGGCCGACCTCCTCCTCCGCCTCGCGCAGCGCGCAGGCGATGGTGTCGGCGTCGCCCGGGTCGACCGCGCCGCCCGGGAAGGCGGGCTGGCCGGCGTGGTTGCGCATCGTCGCGGCCCGCTGCAGGAGCAGGATGTCCGGGCCGGTCGCGGGGTCCTCGCCGAAGAGTACGAGCACCGCGCTCTGCCGCTTGCCCTCCCCGTCCGGGGTCGGCAGCCGCGTGAAGTCGGACTCCTCGGCCGACCGGAGCCTGGTCAGCAGCGGCTCGAGCCACTCCGGCACATCGCTCACAGCGACACCCCCAGGTACCGACCGGTCAGCTCCTTCAGGCGCGCCTCGGTCAGCGCCTCGCCCTGGTAGGCGTACACGATCCGGCCACCCTCCGTCACGAACAGCGTCGCCGGCAGCGCGGTCAGGCCCTTCGACACCAGCGGGCTCGCCGCGATGGCCAGCTGCTGACCCTGGTCCTCCAGCATCGGGAAGGTCAGCTTCTTGTCGTCGATCACGGACTGCGCCATGTCGTGGCGGTCCTTCGTGACCACCCCGACGACCCGCACCCGGCCGGCACCGTCGGCGGCGAAGCTCTGCATCGCGGGCAGTTCCTCCATGCACGGCCGGCAGTACGAGGCCCACAGGTTGACCACGGTCGGGCGGTCGCCGAGCGCGGCCAGGTCCGTGAACCGGCCGCCGGAAAAGCACGGCAATGCCATTGCCGGAAGAGCAGGACCGGATTCGGTACCGCGAGCAGCCGCCGGCGCCGACGGCTCCACGCGCTCGAGGCAGGCGGGGCCGGCCGAGCGCGACGCGGAGGGCTGGGCGTCGGCCTCGCAGGCGGCCAGGGATGCGAACAACGCGGCGGCGACCAGCGCGAGCACTAGCCGCCTCACAGCACCAACTCCGCCAGCTCCGCCGCCCGCGGCCCCTTGAGCAGCTTGATCGCCTCTTCGACGCCGGTCGGCCCCAGGCCGTACGACGGACAGTCCCTCTGCAGCGTGCACGCCCCGCACGCAGGCTTGCGGGCGTGGCAGACGCGGCGGCCGTGGAAGATCACGCGGTGCGAGAGCATGGTCCAGTCGCGCGGCGCGAAGAGCGCGGCGATCGCGAACTCGATCTTCACCGGGTCGTCCTCGGCGGTCCATTGCCAGCGGTGCATGAGCCGCTGGAAGTGGGTGTCGACGGTGATCCCGGGCACGTCGAAGGCGTTGCCGAGGATGACGTTGGCGGTCTTGCGGCCGATCCCGGGCAGCGCGACGAGCTCGGTGAGCGTGCCCGGCACCTCGCCGTCATGCCGCTCGACCAGGGCCTGGCCGAGGCGGATCAGCGAGTCGCTCTTGTTGCGGAAGAACCCGGTCGGCTTGATGAGCTCCTGCATCTCCAGCGGGTCGGCCGCGGCGTAGGCGGCGGCGTCCGGATAGCGCGCGAAGAGCTTCGGCGTCACCTGGTTGACCCGCTCGTCGGTGCACTGGGCGGAGAGGATCGTGGCCACCGCCAGCTCGAGCGGGCTGGTGAAGTCCAGCTCGCAGTGCGCGTCGGGGTGGATCAGCGCGAGGGCGCGGCCCATCCGCCGCGCCCGCCGCTTCAACGCCAACGCGGTCTCGGTCACGCAACGACAATACGTCGCCCGCGATCGAGGCCCCGATCGAGCGACCGCCCGGTACCTGTCAGCCGGACGGCGGCGTGATGGTGCCGTCGGCGGCGATCTTCGCACCGGTGGTCGGGAAGTCCTGCTTGGTCAGGTTGGCCACAAACGGGATGGCCTGCTTCTTGGGGTCGGGCTTGGGCAGGCCGGGCGCGACCATGTAGGTGGCGGTCAGCGATCCGCTCTTCCAGGTGCCGTCGCCGAGCAGCTGGACCTTGAGCACGCCGCCGATGCCGACCGTGCCGTTGTAGCTCAGCGCCCGGTAGCCGCCGAAGTTGCCCAGGCTGTAGGCGATGAGCCGGCCCTTGTAGAACTCCATCGCCCGCATGACGTGCGGGCCGTGCCCGACGACGAGGTCGGCGCCGGCGTCGACGACCCGGTGGCCGAAGGCGATCGGGTCGCAGCGGTTCTCGCCCAGGAACATCTCGGTGCCGGGCTTCACGTGGGTCTTGTCGGCGCCCTCGGCGCCCTGGTGGACCTGGACCACGACGAGGTCGGCCTTGGTCGCCGCCTCCTTGACGATCTTCTCCGCGCCGTCGAGGTCGGAGCAGAGGTTCGACCAGGTGTAGGAGGCGAACCCGATCACGGCGATCTTCACGCCCTTGGCCTCGCCGATGGAGATCATGCCGGGCCAGCCGGTGTACTTGATCCCCGCGCCGTCCAGCGTCTTCTGCGAGTTCTTGTACCCCTGCTCGCCGAAGTCGTAGGCGTGGTTGTTCGCCATGTTCATCATCATGAAGCCGGCGTCCTTGAGGTTCTGCACGAACGCGGGCGGCGTGCGGAACGCGAAGCAGGTCTTGCCGGCGGTGTCGGCCGAGCACTTGCCGACGCCGGTGTCGTCGGTCAGCACCTGCTCGAGGTTGCCCATCTGGAAGTCGGCGGTGAGGTACTCCTTGACGGGGTCGAAGAACCCCTTGCCGTTGTTCGGCGGCAGCCCGCCCGGGGCCATGCCCATGACGATGTCGCCGGTCGCGCTGAGCGTGATGCCGTCGGCCGGGCCGGCGACCGCGCCGCCCTGCGGCTGGGCCGAGCCGGCGGGCGCGGAGCTGCCACCGCCGCCGGCCGCCTGCTGCGTGGTGCTCTGCCCCGGGGATGGCTTGTCGTCGCCGCCGAGGAAGGTGGCCGCGCCCGCGGTGCCGGCGCCGATGACGACCGCGGCGACCGCACCCAGGATGATCGCCGTGCGGCGGCCGCCGCCCGAGCGCTGCGGCGGCGGGGGCTCGCCGGGCAGGGGCAGCTTGCGCCGGCCGGCGCGCTCCTCCGGCTCGTAGGCGCGGGCGGAGTACAGGTCCTCGGGGCGCGTCGCGCGGGGGTACGGCTCGCCGCGGGGCGGGCCCGGGATCGGCTCACGGCCGCCGCCGTAGAGCGGGCCGGTGGCCGGCGGGGCGCCGTACACGCCGCCGGTGCGCTCATCGCGCGGGTCACGACCCACCGCAAACCCGTCGAAACTACCCGTGCCCGGGCCGTAACCGCCGACGGGCCCCGTCGGTTGATCAGGTGGGGAGCCCGCCGGGACGCCGTGCCCGGTCCGGTCGTCGCGCCATTCCGGCCCGCGGGAGGGTCCGCCGTACACCGTCATGTGATCCCCACTCCAGCAATCGGCGATGTCCGACGCGAAGATATCGCACCTCGGCGAGCGGCGGACCGCCCTTGCGCGCGACAGCCCCGCCGCAGGTCGGCGAGTAGCATGAGCATGCTCCCAACGTCCGGAACACGACCCCGTATGCATAAACTGACGTTCGCGCGGTCGCTTGCAAGCGGACGACGCGCCGACGGAGTAGAGGTGGACGCGATGGACGAGGTACTGGCGCGCAGCGGCATCTTCCAAGGGGTCGAGCCCGAGGCGGCGGAATCCCTCGCCAAGGAGATGGAGACGATCGACGTCCGCAAGGGCGAGGTCGTGTTCAGCGAGGGCGAGCCGGGCGACAGTCTGTACATCGTGCTGTCCGGCAAGATCAAGGTCGGGCGCCGCGCGGCCGACGGCCGGCAGAACCTCATCGCGGTCATGGGCCCGAGTGACATGGTCGGCGAGCTGTCGCTGTTCGACCCCGGCCCGCGCACGGCGACGGCGACCGCGGTGCTGGACACCCGGCTGGCCCGGCTGCGCAAGCAGGCCCTCCGCCCCTGGCTCACCAACCGGCCGGAGATCGCCGAGCAGCTGCTGCGAGTGCTGGCCCGGCGCCTGCGCCGCACCAACGACGCGCTGGCCGACCTCATCTTCACCGACGTGCCCGGCCGGGTGGCCAAGACGCTGCTGCAGATGGCGGGGCGCTTCGGCACCCGCGACGGCGGCGTGCTGCGGGTCAACCACGACCTCACGCAGGAGGAGATGGCCCAGCTCGTGGGCGCCTCGCGGGAGACGGTGAACAAGGCACTGGCCGACTTCGCCTCGCGCGGCTGGCTGCGGCTGGACGGCAAGAGCGTGATCATCATGGACCCGGAGCGTCTGGCCCGCCGCGCCCGCGTCTGATCGGCAACAGCACCGCCCGACACCCCTGAGCCGCCCGTAATGGGCGGCTTTTGTCGCGTTCACCGCCATTCCGGACATTTCTCCTGGCGGGGTATAAATCCGATAAGTCGCGGCGCGGAGCGCCCGACTTCTCGGCTCCGCGGAGCGCCCGACTTCTCGGCTCCGCGGAGCGCCCGACTTCTCGGCTCCGCGGAGCGCCCGACTTCTCGGCTCCGCAGAGCGCCCGACTTCTCGGCTCCGCAGAGCGCCCGACTTCTCGGCTCCGCAGAGCGCCCGACTTCTCGGCTCCGCAGAGCGCCCGACTTCTCGGCTCCGCAGAGCGCCCGACTTCTCGGTGCGCGAAAAACAATCAGGCTTGACTGTTTGTTTCTCGCGGTACACCCTGAACCCATGACCGCGCAGCAGGAGCGAAGCCGCGTCACCCAGCGGCGCCTGCTGGAGGCCACCGTCGAGTGCCTCTACGAGTTCGGCTGGTCCGGCGCCACCACCACGGTCATCGCCGAACGGGCCGGGGTCTCGCGGGGCGCCCAGCTGCACCACTACCCCACCCGGACCGCCCTCGTGCTGGCCGCCGTACAGCACCTCGCCGAGCGCCGCGCCGAGGAGATCCGCACCGAGGCCGCGGCGCTGACCGGCGACCGCGTCGAGCGGGTCGACCGGGTCGTCGAGCTGCTCGCCTCGGCGTTCACCGGCCCGCTGTTCGTCGCCGCGCTCGAGGTCTGGGTGGCCGCGCGCACCGACGCCGAGCTGCGCGACGCCCTGGTGCCGATCGAGGCCCGGGTCGGCCGCGAGCTGCACCGGCTCGCCGTCGAGCTGCTCGGCGCCGACGAGTCCCGGCCCGGCGTGCGCGAGGCGGTCCAGGCCACCCTCGACCTGATGCGCGGCCTCGGCGTCGCGAACCTGCTCACCGACGACTCGCCGCGCCGCACCCAGCTGCTCGCGGCCTGGAAACAGCAGCTGGAGAAGATCCTCTAGGAGGGGCGATGGTGCTGCTCGACGACGTGCTGCGGGACCTGGAGGCGGAGTCCGAGGCGCTCGACCGGCTGGTCAGCGGCCTGAGCCCGGACCGGTGGAGCCGCCCGACGCCCGCACCTGGCTGGAGCGTCGCGCACCAGATCGCCCACCTGCATTGGACCGACGGGATGGCCACGCTGGCCAACGCCGACCCGGCCGGCTTCATCGCGCGGCTGAGCGAGACGCTGGAAGACCCGAAGGCGTTCGTCGACCGGGCCGCCGCGGCCGGCGTCGCCCCGCCCGACGAGATGCTCTCCCGCTGGCGGGCCGGGCGCGCCGCCCTCGTCGCGGCGTTGACCGCGGTGCCGGCGGGCGAGAAGCGCCCCTGGTTCGGCACCGCGATGTCGCCGCTGTCCAGCGCCACCGGCCGGATCATGGAGACCTGGGCGCACGGGCGGGACATCGCCGAGACGTTCCCCGACGACGAGCGGGCGCGGGAGCACCTACGCCCAACCGCGCGGCTCCGGCACGTGGCCCACATCGGCTTCCGCACGATCGGCCACGGCTTCGAGAGCCACGGCCGGTCGGCCCCGGCGGCGCCCTTCCGGGTCGAGCTGGACGCCCCGGACGGGTCCGTGTGGGCCTTCGGCCCCGGGGACGCGCCCAACCGCGTGAACGGACCGGCCCTCGACTTCTGCCTGCTGGTCACCCAGCGCCGGCACCCGGCCGACCTGGCGCTGCAGGCGACGGGCGACGACGCGGCGGCGTGGCTGAGCCTCGCCCAGGCGTTCGCCGGCCCACCCGGCGCCGGCCGCGAGCCAAGGGCAGCGGCGCGATGAGCGCTCCACACACCGGCGACGCGACGAGCGTCCCACACACCGGCGGCGCGACGAGCGCTCCACACACCGGCGGCGCGACGAGCGTCCCACACACCGGCGGCGCGACGAGCGCTCCACACACCGGCGGCGCGACGAGCGCTCCACACACCGGCGGCGCGTCGCGCGTTCTGCGCGTCGGCAACGCCTCCGGCTTCTACGGCGACCGGGCCACGGCCTGGCGCGAGATGCTCGATGGCGGCGAGCTCGACGTCCTCACCGGCGACTACCTGGCCGAGCTCACCATGCTCATCCTCGGCCGCGACCGTCTCAAGGACCCGGCCACCGGCTACGCCAAGACCTTCCTGCGCCAATTGGAACCCGTCCTCGGTACGGCACTCCAGCGCCGCGTCAAGCTGGTGACCAACGCCGGCGGCCTCAACCCCGCGGGCCTGGCCGACGCGATCCGCCAACTCGCCGCGCGCCTCGGCCTGGACGCGTCCGTCGCCCACGTGGAGGGCGACGACGTCATCGCCAGGGCGGCCGAGTTCGACGTGCGCCAGCCACTGACCGCGAACGCGTACCTCGGCGCCTTCGGCATCGCCGAGTGCCTCACCGCCGGCGCGGACATCGTGGTCACCGGCCGGGTCACCGACGCTTCGCTGGTCGTCGGCCCCGGCATCGCCCGCTTCGGCTGGACCCGGGCCGACCTCGACGCACTGGCCGGCGCCACGGTCGCGGGTCACGTGCTCGAGTGCGGCGCGCAGGCCACCGGCGGCAACTTCGCGTTCTTCACCGAGCTGCCCGACGGCGGGCGCCGCCCCGGCTTCCCGATCGCCGAGCTGCACCCCGACGGCAGCGCGGTGATCACCAAGCACCCGGGCACCGGCGGGGCCGTCACGGTCGAGACGGTGACCGCGCAGCTGCTGTACGAGATCGCAGCGCCGGCCTACCCCGGCCCGGACGTCGTCGCCGACTTCGCGAGCATCCGGCTGACCCCCGACGGGCCCGACCGGGTGCGCATCGACGGGGTGCGCGGCGGGCCGCCGCCGGACACGCTGAAGGTCGGCGTGAACGCGCTCGGCGGCTTCCGCAACGCGATGACGTTCGTGCTGTGCGGGCTGGACATCGAGGCCAAGGCGGCGCTCGTGCGGGCCCAGCTGGAGGACGCGCTCGGCCCGGACGGCCTGGAGTTCGCGCTGGCCCGCACCGACCACCCCGACGCCGGCGACGAGCCGGCGGCCAGCGCGCTGCTCACGGTGCACGTGCGCGACGCCGACCCCAAGCGGGCCGGCCGCACGTTCTCCCAGGCCGCGGTCGAGCTGGCGCTGGCCTCCTACCCCGGCCTGGCGCTGACCGCCCCGCCCGGCGACGCCACGCCGTTCGGGATCTTCACCTCGTTCGCGGTACCGCAGGACTCGGTACCCCACGTGGCCGTTCTCCCCGACGGCACCCGCCGCCCGGTCAATGCCCCTCAACCCCAGAAAATGGTGATAAGTCCGAAAAATCAGGATGCGTCAGCATCCGGATTTTTCGGGCAAACCGTAAAAGCCCCTCTCGGCAGACTGTTCGGGGCGCGATCCGGCGACAAGGGCGGGGACGCCAATATCGGAGTCTGGGCCCGCGAAGAGCGCGCATATGCGTGGCTTCGGACCGAACTCACCACCGAGCGGCTCAAGCAGCTGCTCCCCGAGGCCGCGCCGCTCGACGTCGAGCGATACGAGCTGCCCAACCTCAACGCCGTCAACTTCGTGATCCACGGAATCCTGGGTGAGGGGGTCGCGGCCAGCACCCGCTTCGACCCGCAGGGCAAGGCGCTGGGCGAGTGGCTGCGCTCCCGAGTGGTGGACCTGCCCGAGGAGTTCCTCGCATGAGCGACCCGTTCGGCACCGAGGAACGGCGCAGGCTGCGCGAGCTGACCCGGGCGTTCGTCACGAACGAGGTACTGCCCAACCTCGCGGACTGGGAGAAGGCCGGCGAGGTGCCGCGGGAGCTGCACCGGGTCGCCGCCGGGATCGGGCTGCTCGGCATCGGCTTCGCCGAGGAGGTCGGCGGGTCGGGCGGGGACCTGCTCGACAGCGTGGTGGTCACCGAGGAGCTGATCCAGGCCGGCGGGTCCTCCGGGCTGGTCGCGGCGCTGTTCACGCACGGTATCGCGCTGCCGCACATCGTGGCGGCCGGCGACCCCGAGCTGATCGAGCGGTTCGTGCGCCCGACGCTGGCCGGGGAGAAGATCGGCTGCCTGGCCGTCACCGAGCCCGGCGGCGGGTCCGACGTGGCCGGAATCCGCACCCGGGCGGTGGCCGACGGGGACGACTACGTCGTGGACGGCACCAAGACGTTCATCACCAGCGGGGCCCGGGCCGACTTCGCCACCGTCGCCGTGCAGACCGACGAGGGCTTCCGGCTGCTCGTCGTCGACGGCGGCTTCGAGGTCACCCGCCGGCTGGACAAGATGGGCTGGCACTGCTCCGACACGGCCGAGCTCGCGTTCGTCGGGGTGCGGGTGCCCCGCCGGCACGTCGTGGGCGGGTTCGCCGAGGTCATGACCCACTTCGGCGCCGAGCGGATCTCGCTGGCGGTGCAGGCCTACGCCACCGCGCAGCGCTGCCTCGACCTGACGCTCGCCTGGGTGCGCGACCGGCACACGTTCGGGCGTCCGCTGGCGAGCCGGCAGCTGGTACGGCACCGGCTGGCCGAGATGGCGCGGCAGGTGGACGTCGCCCGGACGTACGTCCGGCAGGTCGCCGTCCGTGTCGCAAGCGGCGAGCGGCTCGTTACGGAGGTGGCGATGGCGAAGAACACCGCGGTCGCGGCGTGCGACCACGTCGTCGACGAGGCCGTGCAGCTGCACGGCGGGCTGGGGTATCTCCGCGACGCCGAGGTCGAGCGGCACTACCGCGACGCTCGGATTCTGGGCATCGGCGGCGGCACCACGGAGATCATGAACAAGATCATCGCGAAGCAGTTGGGGGTCTGAGGCATGCCGGTGTTGACGAGCAACCTCGACCCGCGCGGGACCGCCTACCTGGAGAACCGGCAGGCGATGCTCGAGCGGCTGACCGAGCTGGAGTCGGCGTTGCGCCAGGCGCGCGGCGGCGGGGGCGAGAAGTACATCGCCCGCCACCACGCCCGCGGCAAGCTGCTGCCCCGGGAGCGCATCGAACTGCTGGTCGACCGCGACTCGCCGTTCCTGGAGCTGTGCCCGGTGGCCGCCTGGGGCACCGACTACCCGGTCGGGGCCAGCATGGTGACCGGCATCGGCGTGGTCGAGGGCGTGCCGTGCGTGATCGTGGCCAACGACCCGACCGTGCGCGGCGGCGCGGTCAACCCCTTCACGCTGAAAAAGACCCAGCGGGCCGGGCAGATCGCCCGGGAGAACCGGCTGCCGCTGGTCAACCTGGTCGAGTCGGGCGGGGCCGACCTGCCCCAGCAGGCCGAGATCTTCATCCCGGGCGGGGCCGCGTTCCGGGACCTGACCCGGCTCTCGGCGGCGGCCATCCCGACGGTCGCCGTGGTGTTCGGCAACGCCACCGCCGGCGGCGCCTACGTCCCCGGCATGTCGGACTACACGATCTTCGTGCGCGACCGGGCCAAGGTGTTCCTGGCCGGCCCGCCGCTGGTGAAGATGGCGACCGGCGAGACGGTCGACGACGAGACCCTCGGCGGCGCGGCGATGCACGCCACCCGCTCGGGCCTGGCCGACTTCGTCGCCGAGGACGAGCGCGACGCGCTGCGGCTGGCCCGCGGCTGCATCCGCAACTTCGCCGCCTCGGTCGGGCGCCGCTACGGCAGCGAGCCCAAGTTCGACGCGGACGACCTGCTCGGCATCCCGAGCGCGGACCTTCGGGTGCCGTTCGACCCGCGGGAGATCCTGGCCCGCATCCTCGACGGCAGCGAGTTCGACGAGTTCAAGCCGGCCTACGGGCCCGCGCTGTGCACCGGCTGGGGCGCGATCCACGGCCACCGCGTCGGCGTGCTGGCCAACGCGCGGGGCGTGCTGTTCTCGGCCGAGGCGCAGAAGGCGGCCCAGTTCATCCAGCTGGCCAACGGCACCGGCACCCCGCTGGTCTTCCTGCAGAACACCACCGGCTACATGGTCGGCAGCGAGTACGAGCAGGGCGGGATCATCAAGCACGGCGCCCTGATGATCAACGCGGTGGCCAACTCGCGGGTGCCGCACCTGACGGTCAACATCGGCGCCTCCTACGGCGCCGGCAACTACGGGATGTGCGGCCGGGCCTTCGAGCCGCGGTTCCTGTTCACCTGGCCCAACGCGAAGTCGGCCGTGATGGGGCCGCAGCAGCTGGCCGGGGTGCTGTCCATCGTGGCCCGGCAGGCGGCCGAGGCCAAGGGGCAGGCGTACGACGAGGAGCAGGACCGCACGATGCGGTTCATGGTCGAGCACAAGGTCGAGCAGGAGTCGGCGGCGCTGTTCCTCTCCGGCCGCCTGTACGACGACGGCGTGATCGACCCGCGCGACACCCGCACGGTGCTGGGCATGTGCCTGGCGCTGGTCGGCACCGGCGAGCACGCCCAGTTCGGCGTCTTCCGGCACTAGCTCTGGCGACAATCGGCCGTTGCGGCACTAGGGGGATTTGGCACTGTGATCAGAAGGCTGCTGGTAGCCAACCGCGGGGAGATCGCCCGCCGGGTGTTCGCCACCTGCCGGGCGATGGGGGTCGAGACGGTCGCCGTCTACTCCGACGCCGACGCCGACTCCCCGCACGTCGCCGAGGCCGACTACGCCGTGCACCTGCCCGGCAATGCGCCGATGGCGACGTACCTGCGCGGCGACCTGCTGATCCAGGCCGCCCGCAAGTGCGGCGCGGACGCCGTACACCCGGGATATGGCTTCCTCTCGGAGAACGCCGAGTTCGCCCGGGCGGTCATCGACGCGGGCCTGACCTGGGTCGGGCCGTCGCCGAAGGCGATCGCCGTCATGGGCTCGAAGCTGGAGGCCAAGGCGCTGCTGGCCGAGGCCGGGGTGCCGATGCTGCCGACCGCGCTCGACCCGGAGGAGGTCGACGCCTTCCCCGTGCTGGTCAAGGCGTCCGCGGGGGGCGGCGGCCGGGGCATGCGGATCGTGCGCGACCGCGAGTCGCTGGCCGAGGCGGTGGCCTCCGCGCGGCGCGAGGCGTCGGCGGCGTTCGGCGACGGCACGGTGTTCTGCGAGCGGTACGTCGAACGCGCCCGCCACGTCGAGGTCCAGATCATGGCCGACGCGCACGGCAACGTGGTCCCCCTGGGTGAGCGCGAGTGCTCGATCCAGCGCCGGCACCAGAAGATCCTGGAGGAGACCCCATCCCCGGCGGTCGACAGCACGCTGCGCGAGAAGCTGTGCCAGGCGGCGATCGCGGCCGCCCGGGCGGTCGGCTACGTCGGCGCCGGCACGGTGGAGTTCCTGCTCGCGCCGACCGGCGAGTTCTTCTTCCTGGAGATGAACACCCGCCTGCAGGTCGAGCACCCGGTCACGGAGTGCGTGGTCGGCGTGGACATGGTCCGGCTCCAGCTGGTCGTGGCCGAGGGCGGCCCGCTGCCCTTCCAGGGTCCGCCGCCGCTGCGCGGCCACGCGATCGAGGTCCGGCTGTACGCCGAGGACCCCGCCTACGCCTGGATGCCCTCCACCGGCACGCTGCACCGCTTCGACGTCCCCGGCGTCGCCCACACCTTCGGCCCGCTTCCGGCGCCGGGCCTGCGCCTGGACTCTGGCGTGGTCGACGGCTCGGTCGTCGGCGTGCACTACGACCCGATGCTGGCCAAGCTCGTCGCCTGGGCGCCGACCCGGGCCGAGGCTGCCCGGATGCTCGGCGGGGCGCTGGCCCGGGCCCGCATCCACGGCGTGACCACCAACCGCGACCTGCTGGTGCGGGTGCTGCGGCACTCGGCGTTCCTGTCCGGCGGCACCGACACCGGCTTCCTGGACCGCCACCCGGAGGTCTTCGCCCCGCTGCTGTCCTCGGTCGACGCGGTGCGCCTGTCGTGCCTGGCCGCGGCGCTGGCCGGGGCGGCCCGCCGGGCCAAGACCGCACTGCTGCCCGGCCTGCCGTCAGGCTGGCGCAACGTCCCCAGCGCCCTGCAGACCGTCGTCTACGAGGGCCCGACCGGCACCATCGAGGTCGGCTACCGCCTGGACCGGGCCAACGACCTGGCCGCCTGGGCGGTGCGCCGCATCGACCCCGAGGACGTCGGCCTGCCCGGCGCCGGCCTCGACCCGGCCGGCGCCCCCGACCACCCGCCGGCGGCGATCCTCTCCGCCACCGGCGACCGGGTCGTGCTCGACGTCGGCGGCGTGCGCCTGCAGTTCGCCGTGCACGAGATCGACGGCGTGTCGTTCGTGGACAGCGCCGAGGGCTCGGTGACCCTGACCGAGCTTCCGCGCTACCCGCTGCCGGTCGCCGAACAGCCCGAGGGCTCCCTCATCGCCCCACTGCCGGGCGCGGTCGGCCGCGTGCTGGTCGTCCCGGGCCAGCGGGTCGCCGCCGGCGAGCTGCTGCTCACGGTGGAGGCGATGAAGCTCGAGCACCCGGTGCACGCCCCCACCGACGGCGTCATCAGCGACCTGCGGGTCGCGGCCGGCTCGCAGGTCGAGTCCGGCGCGCTGCTGGCGGTGCTATCCCCTCACTAGGAGTTTGCGTGGACTTCGACTACACCCCTCAACAGCAGGACCTCCGCGATGCCGTCGCCAAGCTCGGCAAGCGCTACGGCCACGAGTACTTCGTGCGCAAGGCCAAGGCGGGCGAGCACTCCGACGAGCTGTGGCAGGAGGCCGCCCGCCTGGGCTACCTGGGCGTGAGCGTCCCCGAGCAGTACGACGGCGGTGGCGGCGGCATCACCGAGCTGGCGATCGTCTGCGAGGAGCTGGCCGCCGCCGGCGCGCCGCTGCTGCTGCTCGTCGTCTCCCCCGCCATCGCCGCCACGATCGTCGCCAAGCACGGCACCGAGGAGCAGCGCCGGACGCTGCTGCCCGGCTTCGCCGACGGCACCCTGAAGGTCTGCTTCGCCATCACCGAGCCGGACGCGGGCTCCAACTTCCACAAGCTGACGACGGTCGCCCGCCCCTTCGAGGGCGGCTACACGCTGACCGGCCGCAAGGTGTACATCTCCGGCGTCGACGAGTGCTCCAAGATCATGGTCGTCGCCCGCCTCGAGGACGAGCGCACCGGCAAGCTCAAGCCCGCCCTGTTCGTGGTCCCGGCCGACGCACCCGGCCTGACCGCCACGAAGCTGGACATGGAGATCGTCAGCCCCGAGAACCAGTTCCAGCTGTACTTCGACGACGTCCGCGTCCCGTCGGGCGCCCTCATCGGCGAGGACCCGGAGGCGGGCCTGCCGGCGCTCTTCTCCGGCCTCAACCCGGAGCGGATCACGGTGGCCGCGATGGCCTGCGGCACCGCCCGCTACGCCCTGGAGCGCGCCTCCACCTACACCGCGACCCGCGCGGTCTGGGGCCGCCCGATCGGCACCCACCAGGGCGTGGCCCACCCGCTGGCGCACGCCCACATCCAGGTCGAGCTGGCCCGGCTGATGGTCGCCAAGGCGGCGGCCCTCTACGACGCCGGCCGTGACCTGGAGGCCGGCGTGGCCGCGAACATGGCCAAGTACGCCGCCGCCGAGGCCGCCGCCCTGGCGGTGGACACGGCCATCCAGTCGCTGGGCGGCAACGGCATGACCACGGAGTACGGCGTCGCCACCCTGCTGGGCGCCGTCCGGGCCGGCCGCATCGCCCCCGTCTCCCGCGAGATGATCCTGAACTTCGTCTCCCAGCACCTCATGGGCCAGGAGAAGTCCTACTGACGAGTGACCCGCCGGCGCTACCGATGCAGCTGGTCGCCGGTCAGGGAGTCCCTGCCCTGGCCGGCCAGGCAGCGGTACGTCGTCGGCCCCGCCTTCTGCTCGGCCAGGCTCGGCAGCAGCACCTCGGTCCGCCAGGTCACCGCGCTGATGTTGACCGCGGCCAGGGTGCCGACGCTGCACACCGAGCGCACCGCCGGGTCGCGCTCGTCGGCGACGTGGCTGCCGGCGGGGAGGTCGCCGTAGGCGAAGACCTCCCAGGTGTGGACGCCGCCGCAGTCCACCCGAGCGGGCTTCGAGTCGTAGCACTCCGCGGTCGCGGCGCACTGCGCCCGGACGTCGACGGCCGGGGTCGGGCCGCAGGTCGAGCGGGGCGGGGCGGCGATCGCCGACGCGGACGGGGCCGGGTCGGGCGAGCTGTCGCCGAGCCCGTACGCGATCGCGACGCCCACCAGCGCCGCCACCGCCGCCAGGCCGCCGACCACGCCGAGCCACAGGCCCCGCCGGCTCGCCCCGCCCGCCCTGCCCGGGGTCACGAAGGGACCGACGGGCGGCGCGGCCGGCGGCTCACCGGATGCGAAGCCCACGCCGGGAGCCGCGAAGGGGCCACCGGAGCCGGGGATCAAGGGGTCGGTCGGCGGCTCCTCGGGGCCGGCCTGGTGCGGGACGGTCTGCTCCGGGTCGCGCGGGAAGCCGCCCATGAACGGCGAGTCCAGCAGCCGATCGGCCGGCGGGGGCGGCAGCTGCGGGGGCAACGGCGGCGACGTGTACACCGGCTCGAGCGGCGGCGAGCCCAGCGGCGGCACGATGACCTGCGGCGCCGGGTCCATGCGCAGCGCGATCAGGGCGTCGCGCAGCTGCAGCGCGGTCGGGCGGGCCGACTCGTCGTTGGACATGCCCGCGCGCAGGATGGCCATGAGCTCGTCGGGGCAGCCCGGGATGTCGGGGATGCGGTCGTTGAACATGTCGACCAGGGACAGCAGGCTGGGCGTCTGGTCCTGGCGCCAGCGGGGCGGGCGGCCGCGCATCAGGGCGTAGAGGGTGGCGCACAGCGCGTAGACGTCCGCGGCCGGGGCGGGCGCGGCGTGGCGGAATGTCTCGGGCGGGGCGTAGGCGGGGGTCAGCACGTCCAGGGTGATCGAGACGTCGCGCCACTCGGACAGGATGGCCAGGCCGAAGTCGGCCAGGGCGGGCTCGCCGAAGCGGCTGAAGAGGATGTTGGCCGGTTTGACGTCGCGGTGCAGTACACCCAGGGAATGGCCGTCGGCGAGGGCGTCGGCGATCTTGAAGCCGACCTCGCGGACCTCCTCGGGGGCCAGCGGGGCGGAGCGCATGCGCTCCGCGTAGGAGCCGTCGCAGAGCTCCATGATCAGGTAGGGGTGGCCGTCGCCGGTGACGCCGGCGTCGAACAGGTCGACCACGTGCGGGTGGCTCGACATGCGGCCGGCCGCGCGGGCCTCGCGCAGGAAGCGGCGGCGGTCGCGCTCGGTCTCGAGCGTGCGGTTCTCCACCTTGACGGCCACGTCGCGCCCGACCGACTCCTGCTCGGCCCGGTAGACGGTGGCGTATCCGCCGCGCGCCAGCACGGAGAACCCGGTCAGTCCGGGCACCGTGGGCAGTGGAGGCGATGCGGTCACGGCATAGACGATACGGCCGGGGTATGACATTCCTCGTCACGCATCGGCCACAGCCGGAATTCAGGGCTCTACGACCGCCACGACGGAGGCATTGGCCGCGAGGGCCTCCTGCAGTACCGCCGCCGCATAATCGCGACCGCGCACGTCCTCCCCCGGCGAGGTCTGCGCCTGCCGGGCCCAGTCCAGGGCCTCGGCGTTGCGCCCGGCGGCCAGCAGGGCGGAGGCGTAGGCGGCCACCGCCTGGCGCCGGGAGAAGATCACCGATGGGGCGGGGCGGTCGGCGGCGACGCAGCCCAGCATCTCCAGCGCCGTCGGCAGGTCGCCCTGGGCCAGCCGGGCCAGGCCGAACAGCACCCGCGGGCCGACCTTGGCCGGCTCCAGCACGTCGTGGGTCTCCACGACCTGCAGCACCGCGCGGGCGTCGGCCTCGGCGGCCACCGGGTCGCCCCGGTCGAGGCTCACGAACCCGCGGATGGTGCGGGACATGCCCAGCAGCAGCGGGTGGCCGGTCTTCTCGCCGTACTCGGTGGCGTCGGAGAGCAGGTCGTAGGCGTGCGCCGGCTCGCCCAGCTCGCGCGCGACCACGCCCCGCACGACCAGCGCCAGGCCGCGGCCCCAGTCGTCGCCGGCCGCGGCGAACTCGCGGTACGCCCGGCGGGCCTCGCGGTCGGCGTCGGCCAGGTCGCCGCTCTCGGCCGCGGCGAACGCCTCGACCGCGCGCAGCGTGCCGACCGCCCACGCGTCGCCGACCCGCTCGCCGAAGGGCAGGAACGCCTTGGCCAGCCGCCGGGCCTCGCCGAGCCGGCCGGCCAGCAGCCGCACGAACGCGGTGGTGCCACGCAGCCAGGCCCGCCCGACCGGGTCGCCGAGCTCGGCGAAGCGGCGGGCGGCCCGCCCGAGCGCCGCGTCGGCCCCGGCGAAGTCGCCGCGGGTGGTGCTGACCCAGGCCAGGTGCTGCAGCGACCAGGCCTGGGCGCGCCGGTCGCCGGCGGTGACGGCGATCTGGAACGACTCGGCGAACCGGCCGCCGGCCTCGGCCAGGCGCCCCTCGAGGAAGTCGGCCATGCCGAGGCGGCGCATGGCGTCGCCGCGCTCGTAGGTCAGCCGGGCCGCCGTCGCCGCCTCCAGCGCCTCGCTCAGCGTCTGGTAGCTGCGCCGGTGATCGGCCATCGCGCGATAGGCCCGCCCGGCCACGAGCAGCGCACCGACCCGGACGGCGGCGTTGTCGCTCGCGTTGGCGGTGATCTTCTCGGCGTACCCCAGAGCCTCCGACGCCCGCCCCAGCTGGAGCAGCGCCCGGGCGTGGACCAGCCGGTCGGCCGCCGGCAGCGTGCCGCCCCCGAGCGCGGCGGCCCGGTCGGCGGCCTGCGCGGCCTGCGCGGGCTCGCCCCCGGTCAGCGCGGCCCGGGCGGTGCGGCCCAGCGCCTGCACGCCCAGCGGCGCGGCCGAGCGGGCCAGGGAGTCCGGCCGCAGCCCGACCACGTCGGCGAGCTGGCCGGCCCGCTCGGCGTGCTCGGCGATGAACGCGTCGGCGGCGCCGAGGCCCATGTTGAGGCCGGTGACGTTGCCCGTGCCGCCGGCGGCGAGGTAGGCGTTGACCGCCGCCCCGGCCCACCGCGACAGCGCGGCGTGCCGTTCGGCGAGGTCGGCCTTGCCGATGCCCGCGTACGCGGCCTCGCGCAGCAGCGGCGTGGCGAAGGCGAAGCCGCCCCGCCCGCGGCGCAGCATGCGCCGCTGCAGCAGCTCCTCGACGGCCCGCTCCAGTTCGACCGCGGCCACGACCGCGGGCCGGGCCGGCTGGCCGGGCGGGTTGAAGCGCAGCGCCTCCAACGCCCGGGCCGGCACGGTATCGCCGATGACGGCGGCGTCGCGCAGCACCGCCCGGGTGTCGGCGGGCAGCGCGTCGATGCGGGCGGCCAGCACGGCGGCGAGGTCGCGGGACAGCAGCCGGCCGCCGAGCGAGCCGGGGGCGAGCCGCCAGCCGGGCGGGTCGGTGCCGGCCACGGTGGTCAGCGCGCCGCGCTCCTGCAGCAGCGTGACCAGCTCGGCCAGGTAGAACGGGTTGCCCTGGGCGGTGGCCAGCAGCCGGTCCTCGTCGGGCGGGGCCACGCGGCCGCCGCTGAGGTACGCGGTGAGCAGCCGGGCCGCGTCCGCGCCCCGCAGCGGCGGGATCGGCACCACCTCGGCGTCGGCGATGCGGGTCAGCACGCCGGCCGAGCGCACCAGCTCGGGCCGGCCGAGCAGCACGATGAGCACCGGGCCCGTCAGGCGCTCGATGGTGGCGCCGAGGGCGTCGAGGGTCTCGGCGGTGGCGTCGTGCGAGTCGTCGACGATCACCACCAGCGGCGTCTCCGCGGCCAGGCCGGACAGCAGCTCGGCGACGGCGTTGGGCACGGCGTCCAGGTCCAGCTCGTCGGGCTTGCCGCCGGGCGCGACCCAGGCGGTGTCGCGGACGTCCTCGCTGTACCCGATCAGGGTCAGCAGCAGGTCGCTGGCGAACCGCGGCGGCTCCGGGCGGCCCCGCGCGGCCCGGGCCAGGCGCTGGGCCAGCCGGCGCAGCCGCTCCTCGACCGCCTCGCGGGTCAGCACGGCGTCGGGCGGCAGGCCGATCGCGGCGCGGACCAGGTCGGCCAGGGGCGCGAGCCGGCGCCGCTCGCCGAACGCGGCGCAGTGCACCGACAGCACGCGGGCGCCGCCGCCGGGGGCGAACCCGGCGCTCGGGGTGTAGCCGGCGCCGCCCAGGTAGCCGGCCGCGAACCGCTCGATCTCGCCCGCCAGGCGGGTCTTGCCCAGGCCCGCCTCGCCGGTGAAGACCAGCACGCGCGGCTCCTGCCGGTCGGCGATCTCGGCGAGGCGACCGGAGACCCGGCCGAGCTCGGCCTCGCGCCCGACGAACGGCGCCTCGTCGCCCAGGCCGGAGCGGGTGCCCGGGGCGTCGAGCAGGCCCAGCAGCTCGAACGCGTCGACCGGCTCCCGCTTGCCCTTCAGCCGCAGCGGTCGCAGCGCCCGCCAGGACGCGAGCCGCCGGGTGGACGAGGAGGTGCGGTCGCCCGCGTACACCGCGCCGATCGCGGCCGCGTCGGCCAGCCGGGCGGCGGTGTTGACGGTGTCGCCGATGACCGTGTACTCGATGCCGGCCTGCACGCCGGCCACCACCGGCCCGGTGTTGAGCCCGATGCGCAGGCCCAGCGGGGCGCCGCCGCCGCGCTCGTCGTCGAGCACCCGGCGCACCGCCCGCTGCATCGACAGCGCGGCCCGCACCGCCCGCTCGGCGTCGTCCTCGTGCGCCACCGGCGCGCCGAAGACGGCCATGATCCCGTCGCCGGTCAGCTTGTCGACGTGCCCGCCGAAGGTCTTCACCGCGCCCGCCAGGGCGGCCAGCACCCGGTCGGTGACCGCGCTGACCCGCTCCGGGTCGAGGTCCTCCGACCAGGCGGTGAAGTCGGACAGGTCACCGAACAGGACGGTGACGATCCGCCGCTCGGCCGCGGGCAGGGTGGCGGCCGCCGGCAGCGCGGAGCCACAGTGGTGGCAGAACCGCGCACCGGGAACGGCCACAGTCCCGCACACCGAACACGTCACGTTGCATCCAACCCGGCAACGGGTGGGTGTGATTCCCGTCGCAGAAAATCGAGCTGCGCGCGCACGCTGAGCTCGGCGGCCGGCCACAGCACGCGGTCGACGTCGGCGTACACCCGGGCCACGACGTCGCCGGCGTCGGTCGCACCGGCGGCCACCGCGGCCCGCACCTGTTCCAGCCGGGCCTCGCGGTGCGCGTGGTAGAACCGGGCGGCCACGCCGGTGTCGCCGAGCGCCGGACCGTGCCCCGGCAGCGCCGGGCGCCCGTCGAAGGCGGCGAGGCGGCCCAGGCTCTCCAGATAGTCGCCGAGGTCCCCGTCCGGCCAGGCCACGACGGTGGTGCCCCGGCCGAGGACGGTGTCCCCGGTCAGGACGATCTCCTCGCCGCGGTACCGCACGAGGAAACACACGGAGTCCTTGGTGTGCCCGGGCGTGGCGATGGGCTCGACGGTGACCCCGCCGGCCTCCAGCCCCTCGCCCACGGGCGGGTGGTACACCGGCGCCCCGGTCAGCTCGGCCAGCCGCGGCACGCCCTCGGTGTGATCGTGGTGACCGTGCGTGAGGACGATGGCGGCGACGGGCGCGTGGCCGGCGACCGCGCGCAGGTGCCCCTCGTCGAGGGGTCCGGGATCGACGACGATCGAGCCCTGACCGGGTGCGCGCAGCAGCCATGTGTTGGTGCCGTCCAGCGTCATCGGTCCAGGGTTGGGTGCGCGGACGAGCGTCACCCAGTCGGGCAACGCGGCGAGCACCTCGGCGGCGGGGGTGGTGATGTGGCTTACCACACGGGAATCGTACGGCGGGTAGCTTCCGCGGACACGTCACCCGACCGGCCAGTGGCAAACCCAATACGGCCGTTCCCTAGCGCCACGCAGCGTAGTGACCGGTGCCGCGAGTGCGCCTTTGCGATATATCGGTAGTTGATCGCCAGGTGCCGGGCGGCGGCACGCGCGCGCCGCCCGGCACGAACTCAGGCGAGCTCGAGAATCGCCTCGATCTCGACGGGGGCGTTGAGGGGCAGCGCCGCGACCCCCACGGCGCTGCGCGCGTGCTTGCCGGCGTCGCCGAACACCTCGCCGAAGAGCTCGCTGGCCCCGTTCACCACGGCGGGCTGGCCCGTGAAGCCCGGCGCCGACGCCACGAACCCCACGATCTTCACCACCTTCGCCACGCGGCCGAGGCCGACCAGCGCCTCCACGGCGGCGAGCACGTTGACGGCCGAGCGGCGGGCCAGCTCCTTGGCCTCCTCCGGCGAGACGTCCGCGCCGACCAGCCCGGTGGCCGACAGGGCGCCGTCGACCATCGGCAGCTGGCCGGAGACGTACACGTGGTTGCCGGTCTGCACCGCCGGCACGTACGCGGCCACCGGCGGCACGACGGGCGGGATCTGCAGGCCCAGCTCGGCCAGGCGCGCGTAGACGTCGCCCATCTCAGCCGGCCTTCGGGCGCTTGAAGTACGCGACGAGGTTCTCCGGGTTGGGGCCGGGCACGATCGCCACCAGCTCCCAGCCCTCCTCGCCGAAGTTGTCGAGGATCGCCTTGGTGTTGTGAACCAGCAGCGGCGCGGTCAGATACTCCCATTTCTGCATGTGGGGACACTATCGCCGCGCTGCGGGGCGGCGTCGGGCACAGCCTGATATCGGGGTACCCCATTGCTCGCCCACGGCCGCTACTGTGAGCACCGCCGTCGCGTGTGTCGCACAGAGGTGGGAGAAATGACGCAACCGCCCCAGTACCCGGGCCAGCCGGAGTACCAAGGCCAGCCGGGGCAGGGCTGGCCGCCCGCCCAGCCGATGCCGCCCATCCCCGACCCGTACACCGCGCCGGCGCAGCCGACCTCGGGCCAGCCTTTCCCGGGCCAGCCCTATCCCGGTCAGCCCGACTACGGGCAGCCGACCTCGGCCCAGCCCTTCCCGGGCCAGCCTTATCCCGGGCAGCCCGACTACGGGCAGCCGACCGGGCAGATGCCCCCGACGGGCGCCTTCGGCCAGCCGACCGGGCCGTTCCCGGCGCCGACGGGGCAGTTCCCGACCGGGCCGGTGCCGCAGCCGGGGATGGCCCCGCCGTTCTCCGGGCCGCCGGCGCCGGTGTCGGGCATGCCGGTGTCGGGCTATCCGATGTACCCCCCGCAGGCCCCGGTGAAGAAGAAGCGCGGCCTGATGATCACCCTCATCGTGCTGGCCGTGGTGGTGGTGCTCTGCGGTGGCGGCGGCGCGGCCGCGTGGTTCGTCGTGCAGAACAACCAGGGCACCGGGGCGTCCACGCCGGTCGAGGCGGTCAACGGGTTCCTCACCGCGGTGTACAAGAACAACGACGCCGACGCGGCGCTGAAGTACGTGTGCTCGTCGTCACGCAACAAGGACAAGCTGAGCGCGCGGGTCGACGAGATCCGCAAGTTCAACGGGGCGCTGAGCAGCCCGACGTACACCTGGCCGGCGCCGACGGTCGAGAAGCAGGACAAGGATCAGGCCACCCTGACCGTCAACGTCAAGGTGACGACGAGCGACGAGAAGGTCGCCGAGATGAAGTACAAGTACATCACGACCCAGAGCAAGGGCTGGTGGGTGTGCGAGATCACCGGAGCGTGATCCTCGCGCCGACCAGGTAGCGTCGAGGGCGTGACGGCACGCGAGTCTTCGGACGGGCGGGGCGGCTACGGCTGGCCCGCCCGTCTGCATGTGGTCACCGGCAAGGGCGGCACCGGCAAGACGACGGTGGCCGCGGCCCTGGCGCTCGCCCTGGCCCGTGACGGCCGGCGGACCCTGCTCATCGAGGTCGAGGCGCGGCAGGGCATCGCGCAGCTCTTCGACCGGGATCCGCTCCCCTACCAGGAGGTGCGCATCGCCACCGCGCGCGGCGGCGGGGAGGTGCGGGCGCTTGCGGTGGACGTCGAGGAGGCGCTGCTGGAGTACCTCGAGATGTTCTACCGCCTGGGCGTGGCCGGACGGGCCCTGCGGAAGATGGGCGCGGTCGACTTCGCCACCACGGTCGCACCGGGGCTGCGCGACGTGCTGCTCACCGGCAAGATCAAGGAGGCGGTCACCCGAACGGTGGACGGCCGCCGGGTCTACGACGCCGTGGTGCTCGACGCGCCGCCGACCGGGCGGGTGGGCCGGTTCCTCAACGTGACCGCCGAGACCGCGCGGCTGGCCAAGGTCGGGCCGATCAAGACGCAGAGCGAGGGCGTGGCGGCCATCCTGCGCTCGCCGATGACCGCGGTGCACGTCGTCACGCTGCTCGAGGAGATGCCGGTCCAGGAGACGTCCGACGCGATCGACGAGCTGACCCGGCTGGGCATCCCGATCGGCACGGTCATCATCAACGCCACCCGGCCGCCCGTGCTGGCCGGGGTCAAGCTCACCCAGGCCGACCTGCGCCGGGGGCTCGCCGCGGCGGGCGTGCCGGCCGACAAGGACCTGCTGGCCGGGCTGGTGGGCGAGGGGCGGGCGTACCAGACCCGGGTGGCCGCCGAGGCGTCGCTGCGGGCCGAGCTGCAGGGGCTCGGCCGGCCGGTGGTCGAGCTGCCGGTGTTGCCCGAAGGTGTGACGGTCGCCGCCCTCGAGTCGCTCGGTGATCTGCTCCTCACGTCTGCTTGAGGATGCTCGCAGCGGATACGCTCGCAGAGTGCCTTCCACTGCCGAGCCGCGCTCACCCCAGCTCGAGCTTGATGCGATCCTCGCCGACCGGGCGATCCGCATCGTGGTCTGCTGCGGCTCCGGCGGTGTCGGGAAGACGACGACCGCGGCCGCGCTGGCGCTGCGGGCCGCCGAGGAGCACGGCCGGCGCACGGTGGTGCTCACCATCGACCCGGCCCGGCGGCTGGCCCAGGCCCTCGGCCTGAGCGAGCTGGACAACACGCCCCGGCAGGTCAAGGGCCTGCAGCCGGAGTCGGCCGAGCTCCAGGCCATGATGCTGGACATGAAGCGGACCTTCGACGAGGTCGTGCTCGCGCACACCGACCCGAAGAAGGCCGAGGAGATCTTCGCCAACCCCTTCTACCAGGCCATGAGCTCGACGTTCTCCGGGACGCAGGAGTACATGGCGATGGAGAAGCTCGGTCAGCTGCGGGCCCGCGACGAGTGGGACCTGATCGTGGTCGACACCCCGCCGTCGCGCTCGGCGCTGGACTTCCTCGACGCGCCGGCCAGGCTGTCGCGGTTCCTCGACGGCAAGATGCTGCGCCTGCTCCTGGCCCCGGCGCGGGCCGGCGGGCGCAGCGTGTTCAACCTGGTCTCGGCCTCGTTCGGGCTGTTCAGCCGGACCGTGACGAAGGTCCTGGGCGCCCAGCTGCTCACCGACCTGTCGGGCTTCGTCGGCGCGCTGGACTCGATGTTCGGCGGTTTCCGCGAGCGGGCCGAGCAGACGTACCGCGTGCTGCAGGCCGCCGAGACGGCATTCCTGGTCGTCGCGGCCCCCGAGCCGGACGCCGTGCGCGAGGCGGTCTACTTCGCCGGGCGGCTGGCCGCGGACCGGATGCCGCTGGCCGGGCTGGTGCTCAACCGGGTGGTGCCGGTCGCCGCGCCGCAGCTGCCGGCCGAGGACGCGCGGGCCGCCGCGGACCGGCTCGACGAGGCCGGCGGCCACCGGGCGACCGCGGACGTGCTGCGGGTGCACGCCGAGCTGGCAGACCAGCACGACCGGCAGGCGGCGGTCTCCGGCCGGTTCCTGCGCGCCCACCCGGGCGTGCCGGTCGTCCGCATCCCGGCACAGCCCGCCGACGTCCACGACCTCGACGGGCTGCGCGCGATAGGAGCGACCTTCGGGTAGCCGCGACCGTTCGTTGCCGAACGGTCTGGCAAATACCCGACAAATATGTGCTCAGCCGGTCGGAACCAGCTCCTTGGTGGTGTCCTTCTCGTTGCGGTCCATGGCCGCTTCGAACATCTTGCGCCAGCTGGGCACCTGCGGATGACGGCGCAGCAGCGCACGGCGCTCGCGCTCGGTCATGCCTCCCCAGACCCCGAACTCGATCCGGTTGTCGAGGGCGTCCGCCAGGCACTCGTACCGCACAGGACAGCTGCGGCAGATCCGCTTCGCCACGTTCTGCTCGGCACCCTGGACGAACAGTGCGTCCGGGTCGCCATTGCGACACGCGGCGATGCTGGGCCAGTCGACGACCATGCTCATATTTCCTCTTCCCCCCTTGGACTCCCCCCGGGTCCATCCGCCGGTCTTGCCCCGGCGAAAAGCGCCCAAACCACGTCCCCCCATGGCATTCGGGTGCAGTTCGCCGGATTGCCCGGCGCGACAGCAGGGTCCCCGGCCACGGGAACCCCGAGAGGAGCTTTCCGGAACATCATGCTCTGTAGTCGTCCAGTTACGCAACGTTGTCGCACCAGGTTAACCGGCCTTTTGCGATCCACCGAAGGAACGATTCGTGCTACCGCAGCGTCACTCCCGGGTGCGATTTGCCCAAAATGCCGACGCCCCCGCGTTGCCTCAAGCAGAATCGGAACCGGGTCAACCTCACGCTTGGTGTCACGCGTCTAGGACAACGAGGACGCCGTCCATCTGGACGCGGCCTTATGACGTCGTCACGTACCCTGAGGCGGTGACCTGGATGCGCAAACGCGAGCACGGCCTGCTGCCCAATGCAGCCTCTCTGCTGCTGTGTGGGCTCTTGGCAGGACTGGTGGTCGCTGCGGCCGCGTTCCCTGCGGTCGCGATGTCCGGACTGGCCGCGAAGGCCGGCGCGGACACGTTCGAGAACCTGCCGACCGATCTCTCGGTGTTGCCCTCGCCGCAGATCTCCTACATCTACGCCTCCGACGGCAAGACGCTGCTGGCGATGATGTACGACGAGAACCGCCGGGACGTGAAGATCGACGACGTCGCCCCGATCATGTGGAAGGCGATCGTCGCGGCCGAGGACAACCGGTTCTTCGAGCACCGCGGCGTCGACGTGAAGGGCGTCGCGCGCGCGTTCGTGGCCAACCAGAACGCCGGCGGCCAGACCGAGCAGGGCGCATCGACGCTCACGATGCAGTACGTGCGCCAGGCCATCTCCTACTCGGCCCAGACGCCGCAGGAGGTCGTGGACGCCACCGACAAGACCCCGACGCGCAAGCTGAAGGAGATGAAGTACGCGATCGACCTCGAGAAGAAGCTGTCCAAGCAGGACATTCTCGAGCGGTACCTCAACATCGCGGCCTTCGGTCACGGCGCCTACGGCATCTACGCCGCTTCGCACGTCTACTTCGAGAAGGACCCCAAGGACCTGACACTCGCCGAGGCGGCGCTCATCGCCGGCCTGGTGAAGGCGCCGGGCACCAACGACCCGGCCACGGCCGGGGGCCTGCCGGCGGCGCTGGACCGGCAGAAGTACGTGCTCAAGCAGATGGTGTCGATGAAGTACATCGACCAGGCCACCGCCGACGCGGCGGCCAAGGAGAAGCTCAACATCGTCGGCAAGCGCACCCCGGAGGGCTGCGAGTCGATCCAGCGCCCGGAGCTGGGCGCCGGCTTCTTCTGCGACTACCTGCGCCGCTGGTGGACGGACCAGAAGGTGTTCGGCGAGGACCAGTACCAGCGGGCCAACCGGCTGCGGGCCGGCGGCTACACGGTCGTCACCTCGCTGGACGTGCAGACCCAGGCGGCGGCGTTCAAGTACGCCCAGGAGCAGCCGTACGTCGACAAGTACCAGCAGGTCAAGATGGGCCAGTCCAACGCGCTCATGCTGGCCGCGGTCCAGCCTGGCACCGGCCGGGTCACCGCGCTGGCCACCAACCGCCTCTTCAGCAACGACCAGAGCCAGAACGGGCCGAACACCAACCCGGACAAGAAGGGCCAGAAGGGTAACTACCCGCGGACCACGGTGCCGATCATCACCGGCGACACCGACATCCCGGGCTACCAGGCCGGCTCCGCGTTCAAGATCTTCACCGCCGTGGCCGCGCTCGAGGCCGGGTACCCGCTGGCGTACACGATCCAGACCGAGAAGCAGTACGTCTCGAACTTCGTGATCGACGCGAAGAGCCCGGCGGCCTGCAACGGCCCGCACTACTGCCCGAAGAACTCGGGCGGCCAGTCCGGTCCCTACAACATGTGGACCGGCTTCGGCTCCTCGATCAACACGTTCTTCGTACCGCTGGAGGAGCGGGTCGGCGTCGACCACGTCGTCGACGTGGCCAAGCGCATGGGCATCCAGTTCAACGCCTCGCAGGACGCGCAGTACGCGGCCAACCCGAAGCAGTGGGGCGCCTTCACGCTGGGCGTCAGCGCGACCACGCCGCTGCAGCTGGGCAACGCCTACGCCACCCTGGCCGCCGACGGCCTCTACTGCGAGCCGACCCCGATCCTCGAGGTCAAGGACATCAACGGCAAGAAGGTCGACGGCCTCGACCCGAAGTGCAAGCAGACCATCGACCCCGAGGTGGCCCGGGCGGCCGTCGACATGGCCCGCTGCCCGGTCGGCGACCAGTCCGCGACCGGCAAGTGCGCCGGCGCCACCGCCGGCTACGCGCGCAACTTCGTGAAGCGGCCGATCGCCGGCAAGACCGGCACCACCGACTCGGAGAAGAGCGCCACCTTCACCGTCATGACCAAGCAGCTCGCGGTCTCCGGGTTCCTCACCGACCCGGACTGGCCGGAGACGAACAAGGACATGAAGCACCCGCCGGTCAACTACGCCGCGCTGGGCACCCTGCGCGACGGCCTGGAGGGGCAGCCGGTCGTGAACTTCACGCCGCCGACCAAGGACAAGTCGCAGGGCAAGCTGGTCGACATCCCGTCGGTCAAGTGCCTCTCGGTCGACCAGGCCCGCTCGAAGATCAAGTCCGCCGGCTTCTCGGTCTCGGTCTCCAGCCAGCAGGTCGCGTCGCAGTGCCCGGCGGGCACGGTCGACCGCACCGACCCGGCCGGCTCCACGGTCAAGAACAGCACCGTCCAGCTGATCGTGAGCAAGGGGCCGGGGGCGCAGGCGCCGCCGTACCAGGGCGGCAACGGCCATGGCAACGGCAACGGCAATGGCCGCCCGAACGGCGACGTGCCGTTCGGCAACGGCACCGACCCGAACAACTGCCCGATCCCATGGATCTGTTAGCGCTCTGAACGCGAAAACGGCGGGCGTCCCGGCATCCGGGGCGCCCGCCGTCGTGTTCGGGTCGGATTACTTCGGTGTCGCCGAACCGCTCAGCCCGCGGCGAGCTGCGCCTTGACGATCGCGGCGACGCGCCCGCCCTCGGCCCGGCCGGCGACCGCGGCCTGCGCGGCCTTCATCGCCGCACCCATGCTGCCGGGGCCGCTGAACCCGCCGGCGGCCAGCGCGTCCCGCACGATGCCGGCGAGCTCGTCGTCGGAGAGCTGCTTCGGGAGGTACCCCGAGATGACCTCCTCCTCGGCGCGCTCCTTCGCGGCCTGGGCCTCCCGGCCCGCGCCCGCGAACGCGTCGGCCGCCTCGCGGCGCTTCTTGGCCTCCTTGGTGAGGACCGAGAGGATCTCGTCGTCGGAGAGCTCACGGGCGGACTTCCCGGCGACCTCCGCGTTACGCACCGCGGCGATCGCCATCCGCAGGGTCGACGTCACGAGCTCGTCCCGAGCCTTCATGGCGTCGCGCAGGTCGGACTCCAGGCGTGCCTTCAACATGAGCAAAGTCTATCCGTTGGATCTTGCCGAAATTCGTTTGTAAAGCCTGCACTAATCCCGTTTGTAGGAGCGCCGGTACCCTGAGCACATGCGCTCGAAGACGATCCTGCGACTCGCGGCCGGCACCGTCGCCGCAGGCGCCGCCACTTTTGCCTACGCCTCGCTCGTCGAGCGCAACATGTTCACGCTGCGCCGCTTCGACGTGCCGGTGCTCGCTCCCGACGCCGAGCCGCTGCGCATCCTGCACATCAGCGACCTGCACATGACCCCGGACCAGCACCGCAAGCAGCGGTGGGTGGCCGAGCTGGCCGGCACCGACCCCGACCTGGTCATCGTGACCGGCGACAACATGGCCCACGTGGACTCCGTCCCGGGCGTGGTGCGGGCCCTGACCCCGCTGCTGGACCGCCCGGGCGCCTTCGTCTTCGGCTCCAACGACTACCGCGGCCCGGTCTTCAAGAACCCGCTGGGGTACTTCAGCAAGCGCAAGCCGTACGTGCAGGGCGCCGTGTTGCCCGCCGAGGAGCTGCGCGACATGTTCACCGGCTCCGGCTGGGCCGACCTCAACAACGCCCGCACCACCATCAAGGCCGGCGGGCGCACCATCGAGCTGGTCGGCGTCGACGACCCACACATCGACCGCGACGACTACGACGCCGTGGCCGGCCCGGCGGCGGCGGACGTGGACGTGCGCATCGGCCTGACCCACTCCCCCGAGCCGCGCATCCTCGACCGCATGGCCGACGACGGCTTCGACCTGCTGCTGGCCGGGCACACCCACGGCGGTCAGGTCGCGTTGCCCTTCTACGGCGCCCTGGTGACCAACTGCGGCCTGGACCGCAGCATGGCCAAGGGCCTGCACCGGTGGCCCTACTCGGAGGCCTACCTGCACGTGTCGGCCGGCCTGGGCACCCACCCGACCGCCCCGATCCGCTTCGCCTGCCCGCCGGAGGCGTCGATCCTGACGCTCATCCCGCGATGACCGCAGAGGCGTCGGCGCAGCCGCTGCCGGTCCCCCGGATTCGCAAGTGGCCGCGCCGGGCCGCCTACGCGGGCGTGGCGGGGGCGGCCGGCCTGGCCGTGCTGCTGCCCACCGGGACGGCGGGGGCGGCGTGGTACCTGGCCGGCCAGGTGCTCAACGTCAACGCCGCCCGGGTGTACCCCGTGCGGGTGCGCGCCTGCGCCGACAGCCGCGTGACGCTCACCCGCACCCCCGACACCGCCCGGTCCATCCCGCTGTCGTTCGTCTGGGCCACCGGCCACGCCCGCCTCGGCGCCGTGGTCACCGCCGACCGCGCGACGGTCACCCGGGAGGTCGAGCTCGTCGAGCGGGGGTCGCTGGTGGCCGGGCTCAGGGGGTACACCTCGGGCTATGTCTTCGAAGGCGACCCTCTCGGCGCGCGCGGGCTGCCGTTCGAGGAGGTCGTCGTGCCCGGCGAGCTCGGCGCGCTGCCGGCGTGGCTGGTCCCGCCCACCACGGCCGCCGCCGACGACACCTGGATCATCGCCGTGCACGGCCGCGGCGCCCCGCGCGGCGAGGCCCTGCGCGCGCTGCCCACCCTGGCCGCCTCCGGCCACCGCACGCTGGTGGTGTCGTACCGCAACGACGCCGACGCCCCGCCGTCGCCGGACCGCCGCTTCCACCTGGGCCACACCGAGTGGCGCGACGTACGGGCGGCGATCGACTACGCCAGGTCGTCGGGCGCCCGCGACGTGATCCTGATGGGCTGGTCCATGGGCGGCGCCGCGATCCTCAACCTGCTGCGCCACTGGGACCACGGCGGCTTCCTGCGCGCCGTAGTCCTGGACTGCCCGGTGGTCGACTGGAACGCGACGCTGCGGATGAACGCCCGCCAGCTCAACGTCCCGCCGGTGTGGACCTGGACCGCCCTGCAGCTCATCTGCCGCCGCCTGGGCGTACGGGCCGTGGACCTGGACTACCGCCCGGTGGCGGCCCGCCTGGACGTCCCCACCCTCGTCTACGTCGACCACGACGACCGCACGGTGGCCCCGCAGCCGACGATCGACTTCGCCCGCTCCGCCCCCGACCGCATCTCCTTGGTCGAAACGCGTGAGGCCGGTCACTGCCGCGGCTGGAATCTCGACCCGGCGGCCTACGAACACCGTCTGACCACGTTCCTGCAATCGGTGTAACCGCAGCTCAACGCCCTGCCACGCGACGCGGGGGATACCGAGTTTGCGGGCGCGCGGGCGTGGGCTACGATTACTCGGCACGCTCGGGGTATAGCGCAGCTTGGTAGCGCGCTTCGTTCGGGACGAAGAGGCCGTCGGTTCAAATCCGGCTACCCCGACTTCGTAAGCACCAGCTCAGGGCTGGTTTCCTGGAAACAGGGAGCCAGCCCTGAGTCGTTCTCCGACTCCCGGCGGGGCCGCATCACCCGCCCGTCACGCTGCAGCAGCTGACCCCAGAGCCGCCGCCGGCGACCCGGCACTCAGCCCCCGGCGGGCGCGATCGGCACCCAGCATGCGGTAGCCGATCGGCGGCGTTACGACCCCGCGCCGGGGATGCCCGGCCAGGGCTCCCCCAGCACCGGCACCGGCCGCACACCCGCTGCCGTCCCGCGGGGATGGCGACCGGTCGCGGCGGGCTTTGAACAGCCAAGTTGCGAACCCGGTCTGCCGCCAATGCGCCGCAAGCTCACCAGGTTTCGATAGCCGGCCGCATCTTGTCACGAGTTGCATCGGCTAGGTTGCCACGGTGAGCTCCGAGCAATCAGGCGAGCGACCGTCGTCGCAGGCTGGTCAACTGTCTTGGCACAGCTTGACGCCCGAGAGCGTCGGTGACCTTACTGAGCGGTACGCGTTCGGAGATGCGTGCGTTCGCGAAGTCAGCCGCCAGCAGACTTACGGAAAGGGTGCAACGTCTACCGCTTCCGTCGTCATTGAGCTGGCGAGGAATGAGCCAGAGCCTGAGTGGGTCACCTTGCGACTGGAGCTCGGCGACGTCCGGGACTTCCGGATTGTCGACGCCAATACCTTCTCCTGGGTCCTTCTCGACGATCTCAATGTCGTACGCGACGCTACCGGCCGACTTCACGTCGATCTCGACAATGTGAGCCGAGCTGATTTCCGGACTCCTGACCAGATGGCCGAGGAGTCTCACCTGTACTTCTCGGCCCGAGAGGTCCGATGGGCGGAGCTGCCCCTCGAATGGACTGGCGAGGGGTTCGCGCCTAGAGAGGTCAGGCGCGATGACCGTTGATCACGTGAACGTGCCGAAGCCAGGCTCTCCTTCGCCAAGGAGGTATGTGACTCCGCCGACTTCGAGGCGGCGGCACAGGCATACGAGTATTTCGGCCCGCCAGAGCTCGCCGAGCGCGTGCGGCGGATGGCGGCAGTTACCGAAGACGCTGGCGACAAGCTGACCAGGCGCCACTACGAGATGCTGCGCGGCGACCCGTCATCGGTCGGCGAGGTCGCGTTCGCGGCGGCGCTGCTCGATCTCCCAGGAGTACACGAGCTGGCGGATGAGCTGGGCGACGCGCTCCTCCGGCTCGTAGGTCAGCACGATCTCAGCAAGCCCGTCGTCCGTGTCGCGCGTCGCGTGGACGACGCCGATCTGGTCGGTGCGGACCGCGCCGAGCGGCAGCGACACCGCGACCAGGTCGCCGATCTGGAACATGCGCTCGGGGTCGTGGCAGCGCACGCCGCCCTCGCTGAGGTCCACCACCTCGATCTCCAGCGACCGCGACGAGCCGGCGGCCGCGAGGTGGATCGGCGTGCCGTGCGCGCCGCGCACGAATCGGCGGCGGGTGTCGCGCACGACGTCGCCGACGATCTCCAGCTGCCAGCGCTTCGGGCTCTCCTTGGTGATGCCGACCAGGCGGACGGGCAGGATCGACCGGTTGCGGGTGGTGTTCGTCCAGAACACCTGGAACTCGGCGCCCTCTTCTGGCGGCTCGACATCTCCCGCGCCGATCGGGGCGGCGATGGTGAGCGCGGTGCCTTCGAGGTCCTCCACCCGGGTCTTGTAGGACGCATCGCCGGAGCCGGCGACGTAGAGGAGACCGTTCACGCCAGGACGATCAGTCATTGCCCGTTCCCTTCGACGACTCGACGGTAGGGGGCCGTCGAAGGGAACACCGTTGCCACGGCCGGTGCAGGATCGTTGCAGTCGCCGAGCGACTGCGGATGCGGGCGTGTTCGCGGCGTTGGGGTGAAGCACGGCGGCCTCGGCCATGCGGCCGAAGAGCTCGGCCAGCCCAGGTGACACCGGCGCGTGCTCGGAGGGCATACCCGAATCCGTGAAGCGGAGTGGGAAATCCAGCAGTACCCCACGCTGCAGGCGATGTGGGCAAGCAAGCCCATCCGCAGCGCCATCGACCTGGAGTGCGCAGACTGAGCGCGGCCGGAGGCCGTGTCAGCCGCGCACGACGTGGACGCCGCCTACCAGGCTGTACTCGCGCACCTTCAGCTTGCGGGTGGTGGGGCCGGTCGCGGGCTCGATGCGCACGCCGCCGAAGAGGCGGAAGCCCTCGACCTCGATCTCGACGTCCTGCGGGACGCGCAGCGAGCAGCCGCCGATCAGGCTGATCTTCGTGAGGACCGGGTGCTCGGGGAGGCCGGCCTCGCACAGGTCCAGGTTGGCGCCGCCGAGGGGGCCGAGCACCCGCATGTCCTGCGGCATCTTCCAGGCGCCGCGGCGCTTGGTGCCGCCGAGGATGTTGAAGTACCAGGTGGCACCCGAGCGGCTGGTCAGGAACGGGCTCTCATTCGCATCCATGTTCTTCACGGTACGGACGGCGGCGCGGGCTGAGCGATATCGATCGCCATGCCCGTGGGGATGACATCTGTCATGTGGGGTAGCGGGAAGGCCATGTGGGGTACCGGAAAGGCATGGTTGCCGAAGTTCCTCCGGACGCCGACCTCGACGAACTGCGCGCCGCGGTCCAGGGCTGCCACGGCTGCGAGCTCTACCGGGACACCACCCAGGCCGTGTTCGGCGAGGGGCCCGGCGACGCGCGGATCCTGGTCGTCGGGGAGCAGCCCGGGGACGTCGAAGACCGGCGCGGGCACCCGTTCGTCGGGCCGTCCGGGAAGGTCCTCGACCGGGCACTGGTGGCCGCCGGGATCGACCGGGAGGCCGTGTACGTCACCAACGCCGTCAAGCATTTCAAGCATCGCCCGGCGGCCCCCGGCAAGCGGCGGCTGCACCAGACCCCCGACCGGACCGAGATCGTGGCGTGCCGGCCGTGGCTGGTGGCCGAGTTCGCGCGGATCCGGCCCAGCCGGGTGGTGGTGCTCGGGGCGACCGCGGCCCAGGCGCTGCTCGGGCCGGCGTTCCGGGTCACCCGCGAGCACGGTGTGCCGCTGCCCTGGCCGCAGCGGGCCGAACACCCCGAAGACTTCCCCGGCGCCCCCGAGGCCGTGCTGGTCGCCACCGTCCACCCGTCGGCCGTGCTGCGCGCCGACGATCGGGAGGCCGCCTTCGAGGCAATGGTCGCGGACCTGAGGGCCCTACCTTGAATCGGATATAGGAGCCGCCGGGGTATAAATCCGATAAGTCGCGGCGCGCCAGCGCCCGACTTATCGCGGCCTCAGAAGATCTTGCCGGGATTGAGGATGTTGTCCGGGTCCAGGGCGGCCTTGATCGAGCGGTGCGCCTTCAGGCCCGTCGGGCCGATCTCCCGCGCCAGCCAGTCCCGCTTGAGCAGGCCCACCCCGTGCTCGCCGGTCGAGGTGCCGCCCAGGGACAGGCCCAGCGACATGATGGCGTCGAAGACCTTCTGGCCCCTTGCCAGGCTCACCGGGTCCGAGCGGTCGATCACGATGATCGGGTGCAGGTTGCCGTCGCCGGCGTGCCCGACGGTGGCCACCACGACGCCGTGCTCCGTGGCGACCCGCTCGATCCCCTCGATCAGCTCGACCAGGCGGGTGCGCGGCACGGCCACGTCGTCGACCATGATGCCGCCGCCGAGCGGGAACAGGTGGGCGGCGAAGTGCTCCAGGGCCGGGTGGGCCAGCCGCCGGGCGGCCAGGAGAGCGTCGGCCTCGGCGGCGTCGGAGGCCACGAACACGTCGGCCGCGCCGGCCTCGCGGCACATCGCCGAGATGCGGTCCAGGTCGGCGGGGGCCCGGCCGCCGGAGTCGACCGAGGCGATGAGCAGGGCGGCCGCGGCGGTCGGCAGGTCCATCGGGCGGTAGGCCTCGATCGCGCTCATCGCCACGCGGTCGATGACCTCCAGCATGCTGGGCTGCATCCCGGAGCCGACGATCGCGGAGACGGCGGCGCCGGCGGCCGGGAACGTGTCGAACACGGCGACCAGGGTGAGGGCCGGCTCGGGGGCCGGGTGCAGCCGGACGGTGATCTCCGTGATCACGCCCAGGGTGCCCTCGGAGCCGACGAAGAGGCTGGTCAGGTCGTAGCCGGCGACGCCCTTGGCGGTGCGCCGGCCGCAGGTCAGGACCTCGCCGCTGGCCAGGACGACCTCCAGCCCGATGACGTGGTCGCTGGTCACGCCGTACTTCACGCAGCACATCCCGCCCGCGTCGGTCGACACGTTGCCGCCGATCGTGGACTGCTCCCAGGAGCCGGGGTCGGGCGGGTAGTAGAGGCCCTTGGCGGCCACCGCCCGGCGCAGCTGCGCGTTGACCACGCCCGGCTGGACCACGGCGATGCGGTTCTCGGCGTCGATGTCGATGATCTCGTTCATCCCGATGAGGGACAGCACGATCGCGCCGTCGATCGCGTTGGCACCGCCGGCCAGGCCCGAGCGGGCACCCTGCGGGATGACCGGCACCTTGTGGCGGCTCGCCGCGCGCAGAACCGCCGACACCTGGCCCGTGGTGCGGGGGCGCACGACGATGGACGGCGTGCCGTACGGCACCAGGTCCGCCTCGTCATGCTCGTAGGAACGCAGCAGCTCCGGATCCGTGAGCACGCCGCCCTCGTGAGGCAGCGCTCCCCGCAGCTCGTCGACCAGACCCATGTTGAGATCCATACCTGGCAAGGTAGTGCGTGTGCTCTACATCGACACCCCCCGGTGGCCCGCACACGGGCGGCTCTGGGCCCATCTCGTCAGCGACGTGTCCGCGGCCGAGCTGCACGCCTTCGCGGAGCTGATCGGGGCGCCCCGGCGCGCGTTCGAGCGGGACCACTACGACGTGCCGGCGGACCGGGCGCGCGTCGCCGTCTGGCTGGGTGCCCGGCTGGTCCCGTCGCGGGAGATCGTCGACCGCCTGGTTGCCGCCGGGCTGCGCCGTCCGCGCTATTTGTCCGCTTCAGCCGGGCAGAAAAAGCCTGCTCAGGGGTTGTTTCGCCGGGAAGATTAGGCAACCCTTGCTTAGGTCAGGCTAAGCAAGGAGTACGGTCGTGTTCGTCTGCATCTGCCACCGCGTCCGCGAGTGCGAGATCCGCCGGGTCATTCAGTCCGGCGCGCACACGGAGGACGCCGTCGGGGAGGAATGCGGGGCGGGAACCGGATGCGGCACGTGCCTCGACCGCATCGCCGACCTGATCGACACCGAAAATCGGAGCGCGGTACCCGTTTTCGGCTGAAATCGGGCATGTGTGGGCGTACCCTGCGTGCATGCAGGGGGATGCACGAGTCATCGAATTTCTCAACGAGCAGCTGACCGCCGAGCTCACGGCGATCAACCAGTACTTTCTGCACGCGAAGATGCAGGAGAACTGGGGATACACGATCCTGGCCAAGCACACCAAGCACGAGTCGATCGACGAGATGAAGCACGCCGAGGTGCTCACCGATCGCATCCTGTTCCTGGAGGGCCTGCCGAACTACCAGCGGCTGCTCCCGCTGCGCATCGGCGAGACCGTGCCCGAGATGTTCAAGTGCGACATGCAGATCGAGATGGAGGCGGTCGACCGGCTGCGCCGGGGCATCGAGTACATGCGCTCGATCGGCGACGTGACCTCGGCCAACATCTTCGAGGACATCCTGGCCGACGAGGAGCACCACGTCGACTACCTGGAGACCCAGCTCGGCCTCATCGAGAAGCTCGGCGAGGCCCTCTACCTCCAGAACGTCACGGAGCACCCAGAAGCGTCCTGATCTCCGCCGCCAGGTTCGCGCGGGCACGGGCGGACCACTCCGCCCGTGCCGGTACCACCCGGTAGAGCTCGGGCAGGTCCGCCAGCTTCCGCAGAATCCCGGCCCGCCCCGGCCGGAACACCTCGTCCGGCACCGCCGCGTACTCCTCGCGCACCGCCGCCGCATACCGGTCGTACTCCGGTTTGCCGGACGCCAGGATCGCCAGGTCGGCGTCCGCCAGCAGCCCGCCGTTGCGGTCGCCCGGCGCCACCGCGTGTCCCGCGGTCAGCCGGACCAGCCGCGCCACCTCCTCGGCGCGCGCCTGAGAAAAGCCAAGAGCCTCCAGGTTTCGTACCGCGAGAGCCGCGCTGCGCTCCTCGTTGTCCTGGGCGAACACCTCGTAGACCGCGTCGTGGAACCACGCCGCCAGGCGCACCGCGTCGGCGTCGTCGGCCAGCCCCGCGTGCTCGTCGATGACGGCGAGCATCAGCGCGAGGTGGTCGAGCGTGTGGTACCGCCGATGGGGCTGCGACCAGCGCGCGAGCAGCTCCCGCCCGACGACCTCTTCCCCCGGGAAGATTCGCTGCCACGCCTCGAGCACGCTATGAGCTTAGCGGCCGGACGCTCTCCACGACGTGGTCGAGGCTCAGCATGCGCCCGGCGGCCCGGTCCCGCGGGTGGGCGGCGACGAGCGGCAGCGTGTGGTCCCGCAGCGTCTGCGCGTCCGGCGGGTCGGCCAGCCGGTGCCGGGCCCGCAGCGCGTCCGCGGCGCCGATGAGCCGGGCCGCGTGCGCCGGGTCGGCCTCGACCAGCATCGCCGCCACCGCGTCCAGCGAGATGGCGAGGTCCAGCCGGTCGCCGACCTCGTGCCGGGTGACCAGCGCGGCCACCAGCAGCCGCAGCGCCTCGACCCGGTCGCCGTCGGCCCGGGCGGCCAGGCCGAGCTGGTGCTGGGCCATCGCCGCGCCGAACGCGTCGCCGATCTGCCGGCTCAGCGCCAGGCTCTCGTCCAGCGCCGCGCGCGCCCCGGCCACGTCGCCGCCGAGCAGCCGCGCCTGGCCGACGCACTCCAGCGCGAGCAGGATGCCCCGGGTGTTGCCGGCCGCCCGCTCCAGCTCCAGGCACTCCCGGGCGTAGCGCTCGGCCGCCGCGTCGTCGCCCCGGCTCAGCGCCACCTTGCTGAGGTTGCCCAGCGACGCGGCGACGCCCTGCGGCACGTCCAGCTCGCGCCACACCGCGAGGCTCTCGCCGAAGTGCGCGGTGGCGGCGGCGTGGTCCCCGCCGCCGATCGCGGCGATGCCGATGGCGTTGTGCGCGTGCCCGACCGTGCCCCGGTCCCCCGCCGCGGTCGCCCGGCGCAGGCTCTCCTCGCCGAAGCGGTACGCCGCCTCGTGCTCGTCCTGGGTCGCGGCCAGGATCGCCGCGGCGTGCAGCAGCCGGGCCCCGGTGCCGTCGTCGGTCGACTCGGCGGCGCCCAGGACGCGGCCCAGCCAGTCGCGTCCCTCGCCGATGTGCGCGCCGTTGCGCCAGTACCGCCACAGCCCCAGGCAGATCCGGGTGCGCGTCGGCACGTCGCCGTGGTCGAACGCCGCCCGCACGTTCTGGTAGTCCGCCTCGATCCGGCTGGTCCACTCCACCTGGTCCGGCCCGGTCAGCCCGACCGCCGAGGCCTCCGCGAAGTCGGCGTAGAAGTGCGCGTGCCGGTCGGCCGGGCCGGCCTCGTCGCCGAGCCGGTGGTGCGCGTAGGCGCGGATGGTGCTCAGCAGGTGGTACCGCGCGCCGCCTTCGTCGCGCACCACCAGGTGCTTGTCCACGAGCGCGGCCAGCCGCTTCTCCAGCAGGTCCAGGTCTCCGCCGGGCAGGGCGACGGCCAGCGCGGCCGGCCCGGTCCAGCCCCCGGCGAAGACCGACAGCTCGGTCATGAGCCGCTGCTCCTCGCCGTCGAGCAGCACGAAGCTCCAGTCGATCGCGCCGCGCAGGGTCTGCTGGCGGGCCGGCAGGTCGCGCGGGCCGGAGCCGCCGAGCGAGTCCAGGTCGCGGTCGAGGTGCTCGGTGAGGTGGTTGAGCAGCTCGTCCGGCGTCAACCGGTCGATGCGGGCCGCCGCCAGCTCGATCGCCAGGGGCAGGCCGTCCAGCCGGCGGCACAGCGCGGCGACCGGCAGGGCGGTGTCGATGGTGATCTCGAAGTCGGCGTCGACGGCCCGCGCCCGCTGCTCGAACAGCGTCACCGCGGGCGAGTCGGCAAGCGCCGGGACCTGGTAGACCTGCTCGCCGTACAGCGACAGCCGCTCCCGGCTGGTGACCAGCGCGCGCACCCCGGGCGCGGCCGCCAGCAGGTCGCTGACCAGCGCCGCGGCGTCGTCGACGACCTGCTCGAAGTTGTCCATCACGAGCAGCTGCTCGGCCTCGGCCAGCTGGTCCAGCACCGTGTCGAACAGGTGCTGGTCGGGCAGCTCGGCCACGTGCAGGGCCTGGGCCAGCGCCGCCGTGACCAGCTCGGCGCTGGTGGCGTCGGCCAGCGGCACGAAGACGGCGCCCTCGGCGAACTCGTCGGCCACCGCCCCCGCCGCGGCCAGGGACAGCCGGGTCTTGCCGATGCCGCCCGGGCCGACCAGGGTGACCAGGCGGCCGTCGCGGATCAGGCCGGCCACCCGGGCCGTCTCCCGGTCGCGGCCGACGAGCTTGGTCATCGGCACCGGCAGCCGGCTGCGCCGCCGCTTGGGCGCGACCGGCTTCACCCCCCAGGTGCCGTCCCCGGCCGCGATCAGCTCGCCCGCCGCCCGCATCCGCTGCAGCTCGGCCTCGGCCCGCGCGGGCAGCCCGCCGGAGCGCTCCACCAGCCGGTCGATGAGGGCCTGGTTGGGCTCGCCGGTCAGCGCGATGCGCAGCCAGATCCGCACCGTGGCCGGCGACCACGGGGTGAGCTCGATGACGGTCTCCGGCCCCTGGGGGCGGGGCGCGTCGGCGCGCAGGTCGGTGCTCGCGTAGACGATGGCCGCGGCGTCGCCGAGCTCGGGCAGGGGGTCGTCGACGTCGGCAAGGAGGATTACGGATTTGTCGAGGTTTCCCGCGGTACTGCCGGAAATCTCGGTTCTGAAGCCCCGCAACCGGGCGATCTGGGCCACCTCGCGCAGGAACCGGGTGTGGCCGGCGCCCTTGGGCCCGGCGACGCGCAGCGCGCCGCGCAGGCCGGCCGCGACCCGGGTGATGAACTCCTGCGTGGCGGAGAGCGCGGCGTCGCGCTCCCACAGCCGGGACGAGCCGGCCGCCGCGTCGGCCTCGATGTCGTCGCCGACCGCCTGGCCCCGCCCGCGCCGCTTGGCCAGGTAGTTGCGCCGGTCCGCGGCCGCGATGAGCGCCTCGGCGTCGACCCCGTCGGCGGGGTTGGTCGCCACGCCCATGCTGACCGACAGGTGCAGCGGCGGGGTGCCCTCGAACACCCGGGCCTTCACCTCGTCGGTGAGCCGGATGGCCAGGCGCAGCGCCTCGTCGGCCGCGGTGTGGGGCAGGAGCAGCACGAACTCGTCGCCGCCGTAGCGGAACAGCGCGTCGTCGGCCCGGATGAGGCCCTGGATGCGCTCGGCGAGCTGGCGCAGCAGCAGGTCGCCGCGCAGGTGGCCGAAGGCGTCGTTGACCGTCTTGAAGTGGTCGACGTCGAACAGCAGCAGGCTGCAGCCGCTCACGTCGCGCAGCGCGGCGTCGAGGGCGGCCCGTGGATGGGCGCCGGTGACTGGATCCAGTGTCACCGGTGACGGTCCGCCCTGCAGGTTCATCGCCAGCTTGATCGGCCTTTCCGGGTCGCCGCTGAGATGTTCGGGCGCAAATGACGCATCGGGGGACGGGGGGTCGGGCGATCGGTGTCCGGCGGCCGGTCCGTTTCGGGCCCCGTTCGTCCCTTTGCGTCAGTCCGCCAAGCGCTGGCAGTAGTACCGCCGAAGGGGTCCGGTCATCCGCCGGGGCCCTTCGTCATCGGATCGCCACCGCCACGGTGGCGTCGTCGTGCCGCTTGTGCCGCGGGTGACGCGCGCGGTCGGGGTCGGCCCGCTCCTCGGCGCGCACCCGCCGGATCAGCTCGGCCGGGCCCTCCGCCACTACCAGGTCGAGCAGCTCGGCCCAGGTCAGCAGCCCGTAGCTGTCGGCCGCGCAGGAGGCCCCGTCGGTGAGCAGCGCGGCCCGCCGGACGCGCGGGGCCGCGCCGCGCACCGCCTCGAACGCCGCCCGCGGGTCGGCGGCCGCGATCCAGTAGCCGCCGGGCCGGTTGACGTGCCCGTACTTGTCCGAGTGGACGGCCAAGCCGGCGGCGATCCGCTCGAAGCGGTCGTCGGCCACCACCGTCACGCCCTCGCCGGCGTCCAGGACCAGCGGGCTGTCGCCGAGCACGAGGTACTCGCCCGACTCCCGCAGCGCGCAGACGGTGGCCGCCGGGGTGGCCGGGTTGGCGAGGTCGCAGCCGCCGCCGTGGTCGCCGCGCACGGCGTCGATCGCGGTGGCCAGCAGGTCGGCCAGCCCGGCGCCCGGTGCGGCGGCGTGGGCCGCGTGGAGGCGGAGGGCCAGCCGCCGGGCGTACCAGGCCGGGCCGTGCCGGCAGCCGTCGTCCAGCCCGGCCGGCCGGGTGACCCCATCCAGGACCGCGACCAGCCCGTCAACGGCCAGCACGCAGTCCTCGTTCACCCGCCCCGGCGCCCCGGCGGTGGCGAACCGGACCCGCATCGGGCCCGCTCAGACGATCGCGCGGTCGGCCTGGAAGCCGCGCACGTCGGGGGCGCCCAGCCGGGCCGCGTCCGCGGTCAGGTCGTCGAGCATCTGCTGCGACTCCTGCTCGGCGGCCACCCGGGCGAGGTAGTGGTCCACCTCGCGGGCCCGGGTCGCGGCGTCCCAGCCCAGCACCTCGCCCATCACCTTCGACGCGTCGGCGGCCGAGGCCGTGCCGCGGTGGTCGGTCTCGAACGAGATGCGGGTGCGCCGGGTGAGCACGTCCTCCAGGTGCAGCGCGCCCTCGGCGAGGGCGGCGTAGGCGACCTCGGCGGCCAGGTACTCCGGCGCCCCCTCGATCGGCCGGCGCAGCGACGGGTCGATGTCCAGCACCTCGAAGGCGAGCGAGCCGTAGCGCTCCAGCAGGTGCTCCAGCACCCCGACCGGGATCCCGTGCCGGCGGGCGAGGTCCGCCCGGTTGGTCCACAGTGGATGGTAGCCGTCCGCGCCCAGCAGGGGCAGGTCCGCGGTGCGCGAGGCCGGCACCAGACCGCCGTGCCGGCGCAGGCCGCCCAGCCGGTGTGCCACCCGGTCGATCACGTCGGCCGCCATGACCCGGTAGGTGGTGTACTTGCCGCCGGCGATGAGCATCAGGCCCAGCATCGGCTCGACGACCGCGTGCGTGCGCGACAGCGCCGAGGTCTGCTCGTCGCGGCTGTGCGGCTGGCGCTGCCGGGCCTCGCGGGACAGCAGCGGGCGCAGGCCGGCGTAGACACCCTCGATGTCGGCGGTGCCGATGGGGCGGTCGAGGACGGCGTTGACCTGGCCGAGCAGGTAGGAGATGTCGGTCGCCGAGGCCGCCGGGTGGCCGCGGTCGAGGGTCCAGTCGGTGTCGGTGGTGCCGATGATCCAGTGGCCGCCCCACGGGATGACGAAGAGCACCGACGTCGGGGTGCGCAGGATGAGGCCCGCCTCGCCGGTGATGGCGGAGCGCGGCACCACCAGGTGCACGCCCTTGCTGGCCCGCACCTGCAGGCCGGACGACTCGCGCGGCCCGGCGCCGGACAGCATGCCGGCGATGTCGTCCATCCACACCCCCGTGGCCGCGACCACGGTGCGGGCGTGGACCTCGAACTCCTCGCGGGTCTCCAGGTCGCGCACGGTCACGCCGGTGACCTCGCGGGCGTCGCGCAGCAGGCCCACCGCCCGCGCGCTGGGCACGATCGCGGCGCCGAGGCTGGCGGCGGTGCGGGCCAGCGTGGCCACCAGGCGGGCGTCGTCGACCTGGCCGTCGTAGTACTGGATGGCGCCGCTGATCGCGTCCTCGCGCAGCGACGGGAAGCGCCGGTGGGTCTCGGTGCGGGACAGGTGGCGGTGCAGCGGCATGCCGCGCGGGGCCGAGCGGCGCAGCCGGGCCGTGGCCGCGAAGGCGTCGTAGAGCCCGACGCCGGTGCCGTAGTAGGCGCGCTGCCAGGCCCGCTGCGCCAGGCCGGAGAAGCCGCGGTGGGAGGGCAGCGGCACGAGGATGGGCACGGGGCGCACGAGGTGCGGGGCCAGTCTTGAGGCGAGCAGCCCCCGCTCCTGCAGCGCCTCGGCCACCAGCCCGAACTCGAACTGTTCGAGATAGCGCAGGCCGCCGTGGATGAGCTTCGACGAGCGGCTCGACGTGCCGGAGGCCAGGTCGCGGGCCTCCACCAGGGCCACCGACAGCCCGCGGGAGGCGGCATCCACCGCGGCGCCGGCGCCGGTCACGCCGCCGCCGATGATCAGGACGTCGAATCGCTCGCGGCGCAGCCGGGCCACGTCGCTTGCCCGGCGGGCGGGCGACAGGCGGGACGCCTCGAATCGGGACGTGGAGGGTTCACGGCGCACCACTACACCGTAGCCTCGCCCGTCACGCCACCGGGTGTGAGACGCACGGCTGGGGGAATCCCTTACGACGTGTCCATCACCGAACGCATCGTGCGCGCGCCCGTCGACCGGGTGTACTCCGTGCTGTCCGACGGGTGGTCGTACGCCGACTGGGTGGTCGGCACGGCCCACGTCCGCGACGTCGACGCCGCCTGGCCCGCACCGGGCGCGCGGCTGCACCACAAGGCCGGCCCCTGGCCGCTCTCGATCCACGACGGCAGCGAGTCGCTGGCCTGCGAGCCGGGCCGGATGTTGTTACTGAAGGTGCACGTGTGGCCGCTCGGGGCGGGGCAGGCGAAGTTCACCCTGGACCCGCTGGACGAACACGCGACCCGGGTGACGCTGCAGGAGCAGTTCACGGAGGGGCCGCTGCTGGGCGTGCGCAACAAGGTCGGGGACGCGGTACTGCATTTCCGCAACACGGAGGTGCTGCAGCGGCTGGCCGATCTGGCGGAGCATCGCTGATGGTTCTTGGCACGACGGCGCTGGCAGGGAGGCCCCCCAGGGGCCGACCGGTGTCTGACGGGAGCGGCGGCGCCCTGGTTGCGCGGACCGGAGCCAGGATTTTCATTTTTGAAATTCGCAAGCCCTCGCCCTAGCTGGGGTAGATGCGTCGCATCGCGGCGGTGATGGCGGCCCGGTAGGCGTCGCCGAGCACCGGCCGGTGCCGGGCCAGCGCCGCCCGCGCCGCGTTGGCACCGGCCGCGCCGTGCACGCCGCCGCCCGGGTGGGCGCTGGAGCTGGCCAGGTACAGCCGGTCGATCGGCGTGTCGGCCCGCCCGAGCCCCGGCGTGGGCCGCCACACCACCTGCTGGTACGCCCCGGCGGTGCCCCCGTTGATCGCCCCGTCGATCAGCGAGGGGTTCTCGGCCTGCAGCTGCGCGGGGCCGGCCACGTACCGGCCGAGCACGAGGTCGTCGAAGCCGGGCGCGTACCGCCGCAGCACGCCGGTGACCCGCTCCACGTGGGCGGCCGCCTGCTCCGCGGTGACGCCGCGGGGCAGATGGGTGTACGCCCACAGCGACTCGGTCCCGCCCGGCGACCGCGTCGCATCCGCCGTCGTCATCTGCCCCACCAGCAGGAACGGCTCCTCCGGCGGGCGCCCGATCGACAGGTCGGCCGCGTAGCGCACCGGGTCGGCGCCGAGGTGGATCGTGCCTGCCCCGGCCGCCTCCGGCGCGATCCACGGCACCGGCCCGGACAGCGCGAAGTCGATCTTCAGGGTGGGGTTGTCCCAGCGGAAGCCGGCCAGGTCGGCCAGCAACCGGCCGGGCAGGTGCCGGGGCTCGATGAGGTCCTGGTACAGCGGCGGCGCCGGCACGTCGGCGACGACCGCCCGGCGGGCCCGGAAGAGCCGCCCGTCCGCGCAGCGCACGCCCAGCGCCCGGCCGCCGCCCACGACCACCCGCTCCACCGGCGCCCGCAGGTGCACGTCCCCGCCGAAGCGGCGCAGGAGGGCGTCGGTGAGCCGTTGCGCGCCGCCGACGGGGACCGGGAAGCCGTACTGCTGGGCCAGCATCGCCAGCAGCCAGCCGAAGGCGCCACCGGCCGCGTCGTCGGGCGCCAGGTCGGTGTGCAGTGCCAGGCCGTTGAGCAGCAGCCGGGCGCCCTCGCCCGCGAAGAGCTCCTCGCCGAGGACCCGGGCCGGCACCAGGAAGCGCCGGCCCAGCCGCAGCGCGCCGCCGAGGCCGGCGCCGGCGGCGAGGCGGGCCCCGGCGCGGATCGGGGGGAACGGGGTGAGCAGCGCGTCGATGAGGTCGGGGGCGAGGCGGCGCCACTCGGCGTACCAATGGCGCCAGGCCTTGCCGTCCCCCGGTGCGAAGCGCTCCAGCGACTCGGCGGTGAGGTCGAGCTCGCGGCTGATGACCGCGGCGCGGCCGTCGGGGAAGACGTGCGCCACCACCTCGGGGGCGTGGGTCCAGCGCAGCCCGTGCGCCTCGAGGTCCAGCGCGAGCAGCGGCGGGGAGCCGGCCGCCAGCGGGTAGAACGCGCTGCACAGGTCGTTGACGAACCCCGGCACGGTCACCTCGGCCGAGCGGACGCCGCCGCCGGGGTGGCCGGTGGCCTCCAGCACCACCACGTCCCATCCGGCATCGGCCAGCATATTGGCGGCGACCAGGCCGTTGGGCCCGGCGCCGATGACGACCGCGTCGACCGTTTCCGTCATGCCCCTCGGTCTCCTTCTCTTGGCGCCTCGTCCTGTCATACCCCCCGCGTAAAGTCCCGACCATGGATCCCGGCTTCTCGATCTCGCGCCGCGCCCGGGGCTGGGCGCTGGCGCTGACGATCCTGCTCGGGCTCTGGACCGTCGCCGTGGTCGTGCTGCCCAACGCGGTGGTGTGGCTGATCGGCGACACGCTCGTCATCGAGGGCCTCACCATGCCGCGGGTGGTCTGGGTGCTGGTCGCCCTGTTCACCTTCCTGCTGGCCGGCGTGCCCGCGCTGCTGCTCGCCCAGCTGTCGCCGGTGCCGTTCGCCCGCACCGCCGGGCGGCAGTGGCTGCTCGCCGCCGGCTTCGGTGCCCTGCTCGGCGTGGCCCGGCTCATCCCGACGACCTTCCACGAGCTGTATCTGGCCGTCCTCGCCGCGCTGGCCGCCATCGCCGCCGCGGTGCACATGAGCATCAAGGGCCGGCTGGAGCCGCGGGCGGACCGGGACCGCTGGATGTTCTGGCTCTCGCTCGCCGCCGGCCTGCTGCTCCTGCTGCCCTGGCTGTGGGTGGGCGCGCTCGGCGGCGCCCTGGAGAGCGTGCTGGCGCTGCTGGCCGCGCTGGCCGTGAGCTGGCTCGCCACCCGTCCGGTGCTGGCCCTGACCGCCCGGGCCGCCACCGCGCACAACGGCTGGGCCGGGGCCGCGCTGGCCGGCCTGCTCGCGGGCGTCGGGCTGACCTCGCTGGCGGCCGGCGTCGGCGAGCCGGCCGTGCAGCTCATGGCCCTGCTGTGCGTGCCGCCGGCGGCCTTCGCCCTGGCCGCCCTGCGGCACAAGGGCGAGCCGTCGGTGGTCGCGCTGCTCACCCCCGTGCTCTTCGGCCCGCTCGCGCTGGTCGACCCCGACGAGACCTCGCTCATCCTCGGCCTGCGCGACGGCCTCTTCTGGGGCGGCGTCGGCGCGGCCGCCTCGGGCGTGCTGGCGCTGCTGGCGGCGATCGCGGTGCTGGTGGCGTTCCGCCGGGCCCGCTGGCGGACCTGGCTGTCCGCGGCCCTCGCCGCCGTGATCGCCGTGATCGGGGCGGTCGTCTACGTCACGCTCGGCCAGCCCGGGCTGAGCGGCGAGCGGCTCTTCGTGGTCATGCGCGAGCAGGCCGACCTCTCCGGCGTGGCCGCCATCCCCAACCACGCCGAGCGGGTCCGGCAGACCTACGAGCGCCTGGTCGCCACGGCCGAGCGCAGTCAGGCCTCGCTGCGGGCCGCGCTGCGCTCCAGGGGCCTGTCCTACACGCCGTTCTACCTGGTCAACGGCATCGAGGTGGACGCCGGCCCGGTCGCCCGGGAGTGGCTGGCCGGCCGCACCGACGTGGCCCACGTGCTGCTCAACCCGCACCTGCGCCCGCTGCCGGCGACCGAGTCCCCGATGCACGGCACGGCCGCCGCCCCGACCTCGCCGCCGTGGAACCTCACCCTGATCAAGGCCGACCAGGTCTGGGCGCGGTACTCCACCGGCAAGGGCATCGTCGTGGGCAGCTCCGACTCCGGCGTCGACGGCACCCACCCGGCCCTGCGGGCCAACTTCCGCGGCGGCGACGACTCCTGGCTCGACCCCTACGGCCCCGATCGCACCCCGACCGACGGCAACGGCCACGGCACGCACACCATGGCCACCGCGGTCGGCGCGGGCGTCGGCGTGGCCCCCGGCGCCCAGTGGATGGCCTGCGAGAACCTCCCGCGCAACCTGGGCAGCATGGCCAACTACCTGACCTGCCTGCAGTTCATGCTGGCGCCGTATCCGGCGGGCGCCGACCCGTGGCACGCCGGCCGCCCCGACCGCGCCCCGCAGGTCCTGACCAACTCGTGGGGCTGCCCGACCGTCGAGGGCTGCGACCTGTACTCCATGCGCCCCGCCATCGACGCCTTCGCCGCCGCCGGCATCTTCTTCGTCGCCGCCGCCGGCAACACCGGCCCGCGCTGCCGCTCCATCACCGACCCGCCGGCCAACTACGCCGCCACCCTGACCGTGGGCGCCGTCGACCGCAACGCCCACGTCGCCGAGTTCTCCAGCCGCGGCCCCACCCCGGACGGGCTGACCAAGCCCGACGTCCTAGCCCCGGGCGAGGACGTCCTGTCCGCCCTCCCCGGCGGCGGCTACGACTACCTGAGCGGCACGTCGATGGCCACCCCTCACGTGGCCGGCGTGGTCGCTCTCATGTGGTCGGCCAACCCGGCCCTGATCGGCGACGTCGCCCGCACCCGCGCCATCCTGGCCGAGACCGCCACCCCGGCCACCCCGACGGGCAAGGCCTGCGCCACCCCGGCCGACACGACGGGCGCCGGCCTGGTCGACGCCCTGGCCGCCGTCCAGGCCGCCGTGGCCCTGCCCGCACACTAGGCCCTGACCTGCCGCTCATGCCGGCCTGCGACGGGCCCGGATTCCGCGTGCGAGCGCGCCCCGCGAAGACCTGGCTACAGCAACCCGTGGCCCGGCCTCGGCGGAGCGCACGCGCAGTGGTGAAGGGTGTCGCGCCAGAGGTGGGATTTGTAGCAGCCGCCGTTGTCGCTCAGGACGCGTCGGACGGTGATGCCGTGGCTGGTGAACGCGGCGACAGAACGCGGCGGCGGTGCCTTTGCGTTCGTCGGGCAGAACTTCGGTGTGCGGATAGGCGTAGCCGAGGTCACCGCCGCTGTGGCGGTCACGGCGGCGGCCGGTGCGATCGGTGGCGGTGGGCGGCTCGTTCGTAGCGGCGGACCGGTCGAGGTGGGCGAGCCTCGGCACTCACGGTCAGCACCCGGTGGACCGCAGGTACGCGATGTGGGCCGGGCTCCAGCGACGCAGGACCCGGACCTTGATGATGCGCACGTTCGGTGCGCTGCGGCCGGCTGGGGCGGTCGGCCCAGCGTTCGGTGACACCTGGGACCGTTCCGCGGCACGGCGCACCGGGCCGGGTCTCGGTCGCCCTGAGCTGCGAAGATCGAGACGTTGACGGGCATCGTTTGGAAAAACTGACGCTCGGGAATGTCAGGCTCATGGCTCTCACTAGAACGCGCCGGCGCACCGCCTCTCATGTGGGCGCCGTCGTTGCTTTCATCCTGGTGCTGATCTTCGGCAGTCCGATCTTCGTGGACTGGGTGAACGACAACACGCGGCCCGACACGGCGGGCGGGCTGTTCCTTCGCACGCTGGCCTGGCCGGCGTGGACCTTCGACTCGAAGGCTCCGGTGCGCGACGTACTGGCGCAGGATCTCAAGGCGATCCTGTTCATCCTCTTCGTCGCGGTGTTCCTGGCGATGATGGCCGGGGCCGAGCTCTCGCGGGCCCGGGGCACGCTGGCCGACTTCTTCAGCGGCTGGGGCGCGGTGATCTTCGCCGCCGCGCTCGCCGGGTTCATCACCGCGTTCCTGTCGGCGCACACGGGCCTCTACTTCGCGCTGCTGTGGGCGCTGACCGGCGCGCAGTACGGGCTGATCACCGGCTGGATCATCGCGCTGGCCCAGATGGGCACGCGCCGGCCGTAACACGCGCAACGCAGCGGGCCGGTCGCCTCCGGGCGAGTCCGGTCCGTTGCCGTGTCTCGTCAGCCCCGCAGCTGCGTGATGCCGCCCCGCTCCCACGCCGCCGCGCTCGCGTGCCGCAGCGGCTCCTCGAGGGCGGCGCGCTTCCACCCGCCGCCGGTGGCCCGCGCGGTGATGCCGTCGGGCAGGTCGCCCAGCGCGGCCAGGGTGGGATGGCGGCGCACGAGATGGCCGAGGTACGCCACGCAGAGATCGTCGGCGTCGTGCCCCCGGTCGTCGAGGACGTCGAACGCGCCGCCGTCGAAGACCACCAGCGCCGGGGCCCGCTCGCCGGCGGCGACCGCCCGGCTGGTCAGGGCCCACGCGTCGGGCTCGGCGGGCAGGGTGAAGCCGTCGGCGTACTCGTACAGCAGCCGCCAGCTGCCGTCGGGGTGCTCCGCGGCCGGCAGCCAGGCCCAGGGCTGGCGCAGCCGGCTGCTCTGGGTGGCCTGCTCGTCCCACGGCCAGCGGCCGGCGGCGTCGGACCACAGCAGCTGCCAGACGGGCTCCGGGTGGCCGCGATAGAAGCGGTGCAGACTGCCGAAGAACGCGTCGGACCACGACGCGTCGATGGGCCGCAGCTGTACCGCGATGCCGTCGATCACCCCGGCCAGCGGAGCCTCAGCCGCGGGCCAGCCGTCCGCGCGCACCCTGGCCACGCAGGTGTTGAGCCACTGCTGCATGTCCTCCCCGACGAGGCCGAACATCGCGATCTCGGGGAGGTTGAAGGAGTGCCGCAGGCCGACGGTGAAGGCGAAGTCGTACGTCCCGGGCACGGCCAGCGCGCACCAGCCGTGCTCCTCGACGGTCTTGACGATCCCGGCGTCGCCATTGCGCGGGGCAGAGGTGCAGATCAGGCACGGGCACGGCGCATCCCTCATGCCTCGTATATTCCCAGCTCTTCACCCATTCTTCATCCGCTCACACAGTGGGCGGGGCGATAGGCCGTGGACGGGGCGATAAGCCTTGGGCCGGCGATAAGCCGTGGGCGGGGCGATAAGTCGGGCGCTCCACGCCGCAAGGTCCGAGATCGCGGCCCTAGCCGCATGTCGCGCGCAGAACGCGCATGGCGTTGTGCCATGTGAGCTTGCGCAGGTCCCCCTCGGACCAGCCGCGGGCGGAGAGCTCCTCCAGCAGCGCCGGGTACGACGAGACGTCCGGCAGGCCGTCGGGCACGACCTCGGTGCCGTCGTAGTCGCCGCCCAGGCCGACGGCGTCGACGCCGGCCACCTCGCGGACGTGCTCGACGTGGTCGGCGACGTCGCGCACCGACGTGGGCGGGCACGGGTTGGCCTCGATCCAGGCCTGGCGGACGCGCAGGAAGTCGGGGCTGTCCCAGGGCAGGGCGATCGCGTCCTCGGCCCGGGCCAGCTCGTCGCCCCAGACCCGGCACTCGTCGGTCAGGAAGAACGGCACGAAGGTCACCATCACCACACCCTCGGTGTCGCGGACCCGCAGCAGCACGTCGTCGGGGACGTTGCGCGGGTGGCCGCACAGCGCGCGGGCGCTGGAGTGGGAGAAGAACGCCGGCGCGGTGGTGATGTCGAGGACGGCGTGCATGGTGGCGTCGGCGACGTGGGCGAGGTCGGCGAGCATGCCGAGGCGGTTGAGCTCCCGGACGACCTCCTCGCCGAAGGGGGTCAGGCCGCCGTGGGCCGGCTCGTCGGTGGCGCTGTCGGCCCAGGCGGTGTTGCGGGAGTGGGTCAGCGTGAGGTACCGGATCCCGAGCTTGTACAGCGAGCGCAGCACGACAAGCGAATTGTCGAGGCAGTGCCCGCCCTCGGCCCCGAGCAGCGAGGCGATGCGACCGTCGGCGCGCGCCCGCTCGACCTCGGCGGCGTTCGTGGCCAGGGCCAGGCTTCCGGGGTACCGCGCGATGATCCTCCGCACCAGCTCGACCTGCTCGACGACCTGGATCGCGGCCTGAGGCTCGGGGCGGTCGTTGGGCACGTACACGCTCCAGAACTGGGCCCCGACGCCGCCGCGGCGCAACCGCGGAAGGTCGGTGTGCAGGCCGGTGCCGCCGAGGTCGGCGGCGAGGTCGAGCCGGCCGTCCGGGTCGCGCACCCGCAGCCGCCAGGGCAGGTCGTTGTGCCCGTCGAACACGTCCATGCGCAGACCCTACGGCTTCCGATATGCGCGTTTTGCCGCCAACATGCGAACCGTCCTCATATGGTGAGGCTGGTCGACACGAGGGGGGAGCCATGGGCAAGTCGAAGAAGAACGACAGCTTCGAGCGCGGCATGCACCGCGACGAAGACGACCTCGGGTACATGGACAAGGACCTGTCCGACGACATGATCACGCCGGACTCGATGATGTCCGGCGAGTCGATGATGTCCGGCGAGTCCACGAACGCCAACACGGCGACGATGCGGGCCAGGACCAAGGCCCAGCAGGACCAGCAGACCTCGATGCAGCAGAAGCGCGGCAACCAGCCGGAGATCTGATCCGGCGGTACCGCGACCGAAACGACGTCGGCGCCCGTGGCAAGACGGGGGATCACAGGCACCGGCGGCACGTGTGCGGGGCAGGCGCGTGGCGAACCCACGCCCTGCCCCGCATGCGCGTTCGCGTTGCGTCAGAGGGTCTTGGTGTAGATCCAGAAGATGCGCTCGAGGCGGGCGGCGACGGCCTTGGAGTAGAAGGCGATCGGGCCGGCCCAGCCGATCTGGGCGGTGGCGTGCCCCTCGGCGCGCTGGTCGGCGAGGCAGCGGCGCAGGAGCACCCGGCCGACGCCCAGGCCCTCGGCGGCCGGGGCGGTGCCCATCGGGCCGAACCAGCTGGGGCGGTTGGCGCCGTACGCCGCGAAGCCCAGAATCTCCCCGTCGCGCACGGCCACGTAACAGCCGGCGCCCTCCCGGTCCAGGGACTGCTCGACCTCCCACGCCCAGCCGTCGCCCCAGATGGCGCGGACCCAGTCGGGCGCGTCGGCGTCGGCGGCGAGGACCTTGACCCCGGCGGACTCCAGGCGCGCCTCGTCGCCGGCGGCCTCGGCGCTGTGGCGGGTCAGGTCGGCGGTCATGTTCCAGGCGGTGTCCGTGAGGCTGTACCCCGCGCGCCGGGCCAGGCAGATCGCCGGCGTGTAGCGCACGTCAATCCCCGGCCACGCGTAGCAGGGCGGGTTGCCGCCGAGCCGGACGCGATCGGCGCCGAGGCCGGCCAGCCGCTCCTCGGCCGTGCGCAGCAGCGCCGAGCCAACGCCGCGGCGGCGGGCCTCGGGGGCGACGGCGAGCAGTTCCACGTGGCCGAGGCCCGGGTCGGCGTCGTTGATGGAGGCGAAGACCACGCCGGCCCCGTCGGCGGCGGCCAGGCGCACCGCGGGGCGCCCGGCGGGCGGCGCGGCGAGGCGGGCCGCCAGTACCTCGGCCTCGGCCGCGTCCTCCGGCAGGTCCAGCGCCCGGGCCAGCACGCCCCCCGCGAGCGCGAGGTCCTCGAGATCCACGATCATTTGGTTAACATACCTAACTGTTTGAGGCGCCCGGCCTGCTTGTCGCGGGGATGTGAGGAAAACGAAACACCCTCACCCCGGGCGTGGAAGCGGATTGACAAGGGCCGAACCGGCGGCAGAGGCCACGGAGAATCGGCAAGTTCGGGCATTCCGCCTGCCGGGGTATCAGTCCGATAAGTCGTGGCGCGGAGCGCCCGACTTATCGACTCAGCGGCCGCCGGTGACAGCAAAGGGCGGGCCGGCCCGGAGGCCGACCCGCCCGAAGCGTGGGACTGGACTCAGAAGTCCATGTCGCCGCCGCCACCCGGGGCGGCCGGGGCCTTCTCCTTCTCCGGCTTGTCCGCCACCACGGCCTCCGTGGTGAGGAACAGGGCCGCGATGGAGGCGGCGTTCTGCAGCGCCGAGCGCGTCACCTTGGCCGGGTCGATGATGCCCTCGGCCAGGAGGTTGACGTACTCGCCGGTCGCGGCGTTGAGGCCGTGGCCGGCCTCCAGGTTGCGGACGCGCTCGACCACGACGCCGCCCTCGAGGCCGGCGTTCACGGCGATCTGCCGCAGCGGGGCGTCCAGCGCGACCTTGACGATGTTCGCGCCGGTTGCCTCGTCGCCGACCAGGTCCAGCTTGTCGAACGCGGTCTTGCCGGCCTGCACCAGGGCGACGCCACCACCGGGGACGATGCCCTCCTCGACGGCCGCCTTCGCGTTGCGAACGGCGTCCTCGATGCGGTGCTTGCGCTCCTTGAGCTCGACCTCGGTGGCCGCGCCGACCTTGATGACCGCAACGCCGCCGGCCAGCTTGGCCAGGCGCTCCTGCAGCTTCTCGCGGTCGTAGTCCGAGTCGCTCTTCTCGATCTCGGCGCGGATCTGCGAGACCCGGCCACCGATCGAGTCGGCGTCACCGGCGCCGTCGACGACCGTCGTCTCGTCCTTGGTCACGACCACCTTGCGGGCGCGGCCGAGGAGGGACAGGTCGGCGTTCTCCAGCTTGAGGCCGACGGTCTCGCTGATGACCTGACCGCCGGTCAGGATCGCGATGTCGGTCAGCATGGCCTTGCGGCGGTCGCCGAAGCCGGGGGCCTTGACGGCGACCGACTTGAAGGTGCCGCGGATCTTGTTCACCACGAGGGTCGCCAGGGCCTCGGCCTCGACGTCCTCGGAGATGATCGCGAGCGGCTTGCCCGACTGCATGACCTTCTCCAGCACCGGGAGGAGGTCCTTCACCGCGGAGATCTTCGACTCGACGATGAGGATGTAGGGGTCGTCGAGGACGGCCTCCATCCGGTCGGTGTCGGTCACGAAGTACGGCGAGATGTAGCCCTTGTCGAAGCGCATGCCCTCGGTGAGCTCGAGCTCGAGGCCGAAGGTGTTGCTCTCCTCGACGGTGATGACGCCTTCCTTGCCGACCTTGTCCATCGCCTCGGCGATGATCTCGCCGACCGTGGAGTCACCGGCGGAGATGGAGGCGGTGGAGGCGATCTGCTCCTTGGTCTCCACGTCCTTGGCCAGGTTGGCCAGCTCGTCGGCGACGGAGGAGACCGCCGCCTCGATGCCGCGCTTCAGGGCCATCGGGTTCGCGCCGGCGGCGACGTTGCGGAGGCCCTCGCGGACCAGCGCCTGCGCCAGCACGGTCGCCGTCGTCGTGCCGTCACCGGCGACGTCGTCGGTCTTCTTCGCGACTTCCTTGACCAGCTCAGCGCCGATCTTCTCGTACGGGTCCTCGAGCTCGATCTCCTTGGCGATGCTCACACCATCGTTGGTGATGGTGGGCGCGCCCCACTTCTTCTCGAGGACGACGTTGCGGCCCTTGGGGCCCAGCGTCACCTTGACGGCGTCGGCGAGGGTGTTCATGCCCCGCTCGAGACCGCGGCGCGCCTCTTCGTCGAACGCGATAATCTTGGCCATTCGGCGTTGTCCTCCTGGACACTCACGATTCGCCTCGACCCACGCGGGGTCGGCGGCTCACCGCCTGGTTTCGCACCCTGCGAGGACCCAGCGGGATCCCCGGCGGTCGGGCCGGATGAGCCCGCGACGACCAGCCTCCCGGCGGTTGCCCACCGGAGCGGCTGCACCGTCCCGACCATTGGCACTCGCCTGACGCGAGTGCCAAGTCCTTGTTTAGCACTCTGGCCAGTCGAGTGCAAGCAAACCGGGGGTGACGGGCAAGGTGGCGGAGGGCAAGATCAACTCTAGCGGCCGAGGACCCACCATCGGCGCAAAACGCCCCAAAGCCCGAAAAGAGACCCGGAAATACACGCAGGGCACCGTTCCTCATCAATGAGGACGGTGCCCCGGCGGGGTGAATGCGGACTTTTGATCAGGCGAGGTGGCGCACCTGCTCCGCCTGCGGGCCCTTCTGGCCCTGCGCGATCTCGAACTCCACGCGCTGTCCGTCTTCCAGCGACTTGTAGCCGTCCATCTGAATCGCGGAGAAGTGGACGAACACGTCCTGTCCCCCGTCGACCGCGATGAAGCCATAGCCCTTCTCGCTGTTGAACCACTTGACGGTGCCCTGTGCCACGGTGCACTTCCTCTACTTCGGTCCTGCTGCGTCACTCGGCTGGCTGTGGGGACCAGCCCCCGGGCCTTCGACCACAGCCGCCGGATCCGGGGGTGGCTCCGGCGAAGGAACGACGACCGAACCGCACGGTACAGGAGTTACCCCTGCCTCGACAGGCCCAAATCGGACAGCAAGGTCACGAATCAAGCAGTTTGAAAAGGTCGCCGAGCATGCCTTCTCTTGCATGATCAGACATCGCCCGGCGACTACGTGTTAGTAAGTAACAGAGTTAGACGTGACGGCGTGACTGAACTACCCGGAAGCGTCCCGCCACGTACGCCCCGTCGGTCAGCGCGGCATTGGCGGCCGGATTGGCGCCACTGGCATGGAAGTCCGAAAAGGCGGCCGACTGGTTCACGAAGACCCCGCCCGTAAGGTTGACTGACAAATGCACGCCGGCAAGCAGCGCGGCCTCTTCCATGGCGTCCAGGACGTCCTCCGACGTCGAATACACCGAAGCGGTCAATGCGCCCTTCTTGCCGACGGTGTCGGCGAAGATCCGCAAACTACCCACCGTGGAATCCGTTCCTACAACGAAGGAAATGGGCCCGAACCACTCCGTGCCGTAGGTCTGCGCGTCGTCGGCGCCGAGCTTGCGGATGAGCGGGGTGCGCACCGTCGCGCCGGCGTAGGTGGGGTGCGAAACGTCTGAGGATTCCAGCACCGGATCGCCGAGCGTGGCCGCGTTCGCCAGCCGCTCCAGCACGCTCTCGTTGACGATCGCGCCGGTGAGTTCGACGCCCTTGGCCGCGTCCGCGGTGAGCTTCGCGACCGCGCTCGCGATGCCCTGGGCCACCTCGTCGAGGCTCTTGTGCCCCTCGTCGGTGGCGATGCCGGTCGCCGGGACGAGGATGTTCTGCGGGGTGGTGCACATCTGCCCGGAGTACAGCACCAGCGAGAACCCGATGTTGCGGCACATGCCGGCGAAGTCGTCGGTCGAGTCGATCACGATCGTGTTGACGCCGGCCTTCTCGGTGTAGACGACGGCCTGGCGGGCGTTGGCCTCCAGCCAGTCGCCGAACTCGGTCGAGCCGGTGAAGTCGATGATGCGCACCTCGGGGCGCAGGGCGAGCGTCTTGGCCAGCCCCTCGCCGGGCGCCTCGGCGGCCAGCAGCACGAGGTTGGGGTCGAAGCCGGCGTCGGCCAACACCTCCCGGGCGATCTTGACGGTGATCGCAAGGGGCAGCACGGCCCGCGGGTGCGGCTTGACGATCACCGGGTTGCCGGTGACCAGGGACGCGAACAGGCCGGGGTAGGAGTTCCAGGTCGGGAACGTGTTGCAGCCGACGACCAGGGCGGCCCCCCGCGGTACGACATGGAAGCTCTTCGACATGTGCAGCGTCTGCCCCTTGCCGGCCGGCTTCTCCCAGTCGGCGGTGGCCGGCGTGCGGGTCATCTCCCGGTAGGCGTAGGCGACCGCCTCCAGCGCCCGGTCCAGGGCGTGCGGCCCACCGGCCTGGAAGGCCATGACGAAGGCCTGACCGGTGGTCGCGTGCACGGCGTTGGCGAGCTCGAACACGCGCTTGTGCAGCCGGTCGAGAATCTCCAGGGTGACCCCGGCGCGGGTCTGCGGGCCGGCCGCCCGCCACGCCGGCATGCCCTCGGCGAGCGCGGCGAAGGCGGCGTCGAGGTCCAGGTGGGGGTACCGCACGTCGAGCGCGACGCCGAAGGGCGAGCTCTCGGTCGACACCCAGTCGGCGATGCCGGCCTGGTCCTTCAGCGGGAAGTCGGCGCCCAGGTAGGCGCGGAAGGCGGCCTCACCCTCGGCTGCGGCGTGCTCGCCGTAGATCCGGGGGCTCGGCGACTCGGGATAGTTGGACCAGTACGCACGCTCGGCGATCGCGGTCAGCGCCCGCTCCAGCGTGTCGGCGTGGCTGGTGAACATGGGGTGTGAGTTCTCCATGGCGCCATCCTGCCACCGCCCGGTGTGGGTCGACCGGGCGAAGCCGCATCGAGCCTAGAAGGCGGTGGGGCCCTGCCAGTTGGCCCAGGTGCCCGCGAAGCGGAACCCCATGGCCTCGTTGATCGCGATCATGTAGTCGTTCGAGACCGCGTTGAACGTGTCGACCGTGGTGACCGCCGGCTCGGCGACGAGCATCGCCCGCAGGTTCTCGACCTTCGCCACGATGCCGAGGCGGTGGCCGCGGTGCCCGGGGTGCACCAGGGTGATCCCCTGCCAGGCGTGCCAGTCGACGCCCTCGCTCAGCCGCATCGCGGTCCAGGCGACGAGCCGGCCGCTGGCCGCGTGGACGACGCCGGTCTGGTAGCGCCGCAAGCCCCAGGCGACGAACATCCGCTGCTGCTCCCGGAAGCGCCCGGCGTCGATCTTCTGCGGCTCGTATTCCAGCTCGCCCATCGGCGTCTCGGCGATGAAGGAGCTGTCCAGCGCGGCGAGGTCCTCGAGGTACTCCTCCGGCGCCTCGCTCTCCCATCGCACCACGGTGTAGCCGTCCGCGCGGGCCAGGCCCTCGGCGTGCAGCCGGTCGAGCGCGGCGTGGTCGAGGTCGGCGATGAGCAGCCGCCGGCGGGCGTCGGTCAGGCCGTCGCGCATCCCGAGGCCGGCACAGAAGGCCTCATGCGCGGGGGCGAGCGGGCTGAACGAGTGGGCGGTGGTGCGCCCGGCGGCCCGGGCGAGCTCGGCCGCGTGCCGGTAGAGAGCCCGGCCGACGCCGCGGCGCCGGTGCCCGGGGGCGACGCGGACGTCGATGTGGGCGTTGGTCAGGTTGTCGCGCAGCGGCAGTTCCAGCTGGACGGTGCCGGCCGGCGCGTCGCCGTCGAGGGCGAGGAAGACGCGGCGTCCGTGCCAGGGCGCCGGGATGCGGAACAGCGCCGCGTGGTGGAACCGGCTGCCGTCGGGCCAGTCCGGCACGTCGGCGCGCATCGCCGTTTCCTCGATGTCGTAGGTCGCGTCGATCGCCGCCGGGTCATCGGCGTGCACCTCGACGATCTCGAGCGTGGTCTGGGCCATGGCCTCAGGGTGGGCGCGCGTGAGCCGGCGCGGCAAACCATTTATGCCCGGAAATTGGTCGAGAGGACGCTCGCCAACACCTCCGGTGTTGTGGTCGCGGCCTCCACCGATATCGGCGAAAGCTCGCGGCGACACGTCCTCCCGCACCGAGCATCCTGGACCTAGGTACCTAAGGCGTCAAGTCCACCGATCAGCGCACGGCGCGCTGTCGATCACACTCCGTGTCGGACATAACCGCCATTCGGGCAACCCGTTCCACGTCCCGGTCTGAAAGCGCTCTCTTTTCCTGAACGCTGGGTAACTACGGGGCCGGAAAAATCATCCGAGCAGGCCGGCCTCGCGGGCGGACTTGAGCGACGGCTTCACCCGGTGGGTGGGTCCGACGTTGCCGGCCACCGCATCGAGGGTCTTCAGGCCGTCGCCGGTGTTGAAGATGACCGTCTCGGCGCTGGGGTCGAGCTTGCCCGACTCGACGAGCTTCTTGAGCACCGCCGTGGTCACCCCGCCGGCCGTCTCGGCGTAGACGCCGGTGGTCCGGGCGAGCAGCTGGATGCCGGCGCGGATCTCGTCGTCGTCGACGTACTCCATCCAGCCCCCGGTGCGCCGCACCGACTCCAGGGCGTAGACGCCGGCCGCCGGGTCGCCGATGTTCAGCGACTTCGCGATGCCGGTCGGCTTGACCGGGGTGATCTCGTCGACGCCGTCGTGCAGGGCCTTGGCGATCGGGTTGCAGCCGGCCGACTGGGCGCCGAAGACCTTCCACTCGGTCGGCGGCACCAGGCCGATCTCGACCAGCTCGGCGAACGCCTTGTCGATCTTCGTGAGCAGCTCGCCGCTGGCCATCGGGATGACCACCTGGGCCGGGATGCGCCAGCCGAGCTGCTCGGCGACCTCGTAGCCGAGCGTCTTGGAGCCCTCGGCGTAGAACGGCCGGACGTTGACGTTGACGAACGCGGTGTCCTCGAACTCGTCGGTCTCGGTCAGCTCCGAGCAGAGCCGGTTCACCTCGTCGTACGAGCCTTCGATGGCGACGACCTCGCCGCCGTACACGGCGGTCATGATGATCTTGCCCGGCTCCAGGTCGGCCGGGATGAACACCGTCGACGGGACGCCGGCCCGGGCCGCGTGCGCGGCGACGGAGTTGGCCAGGTTGCCGGTGGAGGCGCAGGAGTACCGCGTGAAGCCCAGCGCCTTGGCCGCGGTCAGCGCCACCGAGACGACCCGGTCCTTGAACGAGTGCGTCGGGTTGGCCGAGTCGTCCTTGACCCACAGCTGCGCGGTGAAGCCGAGCTCCTTGCCCAGCCCGTCGGCCTTGACCAGCGGGGTGAGGCCCGGGTCGAGGCTCACGCGGGTGTCCGGGTCGACCCCGACGGGCAGCAGCGGGGCGTAGCGCCAGATGTTCTGCGGGCCGGCCTCGATCTGCTCGCGGGTCACCTGGGCCAGCGCGGCCGGGTCGTAACCCACCTCGAGCGGGCCGAAACACTCGTAACAGGCGTGCTGCGCGGCGAGCGAGAAGGTGGCGCCGCAGCCGCGGCAAACCAGGTTGCGGGCCGGGGAGTCGGTGAAGACGCTGAGCGTCGAGGTCATGGCGGAGGCCTTTCCTCTCATCTTTCCCAAGCGCACGGGCGTGCACCGGGACGGATTTGGCACCTACCGCGCACTGGCCTCGACATCGAGACGCGCGCAGGGGTTGCCGGGGCTTCATCGGGCCGTATCCCTCTGCCCCTCTGGATGAGGTATGAAGTTGTGCCACCAGTGTAAGGGGCGCCACCGGGGGCCGGGTATGAGTCATCTCACGACTCGGACACCGCTAGCGTTGATCTCATGCACCCGATCGCGGCGGACTGGTTCGCCCGGCGCACCTCCGGCTGGCGCGACTGGCCCGAGGAGGAGGTCCTGGCGGCGAAGGGCGACACCCGGGTGAGCGTGGTGCTACCGGCGCTGGACGAGGAGCCGACGGTCGGCGAGATCGTGGCCGGGGTGCGCACCCTGGGCCCGCTGGTCGACGAGCTGATCGTGGTCGACTCGGGGTCGGTGGACCGCACCGCCGAGGTGGCCGCGGCGGCCGGCGCGACTGTGCACCACCGCGACGACATCCTGCCGGGCACCGGCTCCCGGCCGGGCAAGGGCGAGGTGCTGTGGAAGGCGCTCGCGGTCACCAAGGGCGACATCCTGGTGTACGTCGACGCCGACCTCACCGACTTCCGCCCCCACTTCGTGACCGGCCTGCTGGGCCCCCTGCTGGCCGACCCCGCCACGCTGATGGTCAAGGCGTTCTACGACCGCCCGCTGCTGGACCTCTCGGCGGCCGGCGGCGGCCGGGTCACGGAGCTGGCCGCCCGGCCACTGCTCAACGCCTACTTCCCGGAGCTGGCCGGGGTCGTGCAGCCGCTGGCCGGGGAGTACGCGGCCCGCCGCTCGCTGCTCGAGTCGCTGCCCTTCGCGGCCGGCTACGGCGTGGAGACCGGACTGCTCATCGACGCCTGGCGCGAGCACGGGCTGGACGCCATCGCGCAGGTCGACCTCGGCCAGCGCACGCACGGGCACCAGGACACGGCGGCGCTGGGGCGGATGGCCGCCACGATCCTGCAGACGATCAACGCCCGCGTGTTGCCGAGCCGCTCGCTCTGGCCGACGTTGACGCAGTTCGAGCGGCATGATTCCGCCGTTGTACCGCGGGAGACGGCCGTCGCCCACCCCGACCGCCCGCCGATGCGCACCGTCAGCGGCTACGAGGGATAGCACCCGTCGACGGGAACAAGCCGACAAGTCGGGCACTCCGTGCCGCGACTTGTCGGATATTTACCCTGACGGGGCATAGTCTCTGTTTTTTCGTCCGCCGTGGCATAAATCCGACATGTCGTGGCGCGGAGCGCCCGACATGTCGTACCCGCGGGATATGCCCGTTCAGGCGGCCGCTTCCTCCGACTCCGGGACGAAGCGCCACAGCTGGGCGGTGGCCGTCGCGGCGCCCATCGTGGCGCGGAGCGCCCGACATGTCGTACCCGCGGGATATGCCCGTTCAGGCGGCCGCTTCCTCCGACTCCGGGACGAAGCGCCACAGCTGGGCGGTGGCCGTCGCGGCGCCCACGACGGCCAGGGCGAGCGCGCCCCACTCGACGGCCAGCAGCCACCACGGGGTGTCGATGATCGCCACCGGTTCGTCGCCGGTGAACGAGCCGACGACGACCGCCACCGCGACCAGCAGCATGACCACCAGCAGCAGTACGGCGGTCAGGCGCAGCACCCACTCGCCGGAGCGGCCGGCCAGGCGGGCCAGCAGGGTGCTGCCGGCGGCCACGATCGCGGCGAAGGCGCTGGCGAACGAGCCGAGCAGGTTGAAGACGCGCGCGGTCTCCAGCTCGGTCGGGCCCTTGGTCACGTTGGACGTCTGCGCGAAGTGGGCCCACTGCACCAGGTGGCCCTGGTCGTAGTAGAGGCCCGCCGCGAGGGCGGCGAGCCCGACGACCAACGCGCACGCGCCCCCGAGGGCGGAGATTCGCATGACCGGGCACCCTACCCGCCGGTAGGGCGCCCGGTGGACCTGGGTCTAGCTGACCACGTCCTTGCGCAGGAAGCGCCAGAACCCGAGGGCGAAGAACACCGTGGCGTAGGCGATCGCGGCCACGGCGCCCTTGACGAGGTCGTCGACCTGCATCGGGCTGGAGAGCAGGCCGAGCCAGGCGTCGTTGTAGTGCGTCGGCAGGACCGTGCGCAGGTTCCCCAGCGCGGTGATCTGGTCGAGGATGTTGGACAGGATCTGCAGCAGCACCGCGCCGCCGACCGCGCCGAGCGGGGCGTCGGTCGACACCGACAGCAGGAACGCGAGCGAGGCGACGACGAGCAGGCAGACGCAGAGGTACCCCACGATCTCCAGCAGCCGCACCACCCCCGTGCCGGCCGGGATGTCCCCGCCGATCGGCGCGCTCAGCGGGGCCCAGCCGTAGCGCAGCGTGCCGGCCAACAGCGCGGTGCCGACGAGGGTCAGCACGGCCAGCAGGCTGTAGAGGAGGGAGACGGCCAGCTTGATGCCGAGCAGGCGGGCTCGCGGGACGGGCATCGCCAGGAGGTACCGCAGGCTGCCCCAGCTGGCCTCGCTGGCCACCGTGTCGCCGCAGAACAGCGCGACCACCACGACCAGCAGGAAGCCCGACGACACCAGCAGCGTGAACAGGGTGAAGTTCGGGCCGCCGGAGGTCGCCAGGTCCGACAGGCGGGAGAACTCGCCGTTGCCGCCGCCCCCGTTGTCGTTGTTGTTGCCGCTGTCCAGCTGGAACGCGATGAGGATGATCAGCGGGAGCAGGACCATGAAGCCCAGCGCCATCTGCGTGCGCCGACGGGAGGCCTGCCTGCGGATCTCCGTCCACAGCGAGAGGGTGGCGCGGGGACGGTACCCCACCGCTCCCCCAACAACGTCGGTGCTCATGCCGTCCCCTCCGCTTCGCTCCGGCGCCGGCCTGAGCTAAAGCTGTTCATACTGTTCGCGGCCCCTCCGCTCCGCTCCGGACCGCTCACGGCCGCTCCCCACTCGCCTTGGTGTCCCCGCCGACGAGCGACAGGAACGCGTCTTCCAGCCGGCGCCGCGGGGCGATTCGGTCGATGCCGACCCCGGCCTTGACCAGCGCCGCCACCACCTCGGCCCGCGGCGCGCCGTCGATGTCGACGACCAGGCCGCGCCCGCCGGACCAGGCCACCGAGCGCACGCCGGTGAGCTCCTGCAGTACCTTCTCGGCCGCGTCCACGTCGGAAACGTCCAGCTGCACGCTGGGCGACTCGCCGACGATCTCGTCGACCGGCCCGGCCGCGACCACCTCGCCCCGGTGCATCACCACCACGTCGGTGCAGGTCTGCTCGACCTCGGCCAGCAGGTGGCTGGAGACAAGCACGGCCCGCCCGCCGGTGGCGTAGCGGCGCAGCACCTTGCGCATCTCGGCGATCTGCGGCGGGTCCAGCCCGTCCGTCGGCTCGTCGAGCACCAGCAGCTCCGGCAGGCCGAGCATGGCCTGGGCGATGGCCAGCCGCTGCCGCATGCCGTGGCTGTAGGTGCGCACCCGCCGGTTGACCGCACTGCCGAGGCCGGCGATCTCGTACGCCTCCTCGAAGTGGGCGTCCTCGGCCGGGCGGCCGGTCGCCTTCCAGTACAGCTCCAGGTTCTGCGCCCCGGTGAGGTGCGGCAGGAAGCCGGGCCCCTCGACCAGCGCCCCGACCCGGGACAGCACCGGTGCGCCGGGCAGCAGCCGGTGACCGAAGACGAGGATCTCGCCCGCGGTCGGCCGGGTCAGCCCCATGAGCACCCGCAGCGAGGTGGTCTTGCCGGCGCCGTTCGGGCCGAGCAGGCCGACCACCTGGCCGCGCCGCACGGTGAAGTCCACCCGGGCCACCGCGACGAAGTCCTTGTACTCCTTGCGCAGCCCGCGCACCACCAGCGGCGTGTCGACGAGCTCGGCGTCGACGCTGCGGTCGATGCGCCGGGCCCGCCGCCGGGCGAGGACCAGCACCACGGCCAGGCCGAGCGCGATGGCCGCGAGCAGCCCGGCGAGCACGTAGCGCCAGACGATGTCGGGGTTGGCCAGCGGGGTGCCGGCGATGGCGGGGAGGTCGACCGAGCCGTCGAGGGCGACGGTGTACACCACCGGCTCCGTCGGCGACCAGTAGCCCGTGTCCGCCGTGGCCACCGTGACCCGCACCCGGCTGCCCGCCTCGAAGCGGTGCACGACCGCGGGCAGGGTGACGGTCACCGGCACGGCGTCGCCGATGTTCTTGGGCAGGCCGGTGAGGTGGATCGGGGCGATGAGCCCGTCCGGCACCGAGGGCTCACCCTTGGCCGGCACGTCGTAGAGCTTGACGAAGAGCGTCGCCTCGCCGGTCGGGGACGCGACCCGCAGCCGCACCTTCGGCGCGCCGGCGACGTCCAGGGCCGCGCCGACCGGGGTCGAGACGAAGTCGGCGTGCTGGCCGGGGATCTCCTGGGTGATCCCGCCGGCGCCGGCCGCGCCGAGCAGGCCGGACAGCCCGGCGATGGGCAGCGAGGAGATGCCCGCCGGATTGCCGTCCGGCGGACTGGCGATCCGCTGGTCGGGGCCCTGCAGCGTGACGGCGGCGCCGACATTGTTCAGGCCGGGGTAGGCGTCCACCGAGGAGGCGGCGGTGACCAGGCCGCGGCCCTGCGCGTTGAGGCCGGAGACCCGCGAGTAGGTGAAGCTCGTCGGCGGGGTCGCCCCGTCGCCCTTGAGGTAGTGGCCGAGCCACTGGTCGCTGAGCTGCCGCAGCCGGTCCACCTCGGACTGCGGGCCGCTGCCGCCGTCGTGGCCGCCGGTGTACCAGGCGACCCGGACCGGCGTGCCGTTGGCCGCGATGCCGCGGGCGTTGGCGTCGCCCTCGCTGAGCGGGAACAGGGTGTCCACCTGGCCCTGGATGAGCAGCGTCGGCGCCTTGATCCGGTCCAGCACCTGCGACGGCGAGGACTTGCGCAGCAGCGCCTCGGTGGCGGGGGTGGACCGGCCGGTGGTGGCGATGTCGAGGTACGCCTTGCAGATGTCCTCGGCGAAGCGCCCGCACTGCGGGTTGGCCGGGTTCTCCGAGGAGCCGAAGAACTCCCCCGCCCACTGCTTCTTGAACACCCCGCCGGGCAGGAAGACGTTGACGAGGTCGTTCCAGGTGATCATCGGCACGATCGCGTCGACCCGGGCGTCCTGGGCGGCCAGCAGCAGGGACAGCGCGCCGCCGTAGGAGCCGCCGACGGCGGCCACCTTCGGGTCGTTGCCGTCCTTACGGATCTCGGGCCGCGCGGCGAGCCAGTCGATCAGCCGCTGGGCGTCCTTGACCTCCCAGTCCGGGCTGTCCAGGTGGATCTCGCCGGTGGAGCGGCCGAAGCCCTGGGCAGTCCAGGTGAGCACGGCGTAGCCCTGGTCGGCGAAGCGCTCGGCGTCGGAGCGCACGCTCTGCTTGGTGCCGCCGAAGCCGTGGGCCAGCAGGACGGCCGGCACCGGGTCGCCGGCCCCGGCCGACTTGGGCAGGTACAGCGTCGTGTCCAGGGTGACCTCGGACCCGTCGTCGGGGCCGGTCTTCACCGTGATCATTTGATCGGTGGTGCGGAAGCTCTTCGGCTTGGGCGCCGAGGCCCAGCCGACCAGCCCCACTACGAGCACCAACGCGACGGCGCCAGAGATGATCTGGCGCCGGCTCAGGCTCGGCAGGCGAACTCGCATTGACCAAACGTACGCATCGGATGTTGCGGCGGGCGCAATCCCTCAGGCCCTTCACAGCAACGGCTACGCTCGTTTGCGTGTCGGCGACCTTGACGCTCACCGCCAGCCTCCGCCCAGCCGCGCTCGACGCCCGCCGGGGTGTCGTCCGCCTGCACCCGGAGGTGCTGACCGCGCTCGGCCTACGCCCGGGCGACCCGATCGCGCTCACCGGCCGGCGCACCTCGGCCGGGATCGTCGCGGTGGCCGAGCCGGGCGCCAGCCGGGCCCTGCTCTACGCCGACGACCTGGTGCTGGGCAACCTCGGCCTGCGGGACGGGGGCCAGGTGGCGGTGGCCGCCGCCCCGCTGCGCGCGGCCCAGACGGTCACGCTGTCCGGGCCGGCCGAGATCATGGCGGTCGTCTCGCCGGAGATGCTGCGGCTGGCCCTGCTGGGCAAGGTCGTCACGGTCGGCGACAACGTGTCGCTGCTGCCCCAGGACGTGTCGCTGGGGACGCTGTCGGTGTCGGCTCCCGCGGTACACATGGTGGATCGCGGCCTGGTCGAGGCGGCCCGGCGCAGCCTGTCCAACACCGTCGGCTACGCGTGGACGAGCGCCCTGCTGACCGTGGTGGCGGCCGACCCGGACCCGGGCGCGCTGGTCACCATGGACACCGCCGTCGGCTGGCAGCACGGCCAGGCCACCCACGCACCTGGCAGCGTCGTCGCGCCGGCCGGCTCCGCCCCCACGGCCGCCGCGCCGGCCTCGGCCCCGGTCCCTGCTCCGGTGCTGGACGACCTGCCCGGGCTGCGGGCGCAGGCCGAGCAGCTGATCGAGCTGCTGGACCTCGGCTTCCACCACGGCGAGGTGCTGGCCAAGCTCGGCACCACCGTCTCCCTCGGCGTGCTGGTCACCGGCCCGGCCGGCTCGGGCAAGTCGGCGCTCGTGCGCGCCGTCGCGGCCGAGGTCGAGGCCCAGGTGGTGGCGCTGTGGGCGCCCGAGATCGCGGCGCTGACCAACAACGACGCCGCGGCCCGGCTGCGCAAGGCGGCCGACGAGATGCGCGCCCCCGGCCCGGCCATCCTGCTCATCTCCGACGTCGACGCGCTCGCGCCGCGCGACCAGCCCGGGCCGCTGGCCACCGTGTTCCGCCAGCTGCTGGCCGAGCTGATCGGGGAGGGTGAGGCGGTGGTGTGCACCACCAGCCGCCCCGAGTCGGTCGACCCGGCGCTGCACTCCCCCGAGCTGCTCGCGCACGAGATCTCGGTGCCGCTGCCGGACGCCGCGCTGCGCCGCGAGCAGCTGACCGTGCTCACCCGCGGCATGCCGCTGGCCGACGACGTGCGCCTCGACGAGGTCGCCGGCCGCACGCCCGGCTTCGTCGCCGCCGACCTGGCCGCGCTCGCCCGCGAGGCCGGGGTCCGGGCCGCGCTGCGCCACCGCCGCGAGGCCGAGACCCCGCAGGTGGTGATGGCCGACTTCGAGGCCGCGCTGGAGGTGGTCCGCCCGACGTCGATGGCCGAGAGCTCGCTCGAGCTGGCCAAGGTCACCCTCGACGACGTCGGCGACATGGTCGAGGTCAAGCAGACGCTCACCGAGTCGGTGCTGTGGCCGTTGTCGTACCCCGACGCCTTCTCCCGGCTGGGCGTCGAGCCCCCGCGCGGCGTGCTGCTCTACGGCCCGCCCGGCTGCGGCAAGACCTTCCTGGTCAAGGCGATCGCCGGCACCGGCAAGGCCAACGTGCTCTCGGTGAAGGGGGCCGAGCTGCTGTCCAAGTGGGTCGGCGAGTCGGAGCGCGCGGTGCGCGAGCTCTTCCGCCGCGCCCGCGAGGCCGCGCCGACGTTGGTCTTCCTGGACGAGGTGGACGCGCTGGCCCCGACCCGCGGGCAGGCCACCGACGGCGGCACCACCGACCGGGTGGTCGCCGCGCTGCTGACCGAGCTGGACGGGGTCGAGTCGCTGCGCAACGTCGTGGTCATCGGCGCCACCAACCGGCCCGACCTGGTCGACCCGGCCCTGCTGCGCCCCGGCCGGCTGGAGCGGCTGGTCTTCGTGCCGCCGCCGGACGCCGACGCGCGGGCCGAGATCCTGCGGGCGGCCGCGAAGTCGGTGCCGCTCGCCCCCGACGTGGACCTGAAGGCCCTGGCCGCGTCGCTGGACCGGTTCTCGGCCGCGGACTGCGCCGCGCTGGTCCGCGAGTCGGCGCTGGCCGCGATGCGCGAGTCGCTGGACGCCACCGAGGTCACGGCCACCCACGTGGAGCTGGCCCGCGAGCGGGTCCGCCCGTCGCTGGACCCGGTGCAGGTGGCCTGGCTGGCCGGCTACGCGGAGCAGCAGAAGGCGCGCTGAGCCCTACCGGTGCCGTGCCCGGGAGGCGCGCAGCCGGCACAGGCGCTGGACCACCTCCGGGTCGTGCGCCAGGGCCAGGGGGTGGTCGAGCAGCTGGTAGTAGCGGGTCGCGCTGAGCCCTACCGGTGCCTTGCCCGGGAGGCGCGCAGCCGGCGCAGGCGCTGGACCACCACCGGATCGTGCGCCAGCGCCAGGGGGTCGTCGAGCAGGCCGTTGAGCAGCTGGTAGTAGCGGGTCGCGCTGAGCCCGAAGGTGTCGCGGATGGCCTGCTCCTTGGCGCCCGCCTGGCGCCACCACTGCTTCTCGAAGCCGAGGATCTTCTTGCTGCGCTCGTCGAGCTCGGCCGGCTCCTCGGCCGCCGCCACGTCCGCGGCCGGCTGCTCCGGCTCGTCGCCGTCCAGGAAGTCGTCGACGTCCTCTGTGGACGGTTGCGTGGGGACGCGGCGGGCGGCGAGTTCGTCGCGCTTCATCGTCGCTCTCCCGGGGGACGTGGGGGTCACCCGCCACCCTATCGGCTGACCCCTCGTTCACCCACCGGTTCATGGCGCGAAATGTCCGACATGTTCCGAATGGGCCCTGACGCGCGCCCGCCGTCAGGCGGTGACGATTTTGACGCCGGCCGACCGGAAGGCGTCGAGCGTCGCGGTGGTGGCGTTGGAGTCGGTCACCAGCGTGTCGATGCGGTCGATCGGGCAGATCCGGGCGAAGGCGTGGCCGCCCAGCTTGGAGCTGTCCGCGATGATCACCACGCGGCGGGCGCGGGCGACCATGAGGCTGTTCATCGCGGCCTCGCCCTCGTGGTGGGCGGCGGCGCCGAGGGTGACGTCGAGCGCGTCGACGCCGAGCAGGGCGATGTCGAGGGTGACGTCGCGCAGGATGTTGCCGCCGAGCGGGCCGACCAGCTCGAAGGACTGCGGGCGGACCACCCCGCCGGTCACGACGATCTTCATCCGGGAGCGCACCAGCAGCTCGTTGGCGATGTTCAGCGCGTTGGTGACCACGGTGAGCTGGGCGTCGTCGACCCCGCCGGTGAGCTCGGGGCGCACCGCGAGCGCGCGGGCCACCTCGGTGGTCGTGGTGCCGCCGTTGAGCGCGACCACCATGCCGGGCGAGACCAGCGCGGCCGCCGCGGCGCCGATGCGCTGCTTCTCCGGGGCATGCTTGGCCGTCTTGTACCGCAGGGGCAGGTCGTAGGACACCCCGTTGGCCACGGCCCCGCCCCGGGTGCGGGTGATCATCTGTTGCTGGGCCAGCTGGTCGAAGTCCCGCCGGATCGTGGCCTGCGACACGTCCAGCCGCTCCGCCGCGTCCTCCACGCTGATGCGGCCGGCGTCGGTGAGGATTTCGAGGAGCGCGTTCCAGCGCGCGTAGCGGTCCACTCGCCCCCCTCCCCTGCGCATACGGTGCGAGATGTGTGCACAATAATGCGCGAAACAGCGGGTAAACGCAAAGGCAACTGCTCGAACCAACCCGGCCGGTATGGTTGCCAGCCAGGCCGCCCGTGCGCAATGATGCGCGAACCCGCCGGATTTGATGCCGTAACGATCAGGCAGTGAGCGATCGGGGACACAGAGCACATGACGCAGACCGTGATCGCCCTCGATGTCGGGGGCACCGGGATCAAGTGTGCCCTGGTCGGCGCCGACGGCGACGCGCTACACACGGTCCAGCACGCGGAGCGGCACCCCACGGGCGCCCAGCGCGGCGGCGAGGCCGTCATCGCGACCATCCTGGGCATCGCCGAGGGGCTCGCCGCGACCGCCCGGGCCAAGGGGCTGGAGCCGGTGGGCGCCGGGCTCGTCGTGCCCGGGGTCATCGACGAGGCCGAGGGCGTCGCGGTCTGGGCGGCGAACGTCGGATTCCGGGACGTACCGCTGCGAAGGCTTCTGGAAGAACGGCTCGGGCTCCCCGCGGCCCTCGGGCACGACGTGCGCGGCGGCGGCCTGGCCGAGGCGCGTCTCGGCGCCGGGCGCGGGCACGACTACGTGCTGGTCATCCCCATCGGCACCGGCATCGCGGCCGCCAACGTGGTGCACGGCCAGGTGTACACCGGCGCGCACGGGGCGGGCGGCGAGATCGGCCACATCGTCGTGCGGCCCGGCGGCCCGGTCTGCGGCTGCGGCCAGCGCGGCTGCCTGGAGGCGGTCGCCTCGGCGTCGGCGGTGGGCCGGCGCTACACCGAGCAGGCCGGGCGCGCGGCCACCGCCGAGGAGGTGGCCCGGCTGGCCGCCGAGGGCGAGCCGACCGCGGTCGCCGTGTGGCGCGAGACGATCGACGCGCTGGCCGATGGTCTGATGACCGGCATCGCGCTGTTCGACCCGGCGGTCATCGTGCTCGGCGGCGGCCTGGCCGAGGCGGGCGAGGCCCTGCTGGCTCCGCTGCGCGAGGGCGTGCACGCCCGGGTGACCTTCCATCGCGAGCCGGTCATCACCCGCGCCGCGCTCGGCGACGAGGCCGGCTGCCTGGGCGCGGCCCTCATCGCGCTCGACAACCTGAACACGAAGGGGAACACGCAATGACGGTGGTGTCCGGGGTCCGGGTGGTCGCGGGCGACCGCGTCATCGACAACGGCTTCGTCCGCATCGAGGGCGAGCACATCGCCGAGGTCGGCGAGGGGGGCCCGGCGACCGACGGCGCCGTCGTGGTGCCCGGCTTCGTCGACATCCACGTCCACGGCGGCGGCGGTGCGACCTTCACCACCGGCGACGCGGACGAGGCGCGCAAGGCCGCCGCGTACCACCTCGGGCACGGCACCACGACCATGCTCGCCAGCCTGGTCACCTCGCCGCCGGCGCTCATGCTGGCCGCCACCAGGGCGTTCGCCCCGCTCGTCGCGGAGGGCGTGCTCGCCGGCATCCACTTCGAGGGCCCGTACCTCTCCCAGGCCCGCTGCGGCGCCCAGAACCCGGCCTTCCTGCGCGACCCGTCGCTCGAGGAGCTGGAGTCCCTCATCGGCGCGGGAGAGGGTGCGGTACGGCTGGTCACGGTCGCCCCCGAGCTCCCCGGCGCGCTGGAGGCGATCCGGCTGCTGGTTTCCCGCGGTGTCGTCGCCGCCATCGGCCACACGGACGCCACCTACGAGGAGACCCTCGCCGGCGTCGAGGCCGGCGCCACGGTGGGCACCCACGTCTTCAACGGCATGCGCCCGCCCCACCACCGCCAGCCCGGCCCGGTCTTCGCCCTCCTCGGCGCGTCGGGCGTGGTCTGCGAGTTCGTCGCCGACGGCATCCACCTGCACGACGGCACCCTGGCCTTCGCCGCCTCGGTCACCGGCCCGGCCCGCGCCGCCCTGATCACCGACGCCATGGCCGCCGCCGGCATGCCCGACGGCACGTACGAGCTGGGCGGCCAGAGCGTCGACGTGGCCGGCGGGGTGGCCCGGCTGACCCGCGACGGCGCGATCGCCGGTAGCACGCTCACCATGGACAAGGCGTTCCGGCGGGCCGTCGGGGCGGGGCTGTCGCTGACGGCGGCCTCGCGGATGGCCTCCACCACGCCGGCGGGCGCCATCGGGCTGGGCTCGGACCGCGGGACACTGCAGGCCGGCGCCCGCGCGGACCTGCTGGTCCTGGACGAGGAGCTGAATGTGCGGCGCGTAATGCGCGCGGGTGCGTGGGTTTCGTAAGTCTCTTGGCGCGAAAAATCCCGATGCCTGGCGGCATCAGGATTTTTCGGACATTTCTCCCGACGGGGCGTAAGTCCGATAAGGCGGAGCGCCCGGTTCTTCTGGTTCGCGGTCTTATGCCCGATTGCCGAGCGGCGTCCGGGTCTCGGCCGGCGAGACGTCGTAGAACGGGCCGGCCCAGCCCGCGCGCGTCAGGCGCCCGCCGAGCGGCAGGGCGTCCCAGGGCACCCGCCGCAGGAGCCGGTCCAGGAACAGCCCCAGCAGCAGCGCCGCCAGGCCGTCCGTGATCCAGTGGAAGCTCAGGTACGTCGTCGTGAACAACAGCACCAGCGGAACCGTGTAGCGGATCGCCGCCACCACCCGCGGGCTGACCACGCCGGTCAGGAGGGTGGCGAGGACGCCGTACCAGACGATGGCGTTCACCACGTGGCCCGACGGGTACGACATGCCTTCGTCGGCGTAGAAGAGGTACTCCGGGTGGGCGTGCAGGTGCTCGCTCGCCGCCAGCCGGTCGGTCCAGATCTTCAGCGGGCCGATTGTCACGTACGTGATCGCGAAGGCGCCGATCACCAGCAGGAACGGGCGCACGGTGCGGCGGGCGCGGGTCAGGAAGAAGGCGACGATCACCGCCAGCGGGGTGAGCACCTGCCCGCCCTGGCCGAGCCGGTTGCACCAGCGCAGCAGGGTGTCGGCCCAGCTCGGGCGGTGCGCGTCGACGAAGTCGCGGACGGCGAGGTCCAGGCTCAGCAACGGGGTCTTCGCGGCCAGCAGGATCGTGATGACGACGAAGCCCGCCACCAGCAGCGCGTCGAGCCACCAACCAGACGGACGGACCGGGCGTAACTCGATGCGCACGGGGTTCAACGGTACCCGAACACGCGAAGGGGCCCGGCGAACCGGGCCCCACGTGCACAGGATCTCTACATGAGCCGGCGCAGCTGGGCGGCGATGCGGTCGATGCGCACGCCGGAGTTCGGGCAGCCGCCGAAGTGGTGCAGGGCGATGACCTTGTTGGTGCGCCGGGAGATCACCGGGGAGCCGGACGAGCCGCCGTCGGTGTCGCAGAAGTACGACATGTCGGTGTTCGACGCGTAGCCGTCGTAGGCCGGGTCGTCGACCGCGCAGTTGCCGCTGCGCTCGGTGCTGTCCTCGCTGGTGATGACCGTCGGGGCGCCCCGCGGGTGCTGCGGGATGTACAGCTCCTCACCGCGCACCGGGGCCCGGTCGTCGATCTCGAGGTACCCGAACTGCTGGATCTGCGCGAAGTTGCGCACGCTGAACAGCGTGTAGTCGAGGATGTCGTCGGTGGCCAGCACCTGGTCGCCCATGACCTTGACGGGACGCAGCGTGGCGCCGCCGTCACACCGCGCGCACTCGTAGTTGAACCACACCTCGGTGTTGCGGGCCTCGCGGGTGGTGGTGAAACAGTGGTGGTTGGTGAGCATCCGGTTCTGGGTGCCGACCCGCCAGGCGGTGCACAGCTCGACGCCGTTGATGAGGATCCGGGCCACGGGCTTCGAGTTCGCGTACGCCACCGGGTCCGACGACTTGTAACAGGCCGCGTTCTCCGCCTCGTTGGTCCGCCCGCAGATGCTCTCCTCGTGCGGCGCGGCGGCGAGCGCGGCCTTCCGGTCGGCGTCGGCCCTGGCCCGCTCGGTGGCGGTCTGCCCGCGCGCCACGCGGTCGATGGTGACCCCCATCGAGGCCAGCCGCGACCGGATCCCGAAGACGTCGTCGTGCCCCTTGACGACCCGCACCACGGCCCGGTCGCCCGACACGGACATGGACCAGTTGTCGGAGTCGCCGAGATCCTTCGAGGTGTACTCGTAGTGCTCGGTCCCCTGCGCGTCGCTCACCACGACCTTGTCGCCGGACCCGAGCGCGAGCCGCGAGAAGTGCACCTTCACGTAGTCGGCGCCCGGGTACTGGAAGGTCCGGCTGGCGGCCCGCTCGATCGCCCCGGCGGTCACCGACTCCAGCACGCCGGCCGGCTCGGCCCCCGGCTCCTGCAGGCCCGAGATGTCGTGGTGCAGGCGCAGCTGCGGCGCGGTGGCCGGCGCCCGGCCCGGTGGCGGCTGCGCCGGGCCGGAAGAAGCCATGGCGACCCCCGCCCCGGTGATTCCCAGCAGGGCACAGACCCCGGCGACGAGCAACGACCTACGGCGCATGAGCGCGTCCTCCCGAATGGGTTGCAAGAAGGGACCGCCCCGGAGTGTTAGGGGTAAATCGGGCGATCCGCCCATTCAACGAGCCATCCGCCCGCCAGGAGGCGGGAACGCTCGTGGATCCGTCGCCCGTACTTGCGTTCCGACCCGTCCGGCTCACCCTGCCACGACGATCGGCCGACATATCCGAAATTTCGGGCATGTCCTGCGATGGCCCCTCCCCGACGAGCGGGCGCGAAGGCTTCCGTCCCCGAGTTCGCCTCGGGACCCGGCAACAGGAGGGAAGGCCCGGGGCGGGAGCGCAGACAAGAGGGCGGGAGCAGAAGGCGGGAGCGGGAGCGGAACACGGGAGCGGGAGCGGAACACGGGAGCGGGAGCGGAACACGGGAGCGGGAGCGGAACACGGGAGCGGGAGCAGAAGGCGGGTAGCGGGAGCGGAACACGGGAGCGGGAGCGGAACACGGGAGCGGGAGCGGAAGGCGGGACGGGGAGGCGGAGTTGGAGGCGAGTCGGACGGCAGCAGGGGCGGGCGCTAGGAAGGGGTGCCGCCGGTCCGGGACAGCAGGTCGCCCAAGCCCAGGCGGGTGGTGACCACGGTGAGCAGATCGTCGGCGCGCAGCACGTAGGCGCCCGGCGGCGCCCACACCGTCTGCCGTTCGCCGTCCGTCGCCACGGCCAGGACCCGTACCCCGCCCACCTCCTGCGCCGCCGACACGGTGCGGCCGTCGAGCTGGGAGCCCGCGCACACCGGTACCTCGGCCAGCAGCAGCACCCGCCGGTCGATCGGGACGGTGCCGATCACCTCGCGCTCTAGCAGGGCGGCGGCGAAGGCGGGTGCGGCGAGGTACGACACGCTCCGCGAAGCGGTGATGCCGAAGGCCCGCTGCACCCGGTCGGCGAAGCGGCCGTCGAGAAGCCGCAGGATGACCCGCAGGTCGGGCTTCAGCGCCCGGCCCTCCAGGGCGGCCTCCAGGTTGGCCTGGTCGTCGGTGGAGACCACGACCAGCGCCCGGCAGGTGTCCACCGACGCTGCCTTCAGGGTCTCGACGTTGCTGGCGTCGCCGACGATGAACGGCACGCCGCGGGCCCGGGCGGCCTGGGCGCCGCGGGCGTTCTCGTCGCGGTCGATGACCACGACGGGGACGCCGAGGTCGACGAAGGAGTGCATGACCCGGGTGCCGACGTTGCCCAGGCCGACCATGACGACGTGGTCCGAGACCGGCTCGCGCAGGCGGCCCAGGGCGATCGCCAGGCGGGCGTTGACGACCGCCTCGACCACGGCCGCCGTGATGACCGGGATGAGGGCCACGTTCACCAGGCCGAGCAGCGTGGTGACGACCTTCTCCGGCCAGTGCGACTCGAGCTCGGGGCTCGCACCGGTGAGCTCGGACAGCAGGGTCACGTAGGCGGCGTTCCACCAGCTCACGTGCTTGTAGTGGGCGATGACCACGCTGCCGGCGACGAGCACGGCCAGCAGCGCGGCGGCGGTGACCCACAGCCGGCGGCTCACCAGTCCGCGCAGCAGCCGCAGGGGGCTGTGCAGCTGGCGGCGCCACCAGCGGCGCAGGCGCTCGACCCTCGGGCGCCGCCGCGGCTCGAGGTGCACGCCCCGCTCCACGACCGTGGCGGCGCGCTCGCCGTTGGCGACGGCGAGTACGAGATCGGCCTGTTCCTGCTCTTCCGGCAGCAGCCGGGGCTCGTCCTCGCCGATGGTGGCGGCCAGGCCGCAGACCACGTCGTCGGGGCGGACCTCGGCGCGGCGGGCCACGAAGAGGGTGCGCTGCGCGACCCGCACGTGCACCGGGGCCACCTCGCCCAGCGCCTCGGACACGAAGGCCGGCGCGGCCATCTGGGCGTCGGAGAGCACCCGCACGTCGGCGAAGTTGCGCCGCACGCTGTGCCCGAGCCGGAGGTTGAACATCCGGATGACCAGCCGGATCTTCGGGTTGACCTCCTGGGCCTGCAGGGCGGCGTCGAGGTTGCCGATGTCGTCCTGCTTGACCAGCGCGAGCGCGTCGGCGCCGGCCAGGTCGGCCCGCTCGAACGCCGCCGTGTCGGGCCGCTCGGCCTCGATGACCCGGCCGCCGTGGCCGGACAGCAGCCGCGCGATCTCCGGGCCGTGCCGCCGCTTGGCGCTGGGCATGATGGCGGTGACGTGCACCCCGTACTGCAGGATCAGCTCACTGACGAGCCGGTGGGCGAGCGGGTCGTCGCCGCACACCACCACGCGCTTCGCCGGGCCGTGCACGACGTGCCGGGTGGCCGGGTCGGCGGAGGGGTCGGGCGGGGGCTCGATAGACCACGGACGGGTGATCGCCTGAACGCGTGGAAGATTGCCGCGCAGGCGCCTCATCAGCCAAGACTCGGACGCCACCGGGCGATCCTAACGAAGATCACCAGTTTCCGAAGGCCCGGCGTCTCGTTGGACCCGGCGAATCGCATTGTCGACCAGATGGGTTTTCGCCGATGAACACGTGGTTTCGCCGGACGGTAGGCACCGTCGGCCTCGCCGGCGGCATGCTGCTGCTGGGCGCCGGCGCCGCACACGCCGATGACACCGCGCTGGCACCCGGCCAGCTGGACGATCTGTTCTCGCCGCTTGGCGGGCCGAACAACCAGTCGCTGCAACTGCAGGCGCACAACGACCGTATCGACACCAACGTCGACACGGACACCGACGCCGGCCTCGAGACCAACCGTCTCAACGACCGCTCGATGCCGGGCTTGCTCGACGGCGTGCCGGTGTCGAGCCTCGTGCCGACCGACAGCCTGGGCCTGCCCCGGACCACGTCGAGCAGCCTGCCGGGCCTCCCGGCCGTGCCCACCGGCGCGGTGACCGGCACCCTGCCGGCCGCCGGCACCGAGGGCCTGCCGCTGGTCGGCCAGCTGACCAGCCTCGACCAGCTGGGCCTGCCGGGCCTGCCGGGCACCGACACGCTGGGCGGCACGTCGATCGCCGACACCTCGACCGCCTTCCCGGCCCTGTCGACGGGGTCCAAGCCGAAGCCGTCCCCGCGCCGGGCCCAGACCGAGGACCTCCCGCTGGTCGGCAGCCTGCCGCTGCTGGGCAACGGCCTGCCGATCCACGGCACGCTGAACCCGGTCGACGACTACGCGATCCCGGTCGGGTACACCGAGTCCAGCGGCCTGCCCCTCGTCGGCGACCTGCCGCTGGGCGGCAGCGACGTGCTCAAGAACGACTCGATCACCGGCGTCCCGGTGATCGGCGGCATCGGCCCGACCCCGGGCGTGAGCACCACCGCCGTGACCAACCGGCTGGTCCCGACCACGGGCGCGCTGCCGCAGGCCACCAGCCGCCTCCCGCTGGTGACCGAGAGCGCCTACCAGCCCCGCCACGCCCAGCCGGAGGCCCTCCCGCTGGTGTCGAGCCTGCCCGCGGTCGGCGGCGTCGCCGGCGGCGTGCTTCCCTTGTTGAGCGGCATCGTCGGCTGACCTTCCGACCGATCGGAAATATCCGGGCGCTGCGCGCGTCCGGATATTTTCGTATTTGGGGGCCGGCATGCTGCCCGAGATCGAGCTCGACCTGGCCGCGGACGGCACCCCGCTCTTCGAGGGCGACTACCGCAGCGACACCCCGCCACCCTTCTGGGCGTTCGCCTGGCCCGGCGGGATCGCGCTGGCGCGGTACCTCCTGGACCACCCGGGCGTCGTCGCCGGCCGCACGGTCGTGGACCTCGGCGCCGGCTCGGGGCTGGTCGCCATCGCCGCGGCCAAGGCGGGCGCGGCCCGCGTGACCGCCGTGGACACCGACCCGCGGGCGCTGGCCGCCGCCCGCCGCAACGCCGAGCGCAACGGCGTGACGATCGAGACCGCCGAGCGGCTCGTCCCGGCCGACGTGATCGTCGCCGGGGACGTCTTCTATTCCGAGACGGTTGCCGCGGCGGTACTGAAGATGCTCCGCACCGCCGCAAGCGTCGCCCTGGTCGGCGACCCGGGCCGGGGCTACCTGCCGGAGCGGCGCTTCGAGGAGCTGGCCGCCTACGACGTCCCCGTCCGCCGGGAGCTGGAGGACGGGGACGTCATGCGCACGCGGGTCTGGCGCCTGCGCCCTACTTCCGCCGCTGCTTCTGCTGGTCCTTGAGCCCGTCGAGGCCCTTGTCGAGCCCGGCCCGACGCAGCGCGTCGGCCAGCGCCCCGCCCCCGCTGAACGAGTCCCGGGACTCCCGCTGGCGGCCGCCGCCGCGCGAGTCGCCGCCGCGCGAGTCGCCGC
>NZ_BAAARV010000084.1:0-42837 GCF_039532525.1 Dactylosporangium salmoneum
CGAGTGGAAGACGCCTGGCGAAGCCTTCAACGAGCTGTTATCGTCCACTCAGGACAGTGGTGTTGCAACGACCGGTTGAAACCGGTATGACACAGGACGCGACATCGGCGGCGCAGGGGTGCATCTTCTGCGCCATTGTGGCCCGACAGGCCGAGGCCAGTGTGGTGTACGAGGACGAGACCGTCGTGGTCTTCATGGACCTGAACCCCGTCACACCCGGCCATCTACTCGTCGTGCCACGCGAGCACGTGGTGGGCCTCGAAGACCTCGACGGAGCCACGAGCGCTCACGCTTGGTCGGTCGGTCATCACATGGCACGAGCCTTGCGACGCTCAACCATGCGCTGCGAGGGAATCAATGTCCTCCTCTGTGATGGCGAAGTAGCCTTCCAGACGGTCTTCCACTTCCACCTTCATGTCATCCCTCGCTACGCAGGAGACGGCTGGACCCTCAAGGCCGACTCGCCGGAACGCAAGAGGTCGCTCCTCAACCGCGACGCGCAAGCGATCAAAGACGCTATCGCGTCGACGGACTGACTGGTCACGTCCGTTCATGCCGCTGGTCGAGCGCTGCGGCTCGCCCTAAGCGCTACGCTCCCGACGCCAGCGACCCGCACGCGTTGGCTCGCCCATCTGGTCGTTGAACGGTCTCAGCCCGGCGTCGCCGGAAGCCAGTGCTCCGGCATCGAGATGTCCGAGGCGAACCGGACGGCCTTGGCCACCGTCAGCGCCTCGGCTTCGGTCGCGCCGCGGGAGGTCGTCACGCTCAGGCTCAGCTCGCCGAACTCGGGCAGTTGCAGCTGCACACCGTCCTCGGTCGGCACCAACGCCGCCGGCCAGCCGGCAACCTTGCGGTCCAGCGGAGCCGCGGCGTTCGTGCGCGGCTCCCTTTCGGTGACGATGATCGTGATGCGGTGCGCGGTGCCGGCTTGGCCGTATCCGATGGTCGTGCCGACCAGGGATGCCCGCTCCTGTCGGGCCAGCAACTGCAGCGAAACGTCGCAGTCCTCCACGATGTAGCCGGCCGGCAAGGTGACGGGCGCGGCCGGCGCGGCGCAGTGCGTGCGACGGTCGAGGCGGACGTGCTCGGCCAACTCAATGGCGAGTGCATCGCTGCCGGCGGTCACGTGCATCCACACCCCGGCACCGTCGGCGATCTCCCACACCAGCCGGTGGAAGTCGCCGGAACGGTACAGCGTCGCCGCTCGCTGCCCCACCGTGAGCGCCTGCGTCGACTCCGCGGCTTCGATCGGTTCTGGCTTGTCCAGCAGTTGTAGCTGGGCGCTGGCCGCCCCACCGTCTCGGAGCAGGAGGTCCTGCCCCGGCCCGAACCGCACGTCGTACAGGTCGTACACGGCAGGAATCGCATCGAGGGCGAAGAGCAGCACGCCGGGGTCGCCGGCGGTCACCTCGGCGCGGGTCGGCAAGCGAGCTGCGTCGGTCGTGGGCAGCCCGGGAACGCCGGGCACGACAACGAGCGGAGAAACACCCACCGGCATCGACGGCTCGCCGCCGGTCCGGTACAGCGCAATACCGATGACCAGGGCACCCGTCACCACCACCGCGGTACTTCCGGTGACCAGTCGGCGCGTCGCGATTCGGCGCCGACCTCGTTTGACGGCCCGCTCCGCCAGGACGGTGAAGTCCGCCCGGCTTTCGGCCCGCTCACGGAGTGTCTCGGTCAGCAGCTCGTCGATCATGTCGCGCTCCCAGAGGTCGAGGTGCTCGGTGCCGGGAAATGTCCCCGCAAGGTCGCCAGTCCGCGCGCGGCATGGGTCCGGACGGTCGCCGTGGAGCAGGAAAGGATCTCGGCGATCGCCGCGTCGCCGAGATCCTCGTAGTACCGAAGGACCAGGACCGCGCGCTGCTTCGGCGGCAGGGCGCTGATGAGGCGCCACATCGCGTCCCGGTCGGCCACGGCCTCCTCGTGGTCGCCGTCGCCGTGACGATCGGGGACGGCATCGATCGTCAGTTCTCGGTTGGTCAGCCGCCGCCACCACGAGATGTTCGCGTTGACGAGCATGCGGCGTACGTAGACGTCGGGGCGGTCGGCGGTACTGATCCGGTGCCACTTCGTATATGCGCTGACCAGCACCTCCTGCACAAGGTCTTCAGCCCGGTGCGGGTCGCCGGTCAGCAGGCAGGCAAGGCGCATCAGCGCAGGCCCGCGGGCATACACGTACTCGTGGAAGTCCATCTTCCGAACAGACGCATCCAGTGGCCGCAACCGTTGACCAATTACGCCGCGGGCCGAGGCGTGGTTCCGGTGCTCGCACATCGGCAGACCGGGAAGCCTCTGCCTCGTCGTGCCAGTCACCGTCTGTGACGAGCACTGGCCAGCCGCCGCGCACCAACGGCGGCAGATCCGGATGCCTGACAGTGTTGCGCGGCCTCGGTCAGGACCGCTGTCGCGGAGCGCCCCGCTCCCACCAGTCGTGGGGCCGCTGCGCTCTGATGACCTCCGCGACGATCTCCACCTGACCGTAGTGGCAGTTCTTCCAAAGCTCCTTCGCCGCTCGCGAGTACTGGAACAGCACTGGGTCAACGTCGAATCAGGGCATGAGCGCGGAAGGGATCATGTCGCCCGGGTTCGGTCAGCAAGGGTTAGGGGTGCCTTGGATAAGGCGGTCCAGGATGCCGCGGGCCGCGGCGAGCTTCTCGATAGACGTGGTGATTCGGGTGCGCTCTTCGGCCAGCGCGTCGAGGAGTTCGGGGCAGGTGGGTGCGAGCACCGTCGTGTCGTCGGGGACACAGGGCAGGATCTCGGCGATCGCGGTGGTGCCTATGCCGGCGGAGAGCAGCAGTTGGATGTGCCCCACCGCATACACGGCTTGCTCGTCGTAGTCGCGGTAGCCGCTCGCGCGACGGGCGGGTTTCAACAGACCCTGCTCCTCGTAGTAGCGCAAGGCGCGGGGGGTGGCGCCGGTCTGTCGAGCCAGTTCGCTGATCCGCACGTCCCCAAGCACATCAGGACTTGACCTTCACGTCAACGTGAGGGTTTAGCGTCACTGCCGTGACAGAAAACAACGTTGAGCCCGAACTGCGCTCCACTATTGCGGTGCTGGGGCTTGGCCCGATGGGCCGGGCGCTCGCCGCCGCGGCGCTCACTGGCGGTCATCCCACGGTGGTCTGGAACCGCACGCCAGAGAAGGCGCAAGCGTTCGTGGCCCAAGGTGCTGTGCTCGCGCCCACGGCGGCCGATGCGGTGCGTGGAGCTTCGATCGCCGTCGTGTGCATGATCAACTATGGTGCTGTCCGCGCGAGTGTGGCCGACATCGCCGACTGGCCCACGGGCACGCTCGTCAACCTCAGCAGTGGCCACGCCGGAGAAGCGCGCGCCATGGCGGGCTGGGCCGCACAGCGCGGCATCAGCTACCTGGACGGCGCCATCCTGACGCCGGCGCCCACGGTCGGCACCCGCGCCGCAACGATTCTCTACAGTGGCCCGCGCTCCCTGTTCGATCGCAGCCGCGCCCTGCTTGAGGCCTTTGGCACCAGCGTCTACCTCGGCGACGACATTGGTATCGGGTCGGCGTACGAGATGGCCTTGCTCGATCTGTTCGCCATGTCCGTCGGCGGACTCGCGCACGCCTTCGCCTTGGCCATCGCCGAGGGAATTGAGCCCGCCGCGTTCGCCCGCTTCGCCAAGGGAATCGGCGGCCTGCTGCCCGACATGGCCGACCGTTTTGCCGATCAGCTTGCTGTCGGCCGTTTTCCCGCCGAGGTCTCCAGTATCGCTTCGGCAGGCTCCGCCGTGGCTCACGTCAGTGCCGCCGCCGCCGCTCGCGGCATCGACACCACAACACTACAAGCCGTACAACGGATCATCGGCCGGGCCGCCGCGGCGGGCTATGGCGGCGACAGCTACGCCCGGCTCGCCCAGTTTCTCGCCGAAGCCGACCACGCGGACGCCTCGGCCGAGCTGGCCACGCCAAAGCCGTCGCTGCCCCAGCTGTCGCACTGAACCGCGAACTGCAGGTGCCCGAGCCCGAGAGTCGGTGACTCGGCGGGGACGGTGGGCCGGCGGACGTAGTCGGCGGGTGAATGCGGAAGGCGGAAGGATGCCGTCGATGACGCAGACCCGGTAGAAGCCGACTACGATCGACAGCCGGCGCGAAACGGTGGACGGCTGGTAGCAGCGGACGTCCTGCATCCATCGCACGTAGCGTTCGATGTCGATTCGGACCGCGGCGAGCGGATCGAGGTCGTGTTCAGTGCACCAGCGCAAGAAGACGCGCAAGTCCGACTCGCTGTGCTGCCGGGTCTGGCCGCGGTAGCGACCGAGGTAGGCCGCCACCGCGGCCCGCAGGACAAGCTCACCCGACGACTCGAGGCGGGCGCTGGAGACAGGAAAACGCAGCCATGTATCACGGTGCGTCGCCAGCCACGATGAACGCCAGATCTCCAGTCGCGGCAGATGTGCGCGTCTGATCAGGATTCAGGTTCGCCTTGATCGGGCGGCAGTGCGAAGGTGTCGCCACGCAGGCAGTCCTGTTGAGGCGGCGGTGACAGCGGCCAGGGTTCGTTCGGTACGACCTGAGCTCGCCATCCACCGACCTTCAATCCGTCACGGGCGTACCCTTCAAGCCGGCTGTCGGCGTCCTCACCGAGCAATCCGGCGTGTTCGAGGACGACGAACAGCGACAGGCTCATGCCGTCGACCAGCTGATCGTCACCGGACACCCGGTCATCGCCGCCCATGCCGACACGGTACCGACCTGCGCCGCGCCGAGTTCAGACATCGATGTCCTGCTCGATGCCGAGACTGCCGGCTGCGTGAGCCTGCCCCTGAGTCGCTAGGCGGCCTCCCGCTGGTCCAGCCACTTCAGAATCGCCTCGGTCGTTTCCCGCGGCTTCTCCTGCTGGATCCAATGACCGCAGTCCAGACTGACCACTTCCACATTCGGCACGAATTCCGTCAGTCGTTCAGCCCTCGCGACCGTGTCGCGGTCGCCGTAGATCATGAGGGTGGGCTGTCGGATGATCGGGTCCACGTCCGCCAGTAGGCGCCAGTTGCGGTCCAGGTTTCGGTACCAGTTGATTCCGCCCGTGAACCCTGTTGATTCGAAGGCGGAGACGAAGACGGCCAGTTCGCTGTCACTCATGACGGGGTCACCGAGTGGGGTTTCCGCTCTGGCGAGGTTCATCAACGCATTACCCGGCTGAGGCTCTGCGAGGGGCACGTTCTTCCGGTACAGGTTCCGAAGGAACTGCAACGTGTTCTCCTCGAACACGGCGTCGGCGACGCCCGGCTGCCGGTTGAAGTGGACGAAGTAGAAGTCGGCGCCGAGCACGGCCTCCATGACCTCGATCCAGGGCATCTCTCCGCGCTCTTGGTAGGGCACGCTCAGCGCTACCACGCCGTTGACCCGGTTCGGGTGCAGCAGGGTCAGGCCCCAGACGACGAATGCGCCCCAGTCATGGCCGACGAAGGTGGCATCCTCGTAGCCGTAGTGATCGAGGAGGGCGACGAGGTCACCCGACAGGTGCTCGATGTCGTAGTCCGTCACTTCGGCGGGACGGGACGAGTTGCCGTAACCCCGCTGGTTCGGGACGATGACGTGGTAGCCCGCCGTCGCCAGGGCCGGCACCTGATAGCGCCAGGAAAAGGCGTGCTCCGGCCAGCCGTGACAGAGCACGATGGGGTTCCCCACGTTCTGCCGGCCGGCTTCGAAGACTTCGAGTTCCACACCGTTGACCGAAATGCGGGTGGGCTCGGGAAAATCGATTGTCATGCCGGCATCATGCCGACCGATACCGGTCACCTCCTGACCGGTTTCCGTGGCAGTGTTGTCCGGGTGCGAGCTGACCGGTTGATGGCCATCCTCCTCCTGCTGCAACACCGCGAGCAGGTGACCGCAGCAGAGGTCGCCCGGGAGTTGGAGATCTCCGAGCGCACCGCCCGCCGCGACCTCGACGCCCTGGGCATGGCCGGCGTGCCGGTGTACTCCGTGCAGGGCCGAGGCGGCGGCTGGCGCCTCGTGGGCGGCGCCCGCACCGACCTGTCCGGGTTGACCGCGGGTGAGGCCCGCGCCCTGTTCCTGGTCGCCGGCCCGGCCTCGGCTGTCACGCCAGCCGTGAAAGCGGCGCTGCGCAAGCTCGTCCATGCCCTGCCGGAGCCGTTCCGGGTGCAGGCCGAGGCGGCGGCGTCGTCGCTCGTCACGGACCCGCAACGATGGGGGTCGAGCCGGGCCGAGTCCCGACCGCCTCGCTTCCTCGACGAGCTCCAGGACGCGGTGATCCGCGGCGTCCAGGTCCGGCTCGGCTATGTCGACCGCGAAGGCACCGAAACCGAGCGAACCGTCCACCCGCTGGGCATCGTCGCCAAAGGCCCGTCGTGGTACCTCGTCTCCAGCACCGAGGCCGGTCGGCGGACCTTCCGGATCGACCGCGTGTCGTCCGTCGACCCGACCGGCGATCCCGTGCACCGGCCCGATGACTTCGACCTTGCCGAGAGCTGGCGCGCGATCGCGGACGAGGTCGAACGCAAGCGAACACCCCTCGAGGCCCGGGCGATGTGCGCGCCTCACGGGATAGGCGTGCTCCGGATGGGGTTCGGCGGTCGGCTCGAGGTGGGAGGTTCCACGACCGACGGCCGCATCGAGGTCGTGATCCGCGGCAACGACGAATACATCCTCGCCGGCGAGCTTGCCGGGCTGGTCGCATGGGTCGAGGTGACCGGCCCTCCGGGTGTGCGGGACCACCTGGCCTCGATCGGCAACGCGCTCGTCAAGCGATACGGCTCGGAAGGGCATGAGTAGACGCACGCTCATCGGCATGGTCGCGAGCCGCGGCGTCAGGTTCCGGAGGCCATGTAGGCGGCGAGGATGTAGTTGGGGTGGCGGTCGAGGTTGTTGCGGGCCCGGTCGTAGTGCATCGTCGTGCGGGGGTCGGCGTGGCGGGCGGCGATCTGGACGTCGCGGAGGCTGACCCCGGCGTCGAGCATGGTCGTGACGAACGTGTGTCGCAGCATGTGCGGGTGCATCCTCGGCATCCGTACGCCGGCCGCCGCGGCCAAGTATCTGAGCCGACGGGAGGCGGCATGGTGATCCATCCGCCCGCCGAGCATGTTCCGCAGGATCGGTCCGTCGATACGCTCGCCGATAGCGCGCTCGATCGCCCGGGCCACCGCGGGCGGCAGCGGAATTAGCACGACCTTGCCGCCTTTGCCGCTGCACGCCGCCCCCGACGAACACCGTCGCGTACGTGCCGTCCTGGCCTACCTCGCCGCCACCCGCTCACCCTGACCGGGGCATCAGCCGTTCGATCGTCCAGGCACCGAACAGCGAGCCCCAGGGCGCCGCCTCGTCATCGTCGTCGTCGATGAAGTCGACGTCCGGATCGGCCGCGCTGACCGCCTCCCACAACGCGAACACCGGATCGTCCGGCAGCACCAGGCCCAGCCCGGTGGCCAGCGCGACCTGGAGCTCGCCGAGGTCGGGATGCCGCCGCTGCTCGCCGTCGGCCAGCCAGGCCTGCGCCCGGCGCATCTCGTCCAGCCGACCGCCGCCGGAGAACCCGAGCAGGTCACGCCAGTTCGGTACGGCCACCATCGTCGCTAGCGCACCCGCCAGGCTCGGTCCGACCAGCCCGGCGCTGCCTTCCGACGTCGCGAACAGCACGCGCCGCGCCGGCGCCGGCGCGCCCACGAGAAAGTACCGTCCCCCGGTCCCGTCCACGGCGATCGCCTGCAGGCTCTCGCCCGACGACAACCGGGCCGCGAAGGCACCGGCGTAGGCCAGTTCCTCGACGTCGAAATCGATCAGCTCCCGGAGGATGCCGGAGAGGTCCGGCGTCTCCGCCAGCAGCTGCAGCACTACCGCATCGTCGGGCACCGGCCGAGGGTACCGCCGTCCCTAACTCTTGGAGGGACGTTGGGTGCAGGTCCGACACCCCTCCAGTACCCAACGCCCTGACCCACCGTCGACGTGGTTGCTCGTTCCGCGGGCTGACTGACAACATGAACGCGGCTGAACCGACCGCGGGCGGCAGTGGTCATTTGTCGGGCCCAGGGCAGGACGGCCCGTGAGCGTCCCTGCCTAGCGACCGGATCGCGGCAGATCCGTGCACCCACGACGATGTGGCACGAATCGAGACCGCGGAAGTGGCGGCACGTATACCCTGCGACCGTGGCGACGCTGACCGAACTCCTGACCCTTGACGTCGAGGCGCTGCTCGACCGGGTGTGCGTGTTCAACGCCGACGATCGGGCGGCGCTGCACCGGCCGGCGCAGCATGCCTGGGAGCGGTACGCGTGGCGGGACGCCATCGACGGTCGCAAGGACCGGTTCACCCCCGAGGAGGGCCGCCGACTGGAGCTGATCCTCATGGCCACGGCGCCAGTTGACCGGCTGCACTGGCCGGCGGACGGCCGGCAGTTGCGGGTGGCCCGCTCGCGGGGCAGCCGGTTCGTGCACGCGCTCGCCCGGCACGTGGTGCACGGGATGGCGACCGAGGATTCCGGCCCGGACTTCGGCGTTGTCCGCCGGGCGGAACGCGACGGCCTCGTCACGTTGGACGCCGACGACGACTACGTACTGGCGATGATCGGTGGGCTCGGTGGACGGTTCAGCGACGGCGGGCGCCGGGCGGATCTGCTGCGGGCCGACCCGGACCTGCTGGCCCGGGCGTTCTGGCGGATCTTCGAGATCGAGGGCAACCGGCAGGTGAGCCTCACCAACGTCGACAAGTACAGTGGCGCGGCCGTGCAGACCTGGCACGACGCGGTCCTCGATCTGCTGTCTGATGCCACGATCGACCGCGCGCGGGTCCTGGACGCGACCGTCGCCGCGCTCGGGCTCGGCTTCCCGCAGTACCGCGCTGGCTGGTACTCGCGGCTGCATGCCGCGTTGGCGCCGTCCGTCGACGAACGCGCCGCTCGTCAGGCCGGGTACGCGACGCTGCTGCACAGCTCCGTGCGGCCCACCGTCGCGCTCGCCGTCGACGCCCTCACCGCGGTGCAGAAGGCGGGCCGGCTCGACCACGACGCCGTCGCGCTCGCCCACGGGCTCGCCGCCGCGGTGTTCGTACCGGCGAAATCCACCGCGACGAAGGCCCTCACCCTCGCGGCGCGGATCGGCGGCGGACAGCCGGCCGTCATCGTCGCCGCGCTCGGCCATCCGCATGCCGACGTTCAGGCCGCCGCCGTCGAGCTGTCGCGGGTTCGCAGTGAGCCCGGCCCCGTCCTGTCCGCGTTGCCGACGCTGGCGCCCGCGGTCGCGGCCGCGGCTCGCGAGTGGCTCGGCTCGCTCGGCTGGCTCAGCGCGGAGACCCCCACGGTCACGGCACTGGTCGCCCCGCCGGATGTCGCCGCGCCGGTGCTGGAGGCGGTGACGCCGATCACCGGCCCGGCGGACCTGGCCGAGGCGTTCGCCATCCTGCTGGCCGACCCGACCGACGCGGAACTGCTCGAACGCGCGCTCTGCGCGGCCGCCCGGCTCGGCCCGGAACCCGGTGAGTACGCCAGCCTGGCCCGCCGGGCGGCACGCCTGCTGCGCGACGGTCCGGCGTACGAGTGGGACCTGCTGCTCGACGTCGTCGCCGGCGTGGTGCTCGCCGCCGCCCACGCACCGCCGGTGCGCAGGCTGCCGCCGCTCCCGCCACAGGTGCGGCTGCTCGCCGGGCGGGCGGCCGCCGTGGAATCCGCGTTGCGGACCGGGCGCCGATTCGCCCCGTGCGCCGAGCCGACGCACGCCGGCGGCTGGATCGCGCCGGCCGTGCTCGTCCAGCGGCTCGCCACCGGCGCCGCGCCGGACCCGCTCGACGCGGTCGCCGCGCTCCTGCGGCTCGGGCCCGACCCAGCCGGCGTGTCGCCGACGATCCGCGACGCGGCGGCCGCGGTACCCGGCGCCGTCGGCACCGCCCTCCGGTACGCTCTCGGCGGCCCACCAGCGGCGCCCCTCAGCCGTCCCGACCGTCCGCTGTGGGTCGCCGCCGCCCGGGCCCGCGCACCGCGCGGCGACGATGCGCCGCTGATCGACCGCGGACCCGGCTTCGACGCGGCCGGCGCCGGACGGGCCCCCGCGTGGCGGGTGTCATTCGATCCCGAACGGCGCTACAGCCGCGTCCGGGTCGACGCGCTCGGACCGGCCGCCGCGCCGGCACCCCCCGATCCGGCGCTGCCCACCGTGGCGCTCGCCGGCGTGGATTCGTCGCCGAACGACCGGTTGCCGAGCGCGCCGTGGCACCCATGGATCGCGTCGCTGTGGCCCGGCAACCTCGAGCCCCTCCTGGCCATCGCGCTCCAGCACCAGCTCATGTCCCTCGACGGCACCATCAACGGCGGCGCCGGGACCCACGCCCTGCAACTGCTCAGCCGCACGGTCGTCGAGCTGCCGCCGCTGAGCCCCTACATCGTCGCGGCCGGACTGGCGGCGGCCGGCATCAGCGACCGCGTCGCCGCCGTCGACGCCGCCGCGGCGCTGCTACCCCAGCGGATGGAGCCGGAGGCGCTGGCATCCGCGATGGCGACGCTGGCTCCAGCGGTACCACTGAACCGATGGGCCGACTCGCTGGGCGACCTGTCCATGGCTGGGCTCGGCGCGCAGGTCCGAGCGCTGCTCACCGCCCTGCTGCCGTCCCTCGACCGGACCACCCGCGGCCTGCACACCCTGGTGGAACTGCTCCGCGACGAACATCTGCGCGCCGCCGTACCGGCGACTGAGCCCGCCCTGAGGCAATGGCTGTTCGCGACCGGCGGCAGGTCGAAAACCACCGCCGCCGCGCGATCACTCCTCGGCTACCTGGGCCCCGGCTGACCCCATCGCATCTGCGTAGTCAAGAACCCGGGCGTTCGATTCAAGAATCGTTCATGATCTGCCGCCGAAGCTCTCTCCTCGAGCACCGGGCAGGAGCCTCGCCGTGTGTAACACTTCGATCCGACGCTGCATCAGCAGCATGATGGCCGTCGTCACGGCCGCCGCGACGATTGCGGTCACGGGCGAGACGGCGGCCGCGGCGCCGCAGCAGAAGCCGGGGTCAGATCGTCAACAAGAACGGCAGTGTCTCGCCATCGAGGGTGGCAACACCAACGGTGCCGCTCGCCTGCTCGTGTGTGTCTCGATCGGCTTGTCAGGCTCGCGTACCCAGAATGCGGCCAGCCCACCGGAGCTGTCTTGCCCGAAGACTCGGAACGGTGCAATGACAGCCGCCGGGTTGCCGGTCCAGGACTGCCACCACTGAGATGTCTCGACGGACCACATGAACTCGTCGTAAGGCTCGAAGTCGTGGCTGTCATGGTTGGCCGAGAAACCCTCAGCGTGTGCTGCAACCAGCGGGGCCGGCAGCGTACGGTCCTCGTCCTGCACCAGCGAAGTCTATGAGGGTTGCCTTGAGCGAATCGAGGATGACCCCGCCAAGGAAGCAACACCGAACATTCGACCAGCGCGACCAGCGCATGTCCGGACACACGCGATCAAGCGCGACCGGACATTGGCGGCGTTGGTCGGGTCGAACGCGAGACACAGGGAATCCGTGACGGCGTGCAACCCCGCGCCGGGGCGGCGCGGTCGTACGGCTGACACCCCCCGGCCGTTGGAGGTCCGCTTGTCCAGATCCGACGACGAGTTCCACGCGTTCGTCGCCGAGCGCCTCGATCGATGGCGAAGAAGCGCCTATCTGTTGTGCGGCGACTGGCACCTCGCCGACGACCTCGTCTCGCAGGCATTGATCAAACTGCACCGGAGCTGGTCGAAGGCGCGCAGCGCCGACAACGTCGACGCGTACGCGCAGAAGGTGCTGACCCGGTGCTGGCTGACCGAGCGGGGGCGCCGCTGGCGCCACCTGGAACAGACGCACTCCGACCCGCCGCCCCGGTCGTACCTGCCCGACGACCGGGTGGTCGACCGGTTGCCGCTGGCCGACCTGCTCCGCTCGCTCGGGCCACGCCAGCGCGCAGTGCTGATCCTGCGCTTCTACCTCGACCACTCGATCGAGGAGACCGCCGAGATCCTCGGCGTGTCCCCCGGAACCATCAAGAGCCAGTCGGCACGCGCCCTGCAGCAGCTCCGCATCGGAACGCCCCGATGACCCACCCACTGGAAGGAACGTTGATGCAGCAGTTGTTCGACGAAGTGATCGGCACGCCGCCGCCCACGGCCATCGACTCGCGGGCGATCGTACGCCGCGATCGCCGGGTGCGCGCCACGCTGTGGAGCGCGCTCGGCACCACCGCGATTGCGGCCGGGCTCGCGGTGGTCGTACTCGTCACGGGCACCGGGCCTGCCGGCACGCCACCCGTGGGCGCGCCACCGGCCGACGCCTCGGTCCTCCCGGACAACCGCCTCCAACTGCGGTCGGCGACGCGTGAGGAGGCGCAAGTCAGTGCCGGCCCGCTCAAGGCCGCCCTCGACGCGGCCGTACGGGCGGCGGTGCCGTCGGCACAATGGGACCCGAAGGGCTTCGACATCACCGTCATCGACTACGTGTCGCCGTTGGGATGGATCGGATCGGCCGAGGTCACGAACGGCGGAGCGAGGGGCAGCGTCAACGTCATGTTGCACGGCTTCTCCGCGTCCATGACGATCGATCCGCTGACCTGCGCGACGCTCGCGACCGTTCCCGGCAAGAAGGCAGACGGGCAGCGAGGCGACAACCCAGCCTCGGCTCCGCCGTGCGTCGATGCGAAAACGGCGTCCGGCAAGCCGGTAGTCACGTACACGGTGAACAGCAAGGATGTGAAAAGGTTCGAGGTCCGGATCGGGCTCGCAGACAACCGGGTCATGACCGTCACAAGCGGCGGTGACGACAAGACGCCCGCCCTGACCCTCGACCAACTCGTCCGGATCGCACAGGAGGCGACCGACCGCATCAAGTGATCAATGCGAGGGGACGAGTTGCGCGCCGGCCATCGCGCGCAACTCGTCCCTGAAGGTGCCGATGCTGTCGCGGAACCCCGGAATCCGAACTACGGATCTTCAGGGTGCCAACGTACGCGTTGTGGTCGCGGCGCATCTCGCCGTCGAGCACCTGCCAGGAAACAATCCGCCATGCGCGGATCGCGCCGGCCCACACGGTGATCCGTTCGCGGTGCCGGCCCATGGATCTGGTTCGCTCGGAGTGCAACGGCGCGTTCTTCCGGCCGTGAACCGGACCCACAGGCCCAGGGGAGGCCGGGACGCGGCCTGACGCCCGATGGCCACCACTTCCTTAAGAGCTCGTTCCTGCGCGGGCTGGCCCGGGGCATCACCCAGGCGTACCAGCCCGGCCAGGCGCGCATCATCCTGATCGACTACCGGCGCAGCCTGCTCGGCTGCGCCGGTACCGACCACCTCATCGGCCACGCCACCTCCCGCCAGGTCGCCGACGAGATGGTGCAGCAGGCGGCGGCGACCGAGGAGCGGCTGCCCGGCCCGGACGTGACCGCGCGCAGCTGTGCGACCGCGGCTGGTGGCGCGGTCCCGAGCTGTTCCTGCTGGTCGACGACTACGACCGGGTGGCCGCCGGTGTCGACAACCCGCTGTTGCCGTTGGTGGAGCTGTTCGCCCAGGGCCGGGACATCGGCCTTCACGTCGCACTGGCTCGCAACGCGCACGGCGCAGCCCGCGCGCTGTTCGATCCGGTGATCGGTCGCATTCGAGAACTGGCCTCGACCGGCATCCTGCTGTCCGGTCCCGGTGAGGAGGGCGCGCTGCTCGGCGGCGTCAGGCCGCAGCCCCTGCCGCCCGGCAGGGGCTGGCTGGTCACCCGGCGCGAGGGCCGACGGGTCGTGCGCTTCCCGTGGGTACCGCCGGCGCCTTGATGGGCGCCGAGACGGCGCTCGCTGTCCTGGATGTCACGGTTCGAACAGCGAGCTCGTCAACTCGGCGCCTGCGGTGCGCCCGGTCGTGCCTGCACGTAAGGCGGCCGTCGCGTCAACCGCCCGCGACGGCCGAGTGCGGTTCGGGGGTCAACCGGCTGTCGTGCCCGATCGCGACGAGCTGCTCGAGGGTCAGCACCGGGTCGGCCTGCGATCCCGGGCCGCCTTGGTTATCCGCCGCGAGCACGATCGACTGGCCGTCGGGGTGGTCGACGATCACGAAGTTGGAGCGGATGCCGTTCGCGTTGGTCACGCGCTGCAGCACCTTGGTCCCGTCGGCCTCGGTGTGTACGTTGCACGGCCCGGTCTCGCCCTGCGCGAAGCACTCGTTCGGCGGGTGAAAACCCTGCCCCCGGGTGCCCAGGTTGACCACGAGTCTGCCACGCCGTCCCTGAAGCTGCAGGTTCGCCTCGGCGCGGTAGCTGTTGCTGGGGATCGTGTCGGTCCCCATGTACTTCGGGTTGAACGCGTGGGCCGGAATAATGACGCCGGGGGCGTGGGCCGTGATCGCCTGCGGGAGTTTCTGTGCCAGGTACGTCTCCACGTAGTTCGCCCGGTCCCGCGCCACCGGGCCGTTTGGCTGGGAGGTCCCGCTCGCGCCGACCCCGGACGGCGGCCCTGGGCTGTCGACGACAGACGGGGCGGCCACCGTCGCGCCGTTCGAACCGGCGCCGTTGCCGCCGGGACCGCCGACACCGCTCCCGCCGGTCGAGCCGCTGGCGAGCACCACGGCGGCGCTGACCGCGGCGGCCGCGGCGGCGCCGCCCGAGCCCACCGTGGCCAGGCGGCGCACGACCGCGCGGCGGCGGCCCCGGGCGATCACCTTGTCCACGTCGATCGGCGATGGCGGTACCACGCCGATCGCCGCGTCGAAGTCATCGCGCATCATCACACCTCCGGTGCGTTCGTGTACAAATCAGTTCCGATGCCCGCGCGGGGTGGTCGCAACGGGCGCAGACGGCCGTCATCCCCCCACCTGCGACGGGTCGGGCAGCGCCGCTCGCAGGGTGTCCAGGGCGCGGGCCGTCTGGCTCTTCACCGTGCCGGGCGAGATGCCGAGCACCTCCGCCGTCTCCTCGACCGAGTGGTCCAGGTAGAAGCGCAGCACGAGCACCGCCCGGCGGCGTTTCGGCAGCGAACGGAGCAGGGCCAGCAGGTCCCCGTGTTCACCGCGCGGGGGCACGGCGACGTCCGCCACCTCCGGCAGCTGGTCGGCGGGGACCTCGCGCCGCCACGGGCGCCGGCGCTCGTCCAGCCAGGCGTTGACCAGCATCGCCCGCACGTACGCGTCGATGTTGTCGGCCTGACGGGCCCGGCGCCACTTGTCGTACAACTTGGCCAGCGTGGTCGAAACCAGATCGTCGGCCGTGTGCCAGTCGTGGCACAACAGATAGGCCGTGCGCCGCAGGACGTCCATCCGCAGCGTGACGTACTCGCGGTACGCCGCCTCTTGGGATCGCTGCACGTCCCTCCCTTCCTATGTCTCTACATTGCGGGACGGAAGGACGCGGCGATCAGGTTGCTTTTGTCAGTAGCGCGGCGCGAGCCGACGGTTCGTCTGCAATCAGACCTACGACCGCAGCCCGGCCAGGCTTGCACCGCACCGCACCGAGACTGTTTGATCATGCCAACGTGCCGGCAACCCTGGCTCGCGACCTTCCCTCCGAACTGTTCAGCCTCAACGCCCCGCCACGCACGGGCATCGGCAGAGTTGTGCACCGGCCGGCTTGGACGCCCGTTCATCGATTCCGGATGGCGGGTCTGCCGGACCGCACCGCGGCGCGGCTCTCGTCCAGGTGATCGGCCGGTACGGTAGTGCACCGACCCCAGGAGAGCCTCATGTATGACGACGCGGTTCGGCGCACCTTTCCGGGCGTTGCGCTGGATTCATTCTGGGACGACGGAGAGTATGCGCTCGACGCCTACCTCGACGAGCCGCCTTCGGCCGAGTTGGTGGCTTCGGTGCAGGCCGAGCTCGGATACCGGTTGCCCACGTCCTACGTGACCCTGATGAAGTCGCACAACGGCGGTATTCCTCGTAACGGGTGCTGCCCGGCGCCGAGCCGAACGACGTGGGCCGACGACCACGTCGGCGTACACGGGATCATGGGGATAGGCCGGAGCAAGCGCTATTCGCTGGCGGGCGCCGCGGGCCAGCGGTTGTGGCTGGACGAATGGGGTTATCCGCCGATCGGGGTCTACTTCGCCGACTGCCCTTCGGGCGGTCACGACATGATCGCGTTCGACTACAGTGAGTGCGGTCCGGCCGGCGAGCCGCGAGTGGTCCACGTCGACCAGGAGCAGGATTACCGGGTGACAGTGCTGGCGCCCGACTTCGTGTCCTTCGTGCAGGCTCTGCGGCCGGAAAGCGAGTACAACTACGATTAGTGGTCTCTCAGCGCATTGCATGGTGCCACCCCAGCGCATCCGCTCATCGGCTAGAAGCGCGCACCAGTCGCTGGCGAGGGATGGTCACGCGGGGTGGCGTGGCGGGCTTCCGGGAGCCTGCAGGCCCGATCGGCGGTATGACAGCGCAGGTGATCAAGCGTATTCATGCGGCCAGCAGCGTCGGATGCCGCGTTACGACAGCACGCGACCGCTAGCAGCCGCCCACGACTGCGCTGCAGCCGACGTGAGCAACGTGACGCCGTTGCGGGCGGCGCCTACGCTGAGCGCGCCGGGGGTGGTCATCAGTGGCGCGCGCTCACGTGGAGCATCGGGCACGGCAGCGGCTCGGCCTGGCCCTGCGGATGTCCGCCGCGGGTGAGCACGCCTGGGCGATCGACGCCGCCAAAGACGCCGTCGAGCTGCTCGTCCCCGCCGCCGGCCGGCATCCCGCTGCCCTGGCGCGCGCGCTCGCCGTCCGCGCCGCCTGCCTGCACGTCCGCGGTCGCACCGAGGACGCCGCCCGCGACGCCGACGCCTGTGGCCGGTACGCCGACGAGGCCCTGTCCCGCGACAGCGCCAGCGCAGATCAGCTCGACGACCTCGCCGATGCCGCGGTCTACCTGGGAGTCGCGGGCCGAGACGAGCAGGCGGTGGTACTGATCGACCAATGCCTCGAACGCGGCCGGCCCCTCGCTCGCCGCCCGGCCGGACCCGCCGTCGCCAAGGCCATGCGCTTGCGCGACGCGGGCCGGGACGAGGAGGCCGTGGAGCTGCTGACCGAGGCCGTCGACGGCCCCTGGAACACCTGGCAGCTGAAGGCCACCGCCCTGCTGTACGAGGCCCTCGGCCACACCGGCCGTACCGACTCGCTGCGCCGCAGACCGCCCGGGGACCTGATCCCTCTGCGCGTCGCGGCCGCCGCCAGCCTGCAGTGGCGGATCAGGTACATCAGCGTGCTGGAAGTGCTTGCGCGCCACGGCATCGAGACCGGCCGCCGCCCGGTCACTGCACGCCTCGCCCGCCAGCGCCGCATCCTGCGCCGCCGCGCCGCCGTCCGCCGCACGCTGTTCAACGCCGTCGCTTCGGTGGCAACCTTCGGCCGTCTGCACGTCGCGGACCATCTTCCCGATACCGTTAACGTCAGCCGCCTCACGGCGAAGGCCTGCGCCGCCCGCGCCGAGGCCAAAATCCGCCGCCTTGGCGGCAGCGACGACCCCCGCCGTCTCACCCTGGCCTGGGGCGCGCTCGCCAGGGCCCGCTGGCAGTCCGGCGGTCGCCGCAGCGACGCCCTCCAGGCTCAACGCACAGCCCTGGCCGCCGCCCGTCGCTGGGCCGAGGCCGACCCTTCGGTCGGCACCGCCGCCCTCCGCCGGCACCTGCGCCGCTTCGCCGACTACGCCAGCACCATCGGCCTGCAGACCGACGCAGAAGCCGCCCGGGCCGAGGCGGCGGCACTCAACAACCGAGAACGTGGTTAGTCGTGACCTTCCACCGCCTCCCGCCCGGCTGCCTGCTATGCCAGACCAGCGGCGTGCAGCTCTAGGCTCCGGCGCTGTCGAAGCGGAATGCGTAGTACTCGCTGTCGCGGTTCACGGTGAAGCCGAGCGTTTCCAGGTGGGACAGTTCCTCGTCGGTGAACGACTTGGCGTCGGCCAGGACGAACAGCTGGCCGTGTTCGATGTCCAGCGGATAGCCCGGATTGGCGGGGTGTTCGGCTAGCAAGGTCAGGCCCTCGATCAGGTTGGCCCAGGCGGGCGGAGGGACGGTCATCAGGGGTCTCCGGTCAGGCGTCGATGTGGATGTCATTGCCGCAGGGCGATCACGATATCGGCGTCCTGCAGGAGGCGCTGGACAGGCTGCCGGCGCCGGCAGCCGCCGCGGTGGGGCGGCAGCTGACGCCGCTGGATGACGAGTTCCACCGACGAACAGTGCCGGATCCGCATCTGCCGGAAGCTTGGCCGTGGTGGGATCGGCGGTGCATGGCATGGGCACGGTCGACCGGTGGCTGTTCCGTGATGTGCCGAGGTCGGCGCGGAGTCCCCGTAGGCCGAAGATCAAGAGCCGAAAGCCACAGACATTTCCAAATTTAGGGGAAAGCAATGATTTGAGGCGAGTGCGAAGGGTCTGCGGACGCGACTTGCCTGTCGCGGTCGGTGGTCACCGCACGCTGTACTGCGCAAGGTTCGGGGGCTGGCAGGACGGGCCGGCGGGGCCGGCGCTTCCCGCCAGGGTGGTTGCCGGTGCCGACGGTAGCGAGTTGCGCGTTCATCGCGCGAGCGCGCCTTCCGGGGCCGCGTATCGCAGAGCGTAACGGTCTTCGGGACGCCGCGCGCATGGCTGAGGGTCTGTGGGGGGTCGGGTCATTGCCGTGCGTGGTACGACAGGTAGTCGCGGATCCGCGCGATCGCCGAATCGCACTCGGCGACGACGGCAGCGTCGGCGGTCGCGGCACGGGCGGTGGCGAGCAGGCGTAGCGGTGCGTCGCCGGCCATCCACGCCTCGACGCGTCCGAGCGGGTCGCGAACAGGAATCACGTAGCACGCGACGAACGAGGCCAGGTGCCGCGCGGCGGTTTCGGTGGGCGTGGCGGACCAGATGTCGAGGTACGGCTGCAGGTCCTCGTCAAATCCGCTCAACGCCTCGAGCATGTCCTCCGCGGCCATCGCGGTGGGCCAGGCGGCCAGGAAATCGCGCCACAGTGCGAACTGGTACGACCGAACGGCGGCCTGGTCGTCTGCCGGCCAGCCGGCCGTAGCCGTCTTCAGCCGGCCGAGCGTCGTGTCCAGCAGCGAGTGGTCATCGAGCGCGCCGAGCGCGAACAGCTCCAGGATCCGCGGTACGAAATGCAGCCAGTCCCGATCGTCGCCCCATGTCCCGCCGGCCTTCCACGCGAACCGACGCAGCTGCTCGGCCGACAGGTCCTCCAGCGGGATCTCGCACAGCACCCGGGCCTCGTAAGCCGGTTCGAGGACCTGCACGCCCCGGGCGGTCAAGGGCCGCGTCGGTGTCCTGGTGTCCCTTGCCGCCGCGGTGCTGGCCGGTGGTGCGGTGGCCTGGATGAACTGGCTGATCGGCATCGGCGCCCAACTCCGGCCCGGGGTCGGGGGACCGGAACCCTGAGCGTGTCAGCCGGCGGTCGGGGCTGGCAGGGCTCGAAGGGCGACCGCTTGGCTGGTGGCGAACAGGGCGACGTCGATAGCTATCGCCAGGATCGCCGCGACCACGAGCACAGTGGCCGACGTGGCGGAGGCTGCCGCGACAACGGCAGCCGCGAGCACATTGACCGCCATGACCAGGCGGAGTGCCGACCGTAGCGGAACCCGGGCGAGCAGCCACAGAACCAGCCCTGCCCACCCAACGACCACGGCTCCGGCTGCCAGGAGCACGGCTTCGGGAAGGGCCACCACCTGCGCCATGGGCGCTGCGGTGAGGGCGACCGCGCCACCGAGTACGGCGCAGTAGGCGGCATCAAGTCGGAGGCTCCACCGGCCTAGCTTTTCGCCGTTGATTTTCGCCATTCGCTTGGCCCCTGTTCGTCGACTTTCGGCCCCCGGGGCCGGTCGGTCTGGCTCACTGCCGTCCATGGTAGGCCGCACCGAGGCCGGGGCGGAGGGGCGTACCTGTGGGTGGAGCCGTCCGAATGCACGTGGTGAAGGAGAACCGCCGCGAAAAGGGAGTCACCTTGGAAGACGACACCTGCAAAACTTTCGAGAGAGTATCCGTACGTAGTACGGCGTAGTTGTGTTGGTGAGCATCTCGACCTCGACCCTCTCGTGAGGCTCGGCGTCCCGTTTCCAGCAGCGAGGAGCCGTGCATGGGCATCGACTACAGTTTCCAGCTGTACGTCCATCGCAACCATATTGCCGATTTGCTTACGGCAGTCGCCGCGCTGTGTGACCCGAACAGCGACGAGCAGCCCACGGTGATCGTGCCCGACGGCACCCTGATGAGGCTGCCCGGCACGTACGGACTTTCGGCTGGGCGGACCGCGGTACTCGCCGACGTGGTCGCCGGCCCGGACGCGTCGAGCTTTGACCTGTCGCTGTGCTTCCCGCAGGATGACCGGTTGCGCAGCTACCGCGACAGCGCAGCCGCAGACGGCGACGTCCGCTGCGTCTGGCCGGACGGAACAACCCGGGTGCGGATCGCCCAGCCGCCGGCGAGGGATGGTTACGCGGCGTGGCTGGCTTCCGGGAGCCTGCAGGCCTGATCGGCGGCAGCTGTGCGCACGCGACCGCTACTTGGCCACTCCTCGAACGCGTTGTCAGACCGCTCGGACTTCGGCGAGCCGCTTCACTGCGTACTCGTCGTCCCAGCAGACGGCGGCTTCCCATGCGGCCGACGCTTGCGCGGCGATGTCGTACGCACGGTCGTCGAGGTCGGCGGCGTTGTCGGGCAGCACGAGGTCGAGGTCGGGGACGTCGACGTGCGCCTCGTCCCAGTCGATCAGCGCGACGTGATTCGCGGTCATGCGGACGTTGCCGGGGTTGTTGGGGTTGCCGTGGACGACGCAGGTCTGACGTCCGGCGAGCCGGGCCCACGCTGCCCGGCAGCGAGCAACGCCCTCAGGGGGCATCGCCCCGAGGTTGATCCTGGTCCCGGTTTCGGCGTGCAGGAGGTCGGTCGACGATCGCCAGCCTGGGCGCTGCGGCCAGCCCTGCGTGAGCCGATGTAGCTCGCGGAGCGTGTCGGCCACGCGACGCCAGTCGGCCTGCGTCTCGGGTGGTCCGCCCTCCAGGTAGGTCATCACCACCAGACCGCCGGCGAACAGCCGGCCGTCCGTGGTTGGGATCGGGACCGGCACGGTCAGACCTTCACGGTCGAGGTGTTGGATGAGATCTGTCTCCCACGCCAGATCGGCATCGCTCCTGGTACCGAGACGGCCGACCGCGAGGTGCCCGTTGACGCGCACGCTCCACACGTCGTTGGCGGCTCCACCAGCGAGCGGTTCGATGCGAGTGGCGTCTTCACCCCACTGCCCGAGTGCCTCCCACCCCATTGGCCACATCTTACGGGGTTTCGGCCTTCATTGTTCTCGGCAGAACCGGTCGCCCGTCACCGGGAGGTGCCGCGCGGACCGCGGCAGATCCGGGCCCAGCCATTCCGGATCTCGCCGGCTTGTTCAGCCGGCCGGCGTGGCTGAAGGGCTGGTGGTCAGCGCCAGGATGAACAGCGCATCAGCAGGGCGACCGGGACGACGACGCCGATGATGGCCCTCGGGCGTGCGAACAGGGGTTTGCCGACATCCATTGATCGGCGCGGTTTGCGCCGGGCGCCGCCAGACCGGAAGGTGCCACCTTCGCGGCCACTCAGTCGAGACAGAACTCGTTGCCCTCAATGTCCTGCATCACGATGCACGAATCGTTGCCGTCGTACAGGAGTCGCTCGCGTACCGCGCCGAGCGGGACCAGTCGTGCGCACTCGGCTTCGAGCGTGGCCAGGCGCTCTTCACCCACGAGCCCGGTGCCGACCCGCACGCAGAGGTGCACCCGGTTCTTGACGACCTTGCCTTCGGGAACGCGCTGAAAGTACAGCCGCGGGCCTACACCTGAGGGATCAACGCATGCGAACCATGAACCCCGATCCTCAGGAGACCGGGAGTGGTCGAAATCGTCCCAAGTAGCGAACCCTGCCGGTGGTGGCGGTACGACGTACCCCAACACCTCACACCAGAAACGAGCGAGGCGCTCAGGTTCTGCGCAGTCGAAGGTGACTTGGAACTGCTTGACCAATGACATCGGCCCACCATAGAGGTGGGGTCCCTTCGTCGTCTCCACAGGCCAGGTGCCTGCTTGAAAGGACGGCCTCAGGAGTGCTGGGCGTTGCCTCGCAGGATTTGCCATGCAGCGTCCGGGGGGAGGCTGGGATTGCGGGAGAGCTCCAGCACCACGTGAGGGTCGGGGTGGGTGGCCAGCTCGGCCAGGATGTCCGGCGGGGTCGCCGGGTTCGACGCCAGCGGCGTGGCGCTCGCCGGACTCAGATAGCAGATCCTGAGTGCTGCGGGTGGGGCCGCCTCGTGCCAGCCGACCTCCGCCACGGCCTCCGGGGAGCTCTGCGGATCCTGGGCGATGGCGAGCAGGACGTCGGGCGGGCAGCACGGATGGCCCGCCACCGACGTGAACACCCCTGGCCCGTACCGGGCGGCGAATGCCCGGATCTGGCCGGCCGTGACGCTGCTGCTGAGCAGTGCCAATATCGCGACGTCCGGGTCCGGGTCAGCCAGCAGCGTGGCCCGTATGTCCAGCGGCAGTTGGTGGCATCCGGCTGCGAGTAGCCGGACCGCCGGGTCCGGGTCAGCGGCCAGGGCCAGCAGTTCGTCGCGGTCTCTTCGAAACTTCAGCCGGTGTGGCGTACCGGTGGCACGGTTGTGCTCCAGCACCAGCCGTACGGGGACCGCCGCGTTGTCCAGTACGTTCGTGCGCCAGCGACCGGCGTCCTGGTCGTAGAGTCGGTGGAGCAGGTCGGCCGGCGTCGCCGGGTTGGTCGAGACCATGCCGGTGACCTGTGGCTCGTCCAGCGCCACGAGGTCGGCATAGGTGGCCGCGGGCAGGTCACGCCGGTGGGCCAGCGCTCGGGCCATCACCGGGTCGAGCTCGGCGATGAACGGCAGGATCGCCTCGACGGGGGTTGCGTGGTTGCCCGCTGCGGTCAGGCGTAGGTCGCGCAACGCGGTGGCCAGGTCGGGGCTGTGTGGGCAGGGCTCCAGCGCAGGCAGCCCGCCGGTGGACATCAGCTCGGCAAGGAGCCAGGCGGGCGCGTGGGTCGTGCCGGCGAGTGCGATGCGGATGCATGCTTCGGTCCGTCGGTACAGCCGCCGAGCCATTGCCTCCGGAAGGCCGTACAGCTCGGCTGCGCGGGCTGCGACCGAGCAGTCGTCGTCGCCGGCCAGCAACTCCGCGATGTCGGCCCGATCCCGCTCCATGATGGACGCGCCGAGGGCCGGTCGAACTTCCGTGTCGGGCCACGACGCGAGCAGTGGCAGCCACTCGGCGGGTGCGTCGGCTCGGCCGATCCCGGCGAGCATCGCCCACGGGTCGTCGCGGGAGACCTGATCGGCCGGAAGGTTTCCCGACTTGATCAGCGCCAGTTGGACCGCGCGGTGCCCGCCTGCGCCGATCGCTGTGACATGGGCAGGTGAGAGGCGCTGCTCGAGTGCGAGCTCTTCCAGTACATCCGGATCCGCCGTCGCGATGAGGACTTCGATGTGCTCGGCGAGCAGCGCGGGATTGGCCGCGAGCGCGAGCAGGATCTGTTGCCGCTCGGAGGGGACGTCGCATGCTTCGGCCGCCGGGGGCTGCACATCATGAGTATGCATGCGCCGGCGAAAGCGATGGCGCGCAGGTCGCTTGCACCGCGCCACTACCGAGCGGACAGCGGCTACTTATGCGCGCGCAGCTGATCAAACGGTTCTGTGCTGCCCGAGCCACTGCCGGACCGTCGCGAAGTCCGCATCGGTCAGGCCGAGGTATGGGTCGACGTGGTGCAGCAGCGCCGGGCACGGGTACTGCATGGCGACCCATTGCTGATCGGCGTCGGTGATCTCATCGTCAAGCCAGACGAACGGCCGCCCAGCGGCCCATCGCGTGATGGACACCGTCTTCCAGTGCAGACCAGGTGTTAGCTCATCATCGGTGTCCGGCCAGGCCACGATGGGCAGCACCGGCAGGCCAAGCCGTGGCGAGATGACCTTGTTCGCCTCCGCCATCCACGTAGTCGCCCAGACGAGCTCGCCGTTCAGGGCCAGCAGGCGCCGCCCGTCATCGGGGTCGAGCCGGTGCAACAGAGGATTGCCGGAGTCGCCGTACGCGTGCGTCACGGCTCCGATGGGAGGGTCATCCATGGTCGCCGAACGTTCTCGCAGCGGGATGAGTACACCGTCGACGTCGAGAAAGATCAGCAATTGTCGCGCGATGCCAGGAAGCACTTCTTGACCGTACCTGGTCTCGTCCCGCCCGATTTGCGGAAGCAGCGTGCGGGCTGTCGATCTCGATCTTCACCCAGGCGGGTCATGGCCGGGGCGCCGGGTTCATCCGTGTGGAAGTTGGAACAGCAACACGCCCGCGGCGACGCCGGCGGCGAAGAGCAAGCCGGGCAAACGCTTACGGCGCAGGCCGGTCAGGTAGTCCGGCTGGTTCTTCGACGGGATCGAGAGCATTGCGATGAGATTCACCACCGCGACGAACGACGCCGCACAGAACGCGCCCGGGTTCCGGTACGTCGCGATCACGAGGTAGCCCATGAGCGTACTGACGGCCGTGAAGCACAACAACGCGACCGCTCGACGGATCCGGCCGCGGGGTCGACGGTAGATCTGGGCCGGAGTTCCCAGATCGTCGAGAATCTGGCCCAGGTCGCCGACCGTCGCCGCGGCCAGCGAGTGTCGGACCCGAAGGTCGTACTCGGTCAGCCCGAGCCGGCCCTTGTCCAGCGCCCCCTTGAGCAGCACGAGCGCCTGTTGGCGGTCGTCGTCGCAGAGCCGCCGCTGTTGTGACGGCAGCGACCGCAGGTTGTCGGGGGTCACGACAAGCGGTGTGCTGTCGAGGTCTGCCAGGAGTTCCTCGACGGCCGCGTCGGTGTAGCAGTCCGCCAACTTCTCGGATCGGTCAGCGAACTCGGCCGCGGTGAGCCGACCGTCGGCCAACGCCGCGGTGAGCCGGTCGGTGGCCGTTGCGCGCTCGAGCGGATCGACCAGCCCGTCGATCGCTCGTACCAGTTGCACCAGCGGTCCGCGACGCTGCGTCGCCCGGACCCGCGGCATCAGCCGCTCGTGATCCTCGACCGTCAGCCGGCCTTCCGCGAGCCTGGTGTCCAGCCACTCGACCGCGGCCTGCCGCTCACGGGTCGTGACAAGCAGGTCCTCGACGTGGATGCCGCGCTGCTCGGGGAGCCCGTCCAGTACCTGGTCAAGCTCGGAGTAGGAGCCAACCTCGACGAGGGCGAGGCAGCGCTGCTCGTACTCCCGGTCGGTCAGCCGACCGGCAAGGTGAGCATCGGCGAGCGATCGACCAGCGCGCTCGCGGTCGTCGCCGCGGATCCGCAGATGTCCTGTATGTGGCGTCGCGTGAGAACCTTGGCGTGTGCGCGATCAGAGCTACGTCGCCCGGTTCGGCTGGACGAGGCGGGACTTACTGTTGTTGCCGGCGTGCGTTCTTTTCGTCGTGGCCGGAATTGCTCTGGCGACTGCAGGCGGCCATCCAGTCTGGGGTGTGTTGACGACCCTGCTGAGCTTGGCGTACGTCGTGCTGTGGATCCTTGCTGTGCTGAGTCGCCGGGCTGCCTTCGCCGTTACAGCAGATGGGATCGTTCTCGGCCAGCTTCCGCCACGGCCGGTCAGCGGAACCGCGTTCGTGCCGTGGACGGACATTGAAGCGGTCATCCTCTGGCGGCAACCGGCCGGGCGCACCACCGTCGACTTCGTCGGCCTCCAGCGGCGCACGGGCGCACCGCCCCTGCCCGGGTCGACGACGAGCCCGGCAATGCGACGGCTCAACAGGGCCGTGGTGCCGGCCATCGTGCCGGACGACGTGATCGCCGACAGCCGTCCCATCACCTTCTGGCGGCTGGACAAACGCCGACTTGCCGACGCGATCGACCAGTTTGCCCCGCAAGTGCGAATTGTGGATCACACCTCAAGATTGCGGAAGTAGGACGCCTTGAACGCCTGCCGCCGGTCGCGCCGGTTCGCCGAGCAGCGTGACGCCGTGGGGGAGCGGACCTTCGAAGACGAGAGTGGCGGATGGCGCGGGTGGCCGCGGATTTGCGGGACGAACGTCGCCGCCGCACCGGGTCGTGCCGACCACGTCCTCGGCGACGATTCGCCCGCCGGACTGGCCGACGCAAAGGTGAAGACCGGCTTGATGCCGACGCGCGGCGCCGCCGCCGCCAGCATCCCGCAGTGAGCAGTGGCACCGCAACGAGTGCGATCCACCGCCGTCATGCCCGAATCCGTGGCGGGGCGATGCCGCCGGTGGCTCCCACGGGATGCTCGGGTCAAGCTCGATCATCGCGTCCAACAAGGGTCCTTGCACGGTCGCGGCCGCGTTGCAGGGCGCCGTCGTTGGCGTCGTGCGCGCGGCCATCGACATCGGCGGCGCGGAAGGTGCGCGACGGCTGAACGGAGACTGGCCGGCCTAGCGGCTGGGACGAAGAAGCTCTTTACGCGGGTGGTGATGCGGGGCGCGGCGCCGGGTCCTGGGTGTGACCCGGCGCCGCCGCGTTCGACCCGACGCGCTCCGTCCCGTTTACGTCAGCAGCCGTAGCGCCCGTTGGCGGACCTCGACGTAGCGCTCGTGCACCTCCGGGGTGCCGGCGGCGGCGACCTCCTCGGCCGCGACCGGCCACTGCGGCGGCTCGGCACCGCCGGACAGCGCCCAGGCTGCCTGACGCGCCGCGCCGCGCGCAACGTACTCGCCGGGGCTCGGCACGCTCACCGGCGCGTCGAACAGCGCCGGCGCGACCGCCCGTACCGCGCGGGATTTGGCCGCGCCGCCGATCAGCAGCACCCGGTTGACCGGGGTGCCCTGAGCGCGGAGCGCGTCGAGGGCGTCGGCGAGACCGCCGAGCATGCCCTCCACCGCGGCCCGCGCCAGGTTCGCCGCAGACGCGTTCGCCCGGGTCAGCCCGGCGAGCAGGCCGCGCGCGCCGGGCAGGTTGGGGGTACGTTCCCCGTCCAGGTACGGCAGGAGCGTCAACCCTCCCGCGCCCGGCGGCGCCGAGAGCGCCAACTCGTCGAACTCGGCCAGCGACCGGCCGAGCAGGCCGGCGACCGTGCTCAGCACCCGGGCCGAGTTGAGCGTGCACACCAGCGGCAGGAACCGGCCGGTCGCGTCGGCGTAGCCGGCCACCAGCCCGCTCGCGTCGGCGGTCGGAGCCTCGCTTACCCCGAACGCGCACCCCGAGGTGCCCAGCGACACCACCGCGTCGCCGGGCCGCAGGCCGACGCCGAGCGCCGCGCCCATGGTGTCACCGGTGCCAGCTGCGAGCACCGCGCCGGACGCGGTCTCGCCGACCGTCTCCGCGGGCCCGGCGACCCGGGGCACCACCAGGTCCCGGCCGAAGGCGAGCTTCACCAGGTCCCGGCGGTACTCCCCGGTCGCCGCCGACCAGTACCCGGTGCCGGAGGCCTCGCCGCGGTCGGTCGTCGGCTCGCCCCCGTCCGCGCGCAGCCGGTGGGTGAGCCAGTCGTGCGGCAGCAGCACCGTGGTCGTCCGGGCCGCGAGTTCCGGCTCGGCGCGGGCGAACCAGCGCAGCTTGGTGACCGTGAAGCTGGCCACCGGCACCAGGCCGACCGCGTCGGCCCACGCCTGCGGGCCGCCGAACTCGGCGGTGAGGTCGACCGCGGCACGCGCCGAGCGGGTGTCGTTCCACAGCACGGCGGGGCGCACCACCTCGCCGGTCTCGTCGAGGCAGACCATGCCCTGCTGCTGCCCGCCGACACCGATCGCGGCGACACCGTCCAGCAGTCCGGCGCTGGCCTGCTCGTACGCGGCCCACCACAACCGCGGATCGACCTCGGTACCGTCGGGGTGTGGCGCGCGGCCCTCGCGGAGCACCTCGCCGGTGTCCGCGTCGCACACCACGACCTTGGTCGACTGGGTCGACGTGTCGACCCCGGCAACCAGTGTCATCGCACGCCCAACAGGTGTTCCATGGCCAGTTGATCGAGACGCTCGAACGCCATGCCGGCGGCTTCGACCGGGTCGAGGGGGGCGCGGGTGGCGTCACCGAAGTCGTCGCGGGCGGTCCAGCAGGCCGTCCACAATCCAAGCGAGAGTTTGTCCTGCGGCGTAGGCGTGAAGCGACTCATGACGGTGCCTCCGTAGTTCGCGGTTGAGGCCGACTTTACGCACATCAACCGGTTAGTTCAATGCCCTTCCAAACCTGTGCGGACGCTCCGATCCGAACGACGCGCACCGAACGGGCGCTGCGCGTCGCGTCCAACCGAGACCACCGGCGCGTCTCCAAACGCATCGCCGCCCACGGCCCGAGGGCGCCGCCGAGGCGATGTTCACGCACCTCACCGGCTCCTGGCTCGTCCGCCGCGGCGGACCCGGCGGGCCGGCACGCCTGCAGCGGTGTGCCCATCCCGCTTCGCGGCGCGGGTGATGCGCCTCGCGGACCGCCCCTGTGGGCGGCCTGCGAGGCGGTGTATCTCGGTCAGGGGCTGGCGCAGGTGACGTTGCCCGGCGGCGTGGCGCTGCTGCCGGTCGTGACGAACCCGAACGTTGTCGTGGCGCTCGCCCCTCGTCAAGAATCTGCGCTTCGGCATCGAGCACCTTCCTTTTCCTCGAATGGGGCTCGGGCGCGTCCCGTGTTGCCGGCACCGGACGCGCCCGAGCGATCGGCCTCCGTCGTCAGCGCTGCAGCGTCAGCACGCCCGGCTGCCACGGCAGCAGGTTGTAGTCGCCTCCCGCGCTGGGGTTCTTGCCCTGGTAGAGGAACTGCAGGTTGCACGGATCGATGGTCTTGGTCTGGTCGGGATTGCTGCGGACCAGGTCACCGTGGCTGATGTCGTTGGTCCAGCTCGCGCCGCTGTTGGCCTTGCCGGCGAAGGGGTTGCTCTCACTGGCGGCCTGCGGGGTCCACGAGCCGCTCAGGCTGCTGGACGTGAACGAGCGGAAGTAGCGCCCCTGGCTCCCGATCGCCTCGACGATCATCAGGTACTGGTTCTGGCCCTGGACCTTGTAGACCTCGACGGCCTCGAACAGGCTGTACTGCGAGTCGCTCATGACCGTCGTGTAGCTCGAGCCGAAGCTGCCCGGGAAGTTGCCGATCGGCATGCTGGCCCGGTAGATGTTGCCGTTGTCACCGGCGAAGAACAGGTACATGTTCTGGCCGTCACCGATGAGGGTCTGGTCGATCACGCCCGTGCTGGAGTTGGAGATGCTCCCGGTGAACAGCGCCTGCGGCGAGGACCAGCCGTTGGCGTTGGTCGGATCGCTGGAGGTCTTGTAGTTGAACGCGTTCGGACCCCACTGGTAGGCCAGCACCCAGATGTTCTTCGGTGCGAAGTAGAACAGCGTGGGCGCCACCGTGGCCTGGCTCATCCCGGTCTGGCCGGCCGAGGCCATGTCGGACCAGTTCGTGAAGGTGCTGAACGCCATCGAGCCATATGAGCCTCCGCTCGAGACGTTCGAGCCGTAGACCAGGTGCTTGCCGTTGTAGATGACGTTGGTGAAGTCCTTAAGCGACACCCACCCGTTCTGCGGGTTCGCCAGCGGCCCCGTCGAGGACCAGCGGTACGACGACGGAAGCGAGCACGACCCACCCGGCGACGACGACGGCGGCGAGGACGGGGCGGCGAGGTAGGTCCTCCGAGCGAGACCAACTTGAACTGCTGGTTGGCCCCGCCCCAGCAGTCGTACAGCTGGACCTGCTGCCCGTTGGCGGTGCCCCACACGTCCAGGCACCGTCCGGACTCCACGCCGGTGATCGTGCCGTTGGCGTTGACGTTCCACTGCTGGTTGGGCTGGCCGTTGCAGTCGTAGATGATGATGGCCGTGCCGTTGGCGGTGCCCTTGCCGTTGGCGTCCAGGCACTTGGAGCCCGAACCCGGCGCCGCCGGGCCGTCAGTGCAGCGGCATCGCGGTCGCGTCGTCCGGCAGCGGCTCGTGCTGCGGGTGCGCCAGCACTTATCGAACCAGCCGTCGCATCGTCTCCGGCGCCGACAGCTCATCGCCAGGGCCCGGGTGACGAAATCGACGAGCCGGTCCACTCCGGCGCCCAGGCCGCACCGCCGGGCGTTGCGGCACGCGCTGATCGACAGCGACGTCTGCGCGATCGCCCCGATCCCGTGCCCGACCGCGTCGAAGATCGCCACAAGGATGACCGTGCCGTTGGCCGCATAGTCGAACGCGTCACCGCCGACGTCGTAGCACGGCTCCAGGATCGCCGGGACTGCCACGTCGCGGCGTTCCGCACCGACAGCACGTTCCGCGTCCGTCCGCCGCTGAGTTGAGACGAAGGCGGTGTGGCCGCGGAGATCCGCCGCCACACCGCCGTCAGTGCGGGCTGGTCAGCTCAGGCTGAAGCGCTGGTTCGCCCCGCCCCAGCAGTCGTACAGCTGGACCTGCTGGCCGTTGCCGGTGCCCCAGACGTCCAGGCAGCGCCCGGACTGCACGCCCGAGATGGTGCCGTTGCTGTTGATGTTCCACTGCTGGTTGGTCTGGCCGTTGCAGCTGTAAATCTGGATCGCCGCACCGTTGCCGGATCCGGCGGCGTCGAGGCACATGTTGCCGTACACCTGTAGCTGCTTGCTGGATGTGTACGTCCACTGCTGGTTGGTCTGGCCGTTGCAGTCGTAGAGCTGGACCCGGGTGCCGTTGTTGTGCGACGCGTTCGGTACGTCGACGCAACGGCCCGACTGGGCGCCGAGGATCCGGCCCCCGCCGCCGCTCCCCGTCGTCGGCGTGGGCGATGGGGACTGGGTGCCGCCGCCGGTCGGCGAGGTGGTCGCCGTCGGTGAGGTGGTCGGGCTGGCGGCGTTGAGGGCGTTGAGGACGGAGGTGTAGGCGGCCTTCTTGTTGCCGCTGCCGTCGAACAGCAGCGGGCTTTCGCTGGAGCGCCAGGAGTCGCTGTCCCGCACGCCCCACACGGTGATGCCGACGCAGCGGGGCACGTTGATGCAGGCCTGGGTGAGTCCGGCGTACTGCGAGGTGGAGGCGTTGGTGACGTCGACCTCGGTGAGTGCGACGTCGACGCCGAGGGAGGCGAAGTTCGCGAGGGTGGTCTGGAAGTTGGACGGCAGGGAGCTGCCGCCGGTGAAGTGGGTCTGCAGGCCCACGCAGTCGATCGGGACGCCGCGTGATTTGAAGTCCCGGATCATGTTGTAGACGCCTTGCGTCTTGCCGTAGGACCAGTTCTCGATGTTGTAGTCGTTGTAGCAGAGCTTGACGGACGGGTCGGCGTTGCGGGCGGTGCGGAAGGCGACCTCGATCCAGTCGTTGCCGGTGGCCTGCAGGTTGGACTGGCGTCGGCTGCCGTCCTCGTTGAAGGCCTCGTTGACCACGTCCCAGTACGCGAGCTTGCCCTTGTAGTGGGCCATGACGCCGTTGATGTGATCGATCATCGCCTGCCGCAGGGTGCTGCCGCTGATCCCGCCCCACCAGCTCGGCTGCTGCGAGTGCCAGGCCAGGGTGTGGCCACGGACCTTCATGCCGCGCTGGGTGGCCCAGTTGTAGATCTGGTCACCGGAGCTGAAGTTGAACTGGCCCCGCTGCGGTTCGGTGGCATCGGGCTTCATTTCGTTCTCGGCGGTGATCATGTTGAACTCACGCCCGGCGATCGTGGCGTACGTCGAGTCGCCGAGCCGGCTCGCGGCGATCGCGGTGCCGAAGTACCGGCCCGACTGCGCCGCCGCCGCGCCCAGCGTGCTCGCCGCTGCGTTCGCGTCCGGGATCATCGCCACCGCGCCGATCACCGCGACGCCGGCGGCGAGGGCGCCACCGATCAACGCGCGGATACGGGGTCGTGCTGCCACTGTGGCCTCCTTCTGGGTTCTCCGGTACGGGGCGCCGTCCATCGCACGCAGGGCGAGTGGGAGCCGACGCGCGTGGCAGGGGTGTCGGTGAACGGCGGTACCCGGACCGGAGAAACGGTGGGCATCAATGCGAAGCCATGCTGGCATGGCCGCCTGCGGCGAGCAACACTTTCCGGAATACTTTCGTAAACCCGGTCGGGCGAGCGCCCCGGAGTCGAACTGCCTGTCGGTGCCGCTCCGGGGCGCTTTTCGCAGCTCCTACTGCGTGTCAGTCGTCTTCGAGGCCAGGCGGATCGACGTGGAGAGAGCCGCAAGTTTCGAAGTTTCGACCTGAAAATGTCGGAATGACGAGGGTGTCGCTGCGCGTCAGCGCTAGCCGGCGGCCAGGATATTCGCCTGCACCACGTTCTCGGTCGCGTCGGACGGGTAGCCGTCGCTGACTGACGAACAGGGGCCGGAGCCGCGCTGTCCTCGTTGATTCGTCGGCGCCAACCGCGGGCTGTGCCGCACCCAGTGGACGGTGCAGCAGCGCATCGTCAGCCTATGGCGCCCCGACACCCGCGAGAATCTCGGCGACGGTGTGCGCGCTGACGGCGGGTATCGACCCGTCGGCATGCCGGGTCGCGACCGCGCGCACATGCTCCTCGGCAGTCCGGGCCAGCTCGTCGTAGACCGCGGCGAAGACGTCCCGGGCCGCCGGCCGGGGCCAGTCCGGCGGCAGCAACCGGACGGGCAGGCGGGGATCGAGCACGGCGAAGCGGCGGTACGTGTCCATCACCTCGGTGCGGGCGCGTACCGCCTCCGCGCCGCCGACCCGGCCGGCGGAAATCCGGCGGAGCAGGGGCCGCCACCGCCGGATGAACGCGTCGTAGTGTGCGGCGATCGCCGCGATGTCCCATGCCCGCAACGGATCGCGCCGGGTCACCACGCCGAACTCGACGTGCCGGGCCCGGAACACCGTGATCGCCTCGGGGGCCACCTGGGCGAGCTGGACCGAGACCGGCTCCGTAAGCGCGTGCGGCGAGATCCACAGCCCGTCGTACAGCGGCGCGTACCCCAGCCAGCGCAGCCGGTTGCGCAGCTCCCGGCGGCGAGCGCGCTCCTGCTGCGGCAGCGAGAACGCGACCAGCGTCCACCACTCGTCCCACGGCTCCGCCCCGGCCGCCGACGACACGAGCCACTGACCGCCTGCCGAGAGCTGGCCGGCCGCGGCGGCAGCCAGGCGGTAGGAGCTGTGACGGCCCTCCCGCCGGCCCTGCAGCACACCGCGGCGGGCCAGCCGGCTGATCGCGGTGCGGGCGCCCGCCTCGCTCACCCCGGACTCGATCAACAGCGCAACGATGGCGGCCGACGGCAACCACGCCCGGGTCCGCAGCGTGTAGTCCGCCATCAGCGTCACGGCCAGGCCCTGCGGCGCCGGTCCGGACTGCCGCCGGGGGAGCCGCACCGACGCGGCGTCGTCGTCCGGAAAGATCTCCTCTATGTCGAACGGGTCGGCCACGGCTCCGACTGTAGCGCCCCGGGTGATCTCCACATCGATTGACACTTATATGTTCCGGGTACACACTAAATGCCGCACGATGGCTTGGGAGCCGCGCCGTGATCCGTCCGACCAGACGAGGAGTAGGCGCATGCGCTTCAGACGGAAACTCCTGCTCGGCCCGGTGGCGCTGCTGGCCTTCGCCGGGCTGACCCTCGTGGCGTTGCGGCCCGCATACGCGGCCACGCTGACCGAGGTCACCAACTTCGGCGCGAACCCGGGCGGCATGCGTATGCATGTGTACGTCCCGGATGCGCGACCGGCCCACCCGGCGATCGTGGTCGCCATGCACGGCTGCGGCGGCTCCGGCCCGGGCTTCTACTCGGGCAGCGAGTTCGCGAGCCTGGCCGACCGGTACGGCTACATCGTCATCTACCCGACCGCGACGCAGCAGGCCGGCTTCGGCAACTGCTTCGACACCTGGTCCGACGCGGCCAAGCGGCGCGGCGGCGGGAGCGACCCGGTGTCGATCGTGTCGATGGTGACGTACGCGGAGCAGCAGTACGGCGGTGACCCGAACCGGGTGTTCGCGACCGGCAGCTCATCCGGCGGCATGATGACGAATGAGATGCTGGCCCTGTATCCGGACGTGTTCAAGGCCGGTGCGGCGTTCATGGGCGTGCCGTTCACCTGCTTCGCCAACGCCGCAGACTATCCGCCGGGCACCAGCCGGTGCACCGGCGGCAGCATGGACCGCACCCCGCAGCAGTGGGGCGATGCGGTCCGGCAGGCGTATCCGGGGTACTCCGGGCCGCGGCCGCGGATGCAGTTGTGGCACGGCACCAGCGACACGCTCGTGCCGTACTCGCTGCTGCAGGAGGAGATCGAGCAGTGGACGAACGTGTTCGGCCTGAGTCAGTCGCCGACGTCCACCGACACACCACAGTCCGGCTGGAACCGCCGCCGCTACGCGGATTCGACCGGCACGGTGCAGGTCGAGGCGTACAGCATCCAGGGCGCCGGCCACAGCCTGCCCTCGGCCGGCATGGCCGCGTACGCCGTCGCGTTCTTCGGCCTCACCGGCACCGGCGGCACCAGCGGCCCGCCGGTGTCCAGCCCGCCCGTGTCCAACCCGCCGGTCTCGAGCCCACCGCCGGGTGGAGCCGCCTGCCGCGTCACGGACACGATCAGCGCCTGGAACACCGGGCTGACCGCGAGCATCACGATCACGAACACCGGTAGCAGCGCCGTCAACGGCTGGGCGCTGACCTTCACGCTGCCGTCCGGCCAGACCATCACCTCGGGCTGGAACGCCCAGTACAGCCCGGCCTCCGGGGCTGTGACCGCACGCGACGTGAGCTACAACGGCGCGCTCGCACAGGGCGCGTCGACGACGATCGGCTTCCAGGCCACACACACCGGCAACACCGCCCGCCCGGCGGCGTTCGCCCTCAACGGTGCCGCCTGCACGCTCGGGTGACACCGGACGTTCCGGCCGCGGCGATCCGCCGCCGCGGCCGGAACGGAAGGGCCTGCTACTGCAGGGACGCGTCGTCGAGGTACAGCCCGTCGGTACCGGCGGCCGTCTCGACGTAGAAGGTCGCGCCGGTCAGCGTGCCCGTCCAGGACGCGGTGGCGGTGCCGGTCAGCTGGGTCCAGCCGCCGGTGTTCACCGTGGCGGCCGGCGTCAGCTGGACATAGTTCGTCGTGCCGTTCGCGGTCAGCGCGAGGGTCACCTTCGCGCTCGGCGTGCCGCTCTGCGAACGGACCCACACGCTCGTGGTGTAGCTCTTGCCATTGGTCAGCTTCGATGTCACGTCCTGGGCGGCGCCGTTCCACGACGCCGTGCGGCCGGTCAGCAGCAGCGACTGGCTGCCGCCGTGCACCACCGAGCTCGACGCCAGCGTGCCGGCACCAAAGACCGACCAGCCGCTGGTGCCGCTCTCCATGGTGCCGTTGGCGAGCAGCGTGCCGCCACCGCCATTGTCACCGCCGCCGTTGCCGGTGAACTGCCACCAGTTGACGTTGAAGAGGTTGCCGGATCCTCCGGTGTACTTGAAGTACAGGTCGTGGGTGCCGGTCGCGCCGCTCACCGGGCACGTCACCGTCGTCCAGGTCTGCCAGCCGCCGGTCCCGGCCACGGTGCACGTGCCGACGAGGGTGCCGTTGAGGCTGTCCAGATGCAGCTCGATGCGCCCGCCGCTGGTCGCCGAGGCGCCCCGCGCGCTGAACGACGTCGCGCCGTTGCCGAAGGCGACGCCCTTGACCTTGATGTTGTCCCCGTTCTCAATGAAGCCCACGTTCATGCCGCCCTCGCTGGACGGCTCGGTCTCCACGCCGTTCTCCCAGGCGATGGTCTCGGCCTCCTGACGCACGTACGGGTTCAGCGTGCCCACCTGCGGCGCACCCGTCGTGGTCATGTTGATCGTCGGGATGGTCCCGTCACTGTTGTAGCTGAACTTCTCCACCGCCACCGAGCGGGTGTAGCCGCTGCCGCCGGGCAGCGCCCCGTTGTGGTAGAAGAAGTACGACCCGCCGTTGAAGTCGACGATGCCGGGGTGGTTCGTGAAACTTGCGCCCTGGGTCGGCATGACGGTGCCGCGGAAGGTCCACGGCCCGGTGGGGCCGGTGGCCGTCGAGTAGGCGATGTACTCCGAGCAGCACTTCGCGGCGAAGACGTTGTAGTACAGGCCGTTGCGCTTGTAGACCCAGGGGCCCTCCTCGAACAGGGTCGGGCGGCTCGTGTTGCCGGAGCGGGTGCCGAAGCCGGCGGTGGTGAGCGGGATCTGCGCCGGGCTGCCGGCGGTCGAGATCATGTCGGCATTGAGCTTCACGTACCACAGGTGCGGGTTGCCGTAGTACAGGTACGCCTGCCCGTCGTCGTCGATGAAGACCGTCGGGTCGATCTCGGAGCCCTGGATCAGCGGCCGGCCCAGGGCGTCGTGGAACGGGCCGGTGGGGCTGTCGGCGACGCCGACCCCGATCGCGTTGCTGCCGTTGGCCATGCGCACCGGCACGTACCAGTAGAACTTGCCGTTGCGGTACACCGTCTGCCCGGCCCATGCATCCGAGCTGGCCCAGCTGAACGTGGACAGGCTCATCGGCGATCCGTGGTCGGTCCAGTTCACCATGTCTGCGGAGGACCAGACCCGCCAGTCGCGCATGGTGAAGTAGGTCGAGTTGTCCTCGTCGTGGCCGGTGTAGAGGTAGACCCGGCCGTTGTAGACCAGCGGGGCGGGGTCGGCGGTGTAGATCGTCTGTACGATCGGGTTGTCGGCCCGGGCCGCGGCGGCCGGCGTGAATCCGGCCAGGCACAGCAGGCCGGCGGCGGCGACGAGCGCGCGCCGGATGGAAACTTTCACGGGACGCTCCTGAGGTGCGCTTGTTACCGCTCACAACGCGCGTGGCGGGCACGCCGGGCGGTCGGCAGTGGGATGTCAGGCGAACGTTGCCAGAATCGGTCTGCGCATTCAAGTGAATCGTTCACAGAGGATCGCTGCGACCATCCGTGGGTAGGTCGCATAACCACTTTTCGACACCGTCTTCACGTGAATGATGTGCATTCCTCCGGCACCGTCGTCCGCACGCCGAGGATGCTCATATCAGTCGATGCGTCCACACCCCCGCGCCGGACGCCGAGCCTGCGGGCCGGACCGGACGTGCAGTCCGGGCTGTGCCTCGACGTCGACCGGGCCGGCGCCGCCAACGGCAGCCTCGCTGGGCGGCTCTCGACCAGAACCTGCCGCGGAGCGAGATGCCGTCAATCGGCCTCGCGCCGTGGGCCGCCAGTGCGACTCTGGCCGGCGGATCGGCATAACAGAAATATCGGAGACACATTTCTCGCGCGGAAACCGTTATGACATGCAGGCACCCCTGGTCGCCGCGCGGCAATCATGGAAAATTACGTCGCACGCTTGCGTGAACTGCCGCTTCGACTTGATTCAGCAGGCATCGTCTGGCAGTGTCATCGACCTCGATAGCTGACGTTCTCGTTCGTGCGCCCGCCTGTTAGCGCTAACAAACAGTGAAGTCCCTACCGCCAGAAGGACTGACTCATGCTCTCCGCCTCCGGTCGGCGCCGCTTGTCCCGGCGCTGGGCCACCGTCGCCGCCGTCGCGTTGATCCTCGTCGCGACCGCCACCGCCGTGCTGCGCCCGCCAAGTGCCCAGGCCCTGGAGAACGGCGTCGCCCGTACCCCGCCGATGGGCTGGAATAGCTGGAACACCTTCGGTTGCAACATCAACGAAGCCCTGATCCGGCAGATGGCCGACGCCATCGTCAGCAGCGGGCTGCGGGACCTGGGCTACCAGTACGTCGTCGTCGACGACTGCTGGTTCAACCCCAACCGGGACTCCTCCGGCAACCTGCAGGGCGACCCGTCCCGGTTCCCCAGCGGTATGCAGTCGCTCGGCGACTACCTGCACGGCCTCGGCCTGAAGTTCGGGCTGTACGAGGTCCCGCTGGACAAGACCTGCGCCCAGTACTTCGGCTCCTACCCGGGAGCCACCGGCAGCCAGGGCCACGAGTCCCAGGACGCCCGTCAGTTCGCCGCCTGGGGCGTCGACTACCTCAAGTACGACTGGTGCTCGCCCACCGGATCGATCACCGACCAGGTGAACACCTTCGCCAGGATGCGCGACGCGCTCGCCGCATCCGGGCGGCCGATCGTGTACAGCATCAACCCCAACAGCATCCACGCGAAGACGGGGCCGCAGCGAAACTGGGGCGACGTCGCCAACCTGTGGCGCACCACCGAGGACATCACCAACGCCTGGGACACCGGCCAGACCAACGGCTACCCGATGGGCATCCAGAACATCGTCAACGTCACCGTCCCGCTGAGCGGATACGCGGGCCCCGGGCACTTCAACGATCCCGACATGCTCGAGGTCGGCCGGGGCGGCATGACCGACACTGAGATGCGCAGCCACTTCGCGCTGTGGTCGATCCTCGCCGCGCCGCTGCTGGCCGGCAACGACATCCGCTCGATGAACGCCGCGACGCAGGCGATCCTCGGCAACCGCACGCTCGTCGCCATCAACCAGGACCCGCTGGGGCTGCAGGCGGTCCAGGCCTCCAACGACGGCACCCGCCGCGTGCTGGCCAAGCGGCTGGCGAACGGTGACGTGGCGGTGGCCCTGTTCAACCAGGGCGGCTCCACGACCACCGTCTTGACCACCGCGGCGGCCGTCGGCAAGGCCGGCACCGCGTTCACGCTCCTCGACGCGTGGACCGGCGCGGTCACCAACTCCTCCGGCGCGATCGCGGCCACGGTCCCCGCCCACGGCACGGTCGTGTACCGGGTCAGCGGCGGTACCACCGGCGGCACCACCACACCGCCGTCGAGTACCACGACGCTGGTCAGCGCCGCCTCCGGCCGCTGTCTCGACGTGCCCAACGGCAGCACCGCCAACGGCACCCAGCCGATCATCTGGGACTGCAACGGCGGGACGAACCAGCGCTGGGCCTTCAACAACCAGACCCTGCAGGCCCTCGGCAAGTGCCTCGACGCCCCGCTCAACGCCACCGCCGGCAGCAAGGTCCAGCTCTGGGACTGCAACGGCGGAAGCAACCAGCGCTGGACGCTCAACACCGACGGTACCGTCGCCGGCGCCGCGGCGGGCCTGTGCCTCGACGTGAACGGCAACGCCACCGCCAACGGCACCACGGTCATCCTCTGGACGTGTACCGCCGCCGCGAACCAGCGCTGGACCCGGGCCTGAGCGCCCGCCACACGAAGGGACCCTACCCATGACCACCAGGCGCAGGGCCGCGACGGTCTTCGCCACCGCTCTGGCGCTGGCCGCGAGCGCCGCTGTCGTGCTGCACATCGCGCCGGCCGCGGCCGCCACGGTCGACACGAGCGTGTGGTACGTCCTCGTCAACCGCAACAGCGGCAGAGCGATCGACGTGTACAACTCGGCCACCAACGACGGCGCCCGCGTCACGCAGTGGACGCGCAACAACGGCGCGAACCAGCAGTGGCAGTTCGTCGACTCGGGCGGCGGCTACTACCGGCTGAAGTCCCGATCGTCGGGCAAGGTGCTCGACGTCTACAACTTCTCCACCGCCGACGGCGCGAGCATTGTGCAGTGGGCCGACGGCAACGGCGTCAACCAGCAGTTCCGCCTGGCCGACTCCGACAGCGGCTACGTGCGGCTGCTCAACCGCAACAGCGGCAAGGCCGTCGAGGTGCAGAACGCGTCCACGGCCGACGGCGGCAACATCGTGCAGTACAGCGACTGGGGCGGCGCCAACCAGCAGTGGCAGCTCGTACGCGCCGACGGCGGTGGCAGCAGCCCGACGCCGACCACGACGTCACCGGCCGGGCAGTTCACGAACCCGGTGGTCTGGCAGGACTTCGCCGACGGCGACATCATCCGGGTCGGCGACGCCTACTACTACTCGGCCTCAACCATGCACTACTCGCCGGGTGCGCCGATCCTGCGCTCCTACGATCTCGTCAACTGGGAGTACGCCGGGCACTCCGTGCCAAGCCTCGACTTCGACTCGAACGCCTACAACCTCAGCGGCGGCCGGGCCTACGTCAAGGGCATCTGGGCCTCGGCGCTGAACTACCGGGCCAGCACCGGCACCTACTACTGGCTCGGCTGCGTCGAGTTCAACCGCACCTACGTCTACACCGCCTCCGCCGTCGACGGCACCTGGTCGAAGAAGGCCCGGATCAACACCTGCTACTACGACGCCGGTCTGCTCATCGACGACAACGACACGATGTACGTGGCGTACGGCAACAGCACGCTCAGCGTCGCCCAGCTGTCGGCCGACGGGTCGAGCCAGGTCCGCTCGCAGCAGGTGTTCACGGCCCCGTCCGGGATCACCCTCGAGGGCTCCCGGTTCTACAAGCGGGGCGGCTACTACTACATCTGGGTCACCCGGCCGGCCAACGGGCAGTACGTGCTGCGCTCGACCAGTCCGTGGGGCCCGTACGAGATGCGTCAGGTACTGCTGAATCTGCCCGGCCCGATCTCCGGCGGCGGTGTGCCGCACCAGGGCGGACTGGTGCAGACCCAGAACGGCGACTGGTACTACATGGCGTTCACCGACGCCTACCCGGGCGGCCGGGTGCCGACGCTCGCGCCGATCACGTGGAGCGGCGACTGGCCGGTCCTGCAGACGGTCAACGGCGCCTGGGGCGTGAACTACCCGAAGCCGAACATCACCACCACGAAGACGGTCAAGCCGATGATCGGCACCGACACGTTCACCACCGCCGCGCTCGGCCCGCAGTGGGAGTGGAACCACAACCCCGACAACACAAAGTGGTCGGCGGGCAGCGGTCTTCGCCTGCAGACCGCGACCGTGACGAACGACCTCTACTCGGCCCGCAACACGCTGACCCAGCGCATCCAGGGCCCGTCGTCGACGGCGACCGTGGAACTGGACTACTCGGCGATGGCCGACGGGGACCGCTCGGGCCTGGCCATGCTCCGCGACTCCTCGGCCTGGATCGGCCTGCAGCGCGACAATGGCGCCACCCGCGTCACCATGGTGAACGGCCTGACGATGGACGGCAGCTGGAACACGACCGGCACCGGCTCCGTGGCGGCCGCGGCCACCGTCTCCGGGGGCCGGCTCTGGCTGCGGGCAACCGCCGACATCCGGCCCGGGTCGGGGCGGCAGGCCCGGTTCTCCTACAGCACCGACGGCGTCAACTTCACCGCGCTGGGCCCGGCGTTCACGCTCAACAACGCCTGGCAGTTCTTCATGGGCTACCGCTACGCCGTCTTCAACTACGCAACCAGCTCGCTCGGGGGCGCGGTGACCGTGCGCTCCTTCACTCAGACCACGCCGTGAGGCGCACTGCAACACACCGATCCGGTTAGGAGTTTTCTGTGCACAGGAAAGCGCTCGGCGCCATGCTGGCGGCGACCGTCGTGGTGGCCGGGATGGTGGTCGCCGTCAATGCGACCTCCGCCTCGGCGGCGACCGTCGACACCTCAGCGTGGTACACCCTCGTCAATCGCAATTCCGGCAAGGCCCTGGACGTGTGCGGCGCGTCCACTGAGGACGGTGCCTGCATCCAGCAGTACAGCCGTTCCGGCGGGCAGAACCAGCAGTGGCAGTTCGTCGACTCCGGCGGCGGCTACTACCGGCTCAGGACCCGGCACTCCGGGAAGGTCCTCGACGTCTACAACTTCTCCACCGCGGACTCGGCCAAGGTCGTGCAGTGGACCGACGGCAACGGGACCAACCAGCAGTTCCGGCTGGCCGACTCCGACAGCGGCTACGTCCGGCTCATCAACCGCAACTCCGGTAAGGCCGTCGAGGTCCAGGGTGCGTCCACCGCCGACGGGGGAGCGGTCGTGCAGTACAGCGACTGGGGCGGCACCAACCAGCAGTGGCAGCTCGTCCGCGGCGACGGCACCACCCCGACCACGCCGGGCAACACCGGCGGGAGCTGCACGCTGCCGTCGTCCTACCGCTGGTCGTCGACCGGTGCGCTGGCGAGCCCGCGGTCGGGATGGGTGTCGTTGAAGGACTTCACCAATGTGGTGTACAACGGCAAGCACCTGGTGTACGCCACGACGCACGACACCGGCTCGACGTGGGGGTCGATGAACTTCGGCCTGTTCACGAACTGGTCGGACATGGGCTCGGCGAGCCAGAACGGCATGTCGTTCGGGGCCGTGGCGCCGACGCTGTTCTACTTCGCGCCGAAGAACATCTGGGTCCTGACGTACCAGTGGGGCGGGGCGGCGTTCAATTACCGCACGTCGAGCGACCCGTCGAACCCGAACGGGTGGTCGTCGGCGCAGACCCTGTTCACCGGCAGCATCTCCGGCTCCGGCACCGGCCCGATCGACCAGACCATCATCGGTGACAGCAGCAACATGTACCTGTTCTTCGCCGGCGACAATGGCAAGATCTACCGGGCGAGCATGCCCATCGGCAACTTCCCGGGCAGCTTCGGCTCCAGCTACACGCAGATCATGAGCGACTCGACGAACAACCTGTTCGAGGGCGTCGAGGTCTACAAGGTCCAGGGCCAGAACCAGTACCTCATGCTCGTCGAGGCGATCGGCGCCAACGGCCGGTACTTCCGCTCCTTCACGTCCTCGAGCCTGAGTGGTTCGTGGACCCCGCAGGCGGCCAGCGAGAGCAGCCCGTTCGCCGGCAAGGCCAACAGCGGTGCGACGTGGACCAACGACATCAGCCACGGCGACCTGGTGCGCACGAATCCCGACCAGACCAAGACCGTCGACCCCTGCAACCTGCAGCTGCTGTACCAGGGTCGTTCTCCGAGCTCCGGCGGCGACTACGGCCTCCTGCCGTACCGCCCCGGCGTGCTGACCTTGCAGCGCTGATCGGGCGGTGGGTGGTCGTAGGCGATCAGGCGATGCCTACGACCGCCCACCAAGGGCTCATGCTTTCGTGCTGGACGTATGACGTGGTACTGCGCACCCTGGAGTACCAGGCGCGGCCGCAGCGGGAGTGTCAGCGTTCACCTTCCGGATGTCCATCGGCGGCGCGAGGCGACCTCGGCGGCGGCACGCACATAACGGTTTTTGCGAGGTCCCGTACACTCCCGATGTGATCGACAGGCATCCGCCGGCTACGCGCGTGCGCTGGCGTGGCGACCTGTCCGTGGCGCAGATCGCGCAGCTCGCCGGCGTCTCTCAGCCCACGGTGTCAAAGGTGCTCAACGGCCGCGCCGGCGTCAGCGACTCCACCC
>NZ_BAAARV010000084.1:42877-73836 GCF_039532525.1 Dactylosporangium salmoneum
GTCGCTCCTGCGGGAGCACGGCTACCGCCGCCCGGCGGGCGCGCCGGCAACGACGGGCATCGAGGTGCTCCTGTCCGGGATGCTCAGCTACATCGCGCTCGAGGTGGTCCGCGGGATCGAGGACGTGGCCGCCACCCGGGACCTGACCGTGAGCCTCACCGACATCCGGCGCCGTGCGGCGGCCGGGCAGTCGTGGATCGAGCCGCTGCTGCTGCGCCGCCCGGTCGGCGTCATCGCCGGCTTCGCGGGGTTCACCGCCGAACACCTCGAACTGCTCGACGCCAACGACATCCCGGTCGTGACCCTCGACCCGATCGGCGACGTGTACCCGACGCCGTCGGTCGGGTCGAACAACTGGAGCGGCGCGCTGGCCGCCACCCGGCACCTGCTGGGCCTGGGCCACCGGCGCATCGGCGTGATCACCGGCCCGGTCAAGGACCTCTCCTCGCGGGCCCGGTTCGACGGCTTCCGGGCCGGCCTCGACGCCGCCGACGTGCCGTTCGACGAGCGGCTGCGGCGCAGCGGCGTCTTCACCTTCGAGGACGGCCGCGACCTCGGCCTTGAACTGCTGCGGCTGCCCGACCCGCCGACCGCCGTGGTGTGCGGCGCCGACCTGCAGGCCCTCGGTGTCTACGAGGCGGCCCGCATCTGCGGCCGGCGCATCCCGGACGACCTCAGCGTGGTCGGCTTCGACGACATCGAGCAGTGCGCGTGGGCCGGGCCGCCGATGACCACCGTGCGCCAGCCGTTCGCGGAGATGGGCGCCGCGGCCGCGCAGCTGGTGCTGGCCCTCGCCGCCGGCGAGCGGCCCGCGCAGAGCCGGGTCGAGCTCGGCACCGCCCTGGTGGTGCGGGCCAGCACCGCACCGCCCGCCGTTCGCTGAAACAGGCCCGGCGACCATTCGCGAATGCCGCTCGCCCGTGCTCTGCCGCGCCATCCGGGATGTCCGCGAGGCTTTGCGGCATCGCTGGCACCGGCCCGACCGTTGTGCTTACAGCTCGGTGCGCGTCGGCAGGTCGCTGGTCACCACGCCGGCCGGAATGTCCCCGGCCAGCGCGTGCACGTATCCCGGCTTGATCTTCTTGCCGGAGAGCGCGCCCGCGTTGCGCAGCAGCGCCGCCCACACCGGGTCGGCCACCGACACGCCGTGCACCAGCTCCGGCGTCGGTTCGAACGCCGCCACGCCGCCGGTCGGCCGCGGTGCCACCCAGCCGCGGGCCTCCGCGTCGACACCGTGGGTGCGGCACGCCGCGGCCACCGTCTCGCGGGTGCACGCCGCCTCGCCGGACAGCACCTGCCACGGCAGCGGCAGCGACGCCCACACCGCCGTGTCCGGGTCCACACCCGAGCCTGCCGAGCGGTGCCAGGCGGCGAGGTCGGCGGCCATCAGCCGCATCACCTTGCCCGGGCAGGCAACGTCGAGCAGGTCGAGGGCGCCGCACGCGGCGAGCGCGTTGAGCCATCCGGCGCGGGCCGTGTTGTACGCCTGGGCCACCGTGTTCCACGTCGACGAGTCCATGCCGCGGCGGACGATCATCGTCGTGCGGTCGACGGACGGGTCCCAGCTGCGGCGCAGGAGGTCCGCGGCGCCGCGCATCAGCGCCGACCAGCGGCCCAGCAGCGCACCGCGCTCCTCGAGCGTCAGCCGGGACACCACGTCCGGCATCGGGTACGCCCGCGACACCATCCACCAGTCGGTGTGCGGTTCGGCCAGGCAGCGCTGGAACAGTACGTCGGCGATCTTGTCGTACGGGTTCGTCCGGCCCGACAGCGAAAACTGGCGGCGCAGGTTCTTGCGGGCGACGAAGTACGCGACGAACCGGGCCGCGACCGGGTCGGCTGCGAACCGGTCCGCGGTGATGTCCGCGGCGAGGCCCGACCGGCCGACGAGCATCAGCTCGCGCTTGCGCAGTTCCGTCTCCAGCCGGTCGATTTTGGCGGCGAGCCGGGTGAGGAACCGGAACCGCCGGTTGTACTGCCGTTTCGGGAGGTCGATGCCGTGCGTGGCGCGCTGGCCGCGGTCGAGCCGGTCGTGCTTGAAGCTGCGCTGCCCCGGCAGCAAGCGGATCGACTCGGCGGCGCCCGCGCAGATCAGCCGCAGCTCGGCCGGGTCGACGGCGGCGTGGGCCAGGTCGGCCTCGTCGCGCTCGAAGAGGTGCGCCAGGGCCGACAGCTGCCGTCCGGCACCGACCGGGCGGGCGAAGTCCGCGTACATCGACGAGTACCAGCCGTGGCGACGGTAGGAGTGCTTGGCCGCCCGCTCCAGTACCGCCCGTTCGCGGCCGGTCAGGTCGTCGAAGCCTGCCAGGATGATGTCGGCGATCTCCTCCGGCCGTTCGCGGCCGTCGAGAGACGCGTGCAGAACGGCGAGCGTGTCGGTCGACATGGGCCACCCCTGAGCTGTGGTTGGAGCGTTTGCGAAGACCTCGCCGACCGGGCTCGAACCGGCGTCCAGTCGGGCCGAAGAGCCGACCGCTCTGCCACTGAGCTACGGCGAGGTCCCGCCCTGCTGACTGGGCTCGAACCAGCGTCCACCCGGTCCCAGAGCCGGGCGCTCTTCCACTGAGCTACAGCAGGAGCCATCAAGGTACATCGTGGATCGAAGAGGCGCCGCGGATTTGTTCGGCCCGGCTTGGCTTGCATCGCCTCTGTACAGTGCACCGCGCGATTCAAGATCGCCTTGCATCAACGTACACAGGCATTCAGGAGCTTTCACATATGCTGTCCCAGCCGCAGTATCACGCGCGTTCGCTGGCCCTGGCCGGGCAAACCGCGGAGACTTCACCCGACGCCGTTGCGGCAGTCGACCGGTTCGCCGCTGTGCGCGGCTTCCCGTTGCCCGCGTCGGTGCGGGAGTGGTACTCACTCGCCGCCGGACAGGAGACGCTTCGCAGGTTCAGCAACGAGGACCGCGTGTACGCGGCCCACGAGCTGGGCCGGCCGGAGCATTACTGGCCCGACGGCGACCCCGACGAGGAACGCGAGTGGGATCCGGTCGCCGAGTGTCAGCTACTGCCGTTCATGATCGAGAATCAGGGAGTCTGCTACTGGGCGGTTCTGCTCGACGGCAGCGACGACCCGCCCGTGATGATCTCGTTCGACGACCTGGAGCCGACCGACGACTGGACGATGCTCGCGGCTTCGTTCTCGGATCTGGTGTACACCCGGATCTGGGACCACCAGGCGATGTACAGCGCCCGGACGCTCCGGGCGCCGATCGCGAGCTTCGACCCGGCCACCTGGGCGGGTCTCGGCACACCGTTGGAGGAGCGGCCCGCGGACAGCAACAGCCAGCGGTACCGGTTCGCCGGAAGCGCCGACGACCAGCGGGTCCTGCTGGAGAAGGACGCGTGGGGCCCGACCGGCCAGTGTTACCTGTGGGCGGCCAGCGACGACCTGCTCGTCGACCTCGTCACCACCGTGCGGGCGTCCAGCGGCCTGGCAACGGAGCTCAGCACGTACTGGGGCAAGGAGACCCTCGACCGCATCGGTCATCGCCTGGAAGCCTGAACCATCGCGTCCATGCGCGCGGCACGGCCCGGGGATCGGGTGTCGAACCAATGCCCCCGGGCGGCAGCCGGACCACCTGAAGCGGCCTGCTGACCGCCGCCGCGACGACCGCGCTGATGCCGAGGATCCAGTACCCCTCGGCGCCGGCCACCGCCGGCGAACGGCGACTCCGTGAGGTCTTGGCGGCGACCACCGCCCGCGCAGCCCGCCACATGAATGGTTCTTCGAGTGGTCGCCTGACAGCGCCGGGCGAGCGGCGTCCGCGGGTCCTGTGATGGGATACGACGCGTGATCGAATCGCGGGTGCCGGTGTTGGAGATGTTGTGGGAGCCGCACGACCCTCGCCACGCGCTCGACGGACGGTTCGGTTTCAGCGATGAAGAGTCGGCCGGCCGCTGGGTTGCCGCGATGCTGGACGAGCACTGGGGCGTTCGCATCGACTCCTGCGAGCGGATCGTCATGAGCGGGGGCAACGCGCTGGCTTGGGTCGGCACGCCGTCTGGCCGGCTGCTCGCGAAATGGTCGGTAGTGCTCGAGCGATTTCCGCGTTTGGTGGAGACGGCGCGTCTCACGAGCTGGCTCCACGGCCGGGGGCTGCCGGTTTCAGCGCCGGTTCCGGCACGAGACGGCCGCCTTCAGGTCGAGGCCGGCCGTGTCTCGATGGGCCTGCAGCGCGAGATCGTGGGCGACCTCCTCGACACCGCCGATCTCAGCCAGGTGCGGGCGGCCGGAGCCCTGCTCGCCCAATTGCAGGACGCGCTGGCCGCATACCCGGACGCCGATCAGCTTCCCGCGCTCGCCGTTTCGTCCAAGCCGTTGACGGCCCGGGTTACCGACTGGCTCGACTCCCGCGCCGACCATCTGCCGATGGCCGCTCGTGAGACGCTGCGCGGGCTGGTCACCAGCGCGCCGCCCGAGCGACTTCCGCGCCAGCTCGTCCATTTCGACTTCCGCTCCGCCAACATCTTGTGTGTCCGCGGCGAGGTCGCCGCGATCCTCGACTTCGAGGAGGCCCAGCATGATCACCGACTCGTCGAGCTGGCCCGCGCGGCGGTCCTGCTCGGCACCCGGTACCACAACTGGGGGCCGGTGTCGGCCGACGTTCGCGCAGAATTCCTTACCGGCTACCAGTCCGAGCGCCCGCTGACCCCGGCCGAGGCGGGCTGGTTGGACATCCTCCTCCTCTGGCAGGCCCTGGCGATGGTGCCACCCGGCGACGACCCGACCGGGTGGGGACCGTCGGCGTTGAGCCAGCTGACACGACCCTGAAGCCGAAAGCCGCAGGACCAGATGCCACACCGCCCGGGCGGTCAGTTCAGTCGGCGCAGCTGGTTGCCGGGCGGCGGTGACCCGTCGCCGGCCGAACAGACCAACCTCGGTCTCGGCTGCCTCGGCGCGCAGCGTGGCCTCCGTGAACGCCTGGCGCCACTCGGGTGTTCGCGAGGCGAGCACCCGGTCGATGTCGGGCACTGGTGGATGCAAGTACACGAACGACCCCACCCGCCGTACCACGTCGGCCGGGCCCACGGCCAGAGCCAGTATGGCCCGGGTCCGGATGCGTTCGCTCCAGGCCTGCGCGGTCAGGCCCTGCCGCTGCTCCGGGCCGGGCACAGCGCAGAGCTGTCGACGCAGCGCCTCCCAGGTCCCCGCCCGCGCGTCGTCGGACAGGCGGGGAAGGACGTCGAGCACACCGTCGCCGTCATCCGTCTCGAACAACGCGACCACGGCAGACACTGAACGTACATCCGGCACAAGACCAGGATGACGCCCGGTCCTCACGGTCAGGAGACCGCCTCGAAGTACCGCCGAAAATCAGAAGGTGTACGGCGTGTCGTACTCCGGCAGCAGGACCCGGGCGCGAGGGGAGGCCTTGCGGATCTCGGCGACGAACGCGTCCAGCTTCGCGGCGTCGGAGGCGGCGCGCGCGGGAGGGTTGCGCAGCGGGGTCTCGAAGTTGTCCCAGTGCACCGGGACGACCACGCGCGGGTGGTCCAGCGCGGCCAGCAGCCGGCGGGTGTAGTCGTGCACCACGCCGCCGGACGGCAGCGCGACCATGGCCACGTCGGGGGCCAGGCCCGTGACGTTGCGCTCGACGAAGTCGCTGCCGCCCATGAAGAAGACCTTCGGGCCGCCGCTGATCGTCACCTGGTACGCCAGGGTGTCGCCCTCGGGCAGGTCGGCGATCGTCTGCGGGGCCGGTGGCTGGGCGAGCCGCACACCGGGGAAGGCGAGGGAGTACGCGGCGTTGCGGCTGTGCAGCGCCGCGATCACCTCGACGGTGTAGTCGCCGAAGTCGAGGTACTCGCCGCCCTTGACCGGGACCGCCTGGGCGCTCGGCACGCCCGAGGCGAGCGCGAGGTGGTACGCGGTGAGGGTGCCCAGGACGCGCACGCCGGCGACGGTCTTGGCGATGTGCGGTACGTCGTTGAAGTGGTCCCAGTGCGTGTGCGTGACGAGCACCGTCTCGGGCTTGCCGATGCGCGGCCCGATCGCGTCGGCGTCGACCCGCAGCGGCGTCGACGGGTCGAACGCGCCGCTGAACAGGCCGGTGGGGTAGCGGCTGGGCGTCACGCTCTTCGATCGGCGGCCCCGCAGTACCGAGCTCACCGTTGCCGGCCGCGCCCTGCGCGACGAGGCACCGCAGTTCCTGGCCGCTGAGCGCCGGCTGCGGGCGCTCATGCACAGCATCCGCGACGGCGATCTCGGCACCCTGCGCGCCGGGGTGCCGCCCGAGACCCCGGCGGCCGCCCTCGGCGAGCTGCTGCGCCGCCTCGGCGAGCAGGCGCCCGGCCTCGACGTCGACCTGCAGGAGCTCACCACCGCCGAGCAGCTCGACCTGCTGGCCGCGGCGCGGCTGGACGTCGGCCTCGTGCACCACCCGGTCGGCGCCGCCGACCTGCGCCGGGCCCGGTCACCCGGGCGCGCCTCGGCGTCGTGCTGCCCCGCGTCTCGCCGCTGGCCAGGCTCGCCGAGCTCACCGTCGACCAGCTCGCCGGGCAGGGCCTCGTCGTGTTTCCGCGCACGGACACCTTGATCGGCGCCTGCCGGGAACTGGGTTTCGTGCCGCCGCGGGTGCGGCACGCCCGCAACCCGGAGTTCCTCTGCGGCCTCGTCCTCGCCGGCCTCGGGGTGGGCCTGGAGCGCGAGGACGTCGTGCGGCGCGAGCCCCGGGTCGTGTGGCGGCCCCTCGCCGGCGACCCGCTGTGGCAGGAGACGTCGGCGGTGTGGCCGCGGCGCGCCCCGCATCCGGCGGCGGAGCGGTTCGGGGCGCTGGCCAGGGCCGTGCTGGAGACGCGCGCCGACTCGCCGGGGCGCATCCTCGGCGCACCGGGGCCGTGGTCGGTGGTGTTCGACCGGGCGAATACGGACGGGCTCACCGAGCGCTGAGCGCCGCGATCAGGTGACCGCACGGTGCACGGTCTTCGGATTTGCCTGGTGAGACGCGGCGGCGCCTGGGACGCTCCAGAAGCTCAGCGCCGGATGAGGCCGAGGTTGGTGGCGGCGGCGACGGCTGAGGTACGTGAGTCGACGTCGAGCTTGGTGTAGATGCGGGCCAGGTGGGATTTGACGGTGCCCTCGGTCAGGTGGAGGCGGGAGCCGATCGCCTGGTTCGACAGTCCTTCGGCGACGAGGGTGAGGACTTCGGTCTCGCGGCCGGTGAGTGAGGTGGCGGGTCGCCGCATGCGGCTCAGGAGCCGGTCGGCGACGACCGGGGCGAGGGTGGTGCGTCCGGCGGCGGCGGTCCGCACCGCGGCTGCCAGGTCTTCCGGTGGTGCGTCCTTGAGCAGGTAGGCGGTGGCGCCGGCGGCGATGGCGGGCAGGGTGTCGGCGTCGGTGTCGTAGGTGGTGACGATGACCACCCGGGGCGCATGCTGGCGGGCGGTGATCGCGGCGGTGGCTTCCGCACCGGTCATGCCGCCTTTGAACTGCAGGTCCATCAGGACGACGTCGATGTCGCCGTCCGCGACCCGGGCGACGGCCTGCTCGGCGGTGGCGGCCTCGGCCACCACCGCCAGGTCAGGTTCGGTTTCCAGGACGGCGCGCAGCCCGGCCCGCACGATGGGGTGGTCGTCGGCGATCAGCAGGCGGATCGTCTTGCTGGTCATGGTCGTACGCCTGCGCCGGCGGGAACCTGGACGGCCAACGCGGTGCCGGTGTCCGCACCGGCCTCGATGGTGAGCGTGCCGCCGAGGGCCCGGGCTCGGGCTCGCATGGCCGCGAGACCGAATCCGCCGTTGCTCGCCTCGGCGGTGGTGATCTGGGAGGGGTCGAAGCCGGTGCCATCGTCGACGATGTCCAGAGCGACCTGGTCGCCGAGATAGCTGAGGGTGACGTCCACGGTGCCGGCGTTGGCGTGCCGGACGACGTTGGCCAGCGCGGACTGGGCGATGCGCAGCAGGGCGATCTCGGTCGCGGTGGGCAGTGGCACCGGTTCGCCGGTGCGGTGGAAGCGCGCGGTGATCAGGTGCCGTGCGGTCGTGGTGGCACACAGCTGCTCGAGTGCTTCGGACAGGCCGGCGTCGTCGAGTGCGGGTGGGGTGAGCGCGGCGACGAAGCGGCGGGCCTCGGCGAGGTTGTCCAGGGCGGCCTGCCGGGCCTGGGCGACGTGACGGCCGGCCGTCTCGGCGGTGTCGGGCAGCGCCCGCTCGGCAGCGCGCAGCAGGAGCTGGATGCTGGACAGGCCCTGGGCCAGGGTGTCGTGGATCTCGCGGGCCAGCCGCTCCCGTTCGGCCAGCATCCCCGCGGTGTGCTGTGCCGCGGCCAGGTCCGCGCGCGTGGCGGTGAGCTCCTCGATCAGCTGCTGTCGCCGCTCGCTCTCCCGGTACAGGGCCTGGTAGCCCCGCACCACGGCGATCGCGACGGCCGCGCCGAGCATCGGCCCGACCGCGATGGCCAGCGTGACCGAGCCGGCGTGGGCGGCGAAGCCGGTGACCGCCGCGATCGCGGTGGCGAGCACCGCGACCATGCCGGCCCGGCGGGGGAGCAGGTGCAGTTGCAGGAAGTACAGCGGAAACGCCAGCCAGACCCCGTCCGCCGAGACGGCCAGCAACAGCAGCCACGCCGCGCTGAGCGTGGCCAGCCACACCGTGGCGGCCTGGCGAGAGCGGCGCACGGAGGCAAGTAGCTGCCCTGTGGCGTAGGTCAGCGCGAGCGCCGTAGCGGCCGCGACCACCAGCCAGGCGTGCGCGGCATGGTTGGCCACCGCCCGCCCGGCCGCCAGCACCAGCAGGCCGGCGACCAGCAGATGCAGGCACCACAGCAGGCCACGGGCCGTACGCGGCAGGCGGGACACGGTCGCAGACATGATCTGTTCAGCGTACGCAGCGTCACGCCCGTGGGCCTCTGTCGAAAGATGCAAGCCGCACACCGCCCTGCGGCAGATGCCCGCACCCCCGGTCGGCGGCGACCGTGGAAGTCGCCACCACAACGCCGGAGGAAAGGGCGGAACACTGTGTTTGTCGCATGGCGCGACCTGAAGTTCGCCAGGGGGCGCTTCGCCCTGATGGGCGCCGTCATCGTGCTGATCACCCTGCTCGTCGGGCTGCTGTCCGGGCTGACCGCCGGGCTCGGCCAGCGCAACGTCTCCGCGATCACCGGCCTGCCCGCCGACCGCATCGCCTTCAACGCCCCAGCCGAGGGCCAGGACCTGTCGTACGCCAACTCCACCGTCACCGCCGAGCAGTGGCAGCAATGGGCCCGCACCGGGGGTGTCACCAGCGCCGAACCGCTGGGCATCAGCACCACCCGGGCGACCGCCGGCACCGCGACCGCCGCCGTGTCCGTGTTCGGCGTCCGGCCTGGCTCCTCGCTCGCCCCCGGAAGCGATCGGATCGATGACCGATCAGTGGTGGTGTCCACCACGGCCGCCAACGACCTCGCAATTGTCGCCGGCGACACCCTCACCCTGGCCGGTAATGCCGTGACGGTCGCCGCCGTGCGCGGCGATGCGTCCTTCAGCCATACCCCTGTCGTCTGGGCGAGCCTCGACACCTGGCGCCGGACCACCTCACCCGCCGAGTCCGGCCGTGTAACCGCGACCGTGATCGCCCTGACCACCACCGCCGGTGCCGACATCGAAGCCGGAGACCGAGCGGCCGGCACCCGCACCGTCAGCCGCGACGACTCGCTGTCCGCGATCGGCTCCTACACCTCCGAAAACGGCTCCCTGCAATTGATGCGCGGCTTCCTGTTCGCCATCTCCGCCCTGGTCATCGGCGCCTTCTTCACCGTCTGGACCATCCAGCGCAGCGGCGACGTCGCCGTCCTGAAGGCCCTCGGCGCCTCCACCGCCGGCCTGCTGCGTGACGCCCTCGGCCAAGCCGCCGTCCTGCTCGTCGCCGGCACCCTGACCGGCACGGCCCTCGCCGCCGCGGCCGGCGCGCTCGTCGCCGGGACCGCCGTGCCGTTCCTGCTCAGCCCGGCCACCATGCTCGTCCCCGCCGCCGTCATGGTCCTGCTCGGTGTGCTCGGCGCCGGCCTGTCCATCCGCCGCATCACCTCCGTCGACCCGCTGACCGCCCTCGGGAGCGCCCGATGACCCTGCGCCTGACCGACGTCACGCTCACCTACCCCGACGGCGACACCCGCCTGACCGCCCTGGACCACGTCTCCCTCGACGTGCCCCGCGGTACCCTCACCGTCGTCGCCGGCCCGTCCGGCTCCGGCAAGTCGAGCCTGCTCGCCGTCGCCGCGACCCTCATCACCCCGGACAGCGGCATCGTCACCATCGACGGCACCACCGTCACCGACCTCAGCCGCAACGACCAGGCCGCCCTGCGCCGCCGCAGCATCGGCATCGTCTTCCAGCAGCCCAACCTGCTGCCCGCACTCACCGCCGCCGAACAGCTCCACGTCATGGCCGTCATCGACGGCCGCCGACCGGCCTCCGCCCGCCGCCGCGCCCTCGACCTGCTCGACGCCGTCGGCATGGCCGCCCAGGCCGGCCGCCGCCCCCATCAGCTCTCCGGCGGCCAGCGCCAGCGCGTCAACATCGCCCGTGCCCTGATGAACAACCCCACCGTCCTGCTGATCGACGAACCCACCAGCGCACTCGACCACGAACGAGGCGCCACGATCGTCGAGCTGATCACCCAACTCACCCACCAGCAGGCCACCGCCACCGTCCTGGTCACCCACGACCGCACCCACCTCGCCGCCGCCGATCAGATCACCGAGGTCCGGGACGGCCGCCTCCTAGCCGTCCAAGGCCAGTCGTGATCGGTCGGGAGGCAATCTCCTGTTGCCGCTGGCCGGTGCTGTGTGTCTACGGTTTCTGTGTGTCTACGACCGAAGCAGCGGCCCGCGAGGCCACCATCCACCTCGCGGCCTGCCCGGTCGCCGTGGTGCGGTGTGCCCGCGGGTGAGCCGGAGGCGCGATCGCGTGCTGATTCGGTCTGAGGGTGGGTGCTGATACCGGAGGGCGGTGGTGGCGATGCGGCAGTCCGCGCGGCTGGGCCAGCTCGCCGGCATCCCGATCGGGGTGCACTGGTCCGTTCTGGTGATCATGCTGCTGCTGGTGCAGGGACTGGCGCAGCTGATCCTGCCCAGGGGCGCGCCGGGCCATGCGCCGGCCGTGTACTGGGGTGTGGCGGTGGTCGTGGCGGTACTGTTCCTGACGGCTCTGCTGGCGCACGAGCTCGCCCACTCGCTGGTCGCGCGTCACTATGGGGTGCGGGTGCGCTCGATCACGCTGTGGTTGCTCGGTGGCGTCTCGCAGCTGGACGGCGAGGCTCCGCACGCCCGCGCCGATCTGCTCATCGCGCTCGCCGGGCCGCTGGTGAGCCTGGCCGGCGCCGGAGTGTTCGCCGCCGCCACGGCTGCCGCCTCCGCATCGGGCGCCGGACCGCTGCCGGTGACCGGGCTGGCGTGGTTGGCCGTCGTCAACGCCATTCTCGGGGTGTTCAACCTCCTGCCCGGCGCGCCGCTGGACGGCGGCCGGGTGCTCGCCGCCGTCGTGTGGTGGATGCGGGGCGACCGGGCGGCCGGCCGCCGTGCCGCCGGCCGTGCGGGCATGGTGCTCGGCGGGCTGCTGATCGCCGCCGGTTTCGCCGAGATACTGCTGTCGGGCAATCTCAGCGGGTTGTGGCTGTCCGCCCTCGGCTGGTTCGTCGTCGCGGCGGCCCATGCGGAGACCACCGACGCGGTCCTGCGCAAGACGCTGGCCGGGGTCCGGGTCGGCGACGTCATGACGACACCGCCCACCTGCGGCTACACCAGCGAGTCCGTCGGCGGCTTCGTCGCCGCCGTGGTCCGGCACCACCCGCACCGCACCTTCCCGGTCCTGGACCTCGACGGCCGGCTGGTCGGCCTCGTCAGCCTCGCCCGGCTCGCCAAGGTTCCCAGCGCCGACCGCGGCAGGGTGCGCCTGGGCGACGTTTCGACGCCGGTCGACCGGACCGGGGTGCTGGACCCGGCCGATCCCCTGATCGGTGCCGCCCCGGCGCTGCAGGCCGGCGGTCACCGGCTGGCCCCGGTCGTGAGCGACGGCCGGCTGGCCGGGATCGTGACGTCGCACGACGTGGCCCGTGCCACCGAACTGGCCGGGCTGGGCGTCACGCCGGACCGCGGCGGGGCCGCAACCACATCGGGCTCCCAAGCGCCGGCGGATCTCGGCCGGTGATCGCCAGCGCCGTGCCGGCGGCGCCGGTCCCGCGGCAGGCTGACCCCGTGGCAGTGTCCGTCGTCCAGCTAGGCGGCGGCGATGCCGGCCAGGACCGTTTCCAGCATCCGCTCGAACTCGGCCTGACTACCGAACCCCGCTTGCCGCGGAGCCAGGGCGGCCAGCGTTGGGTACCGGGCCGGATCGAACGCCAGAGGAGTCGCGCCCGTTGCGGGGTCACCGGCGCCCTCGGGATCCGCGCTCAAGATGGCGAGCAGGTACCCGTTGAGGAATGCGAAGAGCACCATGGGGGCGTCCGCGATCGTCTGGTCCGGGATCTCGGCGCGCCGCATCGCCGCGGTCAGCCGTTCGAGCGCCTCGAACGCCACCGCTGAGGTCTGCGCTCGGGTCGCCAGCAACGGGAAGACTCGGGGATGGCGGATCGCCATGTCCCGGTATCCGCGCGCCATGGCGCGTGCGATGTCCGTCCAGTCGTCCGGCCACTGCGCGACTGTGGCCGAGACCTCCGTCAGGACGGCCTCGGAGACGGCGTCCAGCAGCGCGGCCTTGCCCTTGATGTGGTTGTAGATCGACATCGGATCGACGCCGAGCTCGGATGCCAGGCGCCGCACGCCGAACAGCTCCAGACCCTGGCGATCGACGAGGTCCACCGCCGCGGTGGCAATCCGCTCGCGGCTCAGCCCGGCCGGTTTGCCCTGTGTGCGTTTCGCCACTCCAACCCTCTCGCCTTTGCCTAACCTACGCCGTAGGTCTAAATTCTACACCGTGGGTAATACCTACAGTGTAGGTACACTTGAGGGGGACGTCCGATGACGAATACGCGTTCAGCTGTCGCCACGATGTACGTGGGCCTCGGGCTCACCGTCGTCACGATGATCGTCACGTACCTTGCGCGCACGCGCCTGGCCGACCACATCCGGGCCGGCTATCCCGCCTACGCGCAGGAGCGCATCGACACCGCCGCCGGGACGTACCTCATCTACCTGACGGTCCTTGGCGCGCTCGGCATCGTGTGCTGGTTCTGCTCCATCTGGGCGGTCGGGACGGGCAAGCGGTGGGCCCGCGGCGTCGCGACCCTGGTGTTCGCGCTCAGTGCGAGCGTCGCCCTCTTCAACCTGCTCGTGAGGGACACCTCCGGGGACACCGGCCTGCCGCCGCTGCTCGGCTGGGTCGGGATGGCGCCGTGCCTGGCCGGACTCCTGGCCGTCGTACTGCTGTGGAGCACGCGACCGGCATCGCGGGTGTGACAGCACTCCGGCCTCCGGCCTCCGACGAGGGTGATCCGTGTTGAGGCGGGCATGCTGGCCAGCAGGTACCAGCGGGTGCCGAAACCCGCAGCCGGGGAATCCCGCTGGCGGCGAGGTGGTCCGTCATCGGTGCGAGAGAACGTGGAGTCAGCCGCCCACGCTCCAGGAACACGCCCCCAGGAACAGGTGATCCCCATGACGACCCGCACGGTTGAGTTCGACCCGGTGCTGTCCATGGCACTGTTCGTCTCCGACACCCCGAGGACCCGCGAGCTGGACGACGCGACGGTTCGCCAGACCGTTGACCGCACGCTGGCACAGCTCGGGCCGGACGAGTGCTACGCCCGGGCCGCGCAGGAGTTCGGCGACCACCCCGAAACCGCGTTCGAGCGCATCCAGTGGGCGCGCGAGCTCTGCAGCCGCGCGATGACCCCCGAACTCGTCGGCGCGGCCGCCTGAGAGCTCGGCGTCGACCGAGACGCGCCGGACTGCAGATGGTCCGCCAGCTCGCGGCGACCTGGCGCAGCGCCCTTCGTCCGGAACGAAGCCCGGCACGCGATCGCCAGCGCCTGCTTCGGCGGGGACGTCAGTACATGACCATCCCGCCGTGGACCGCGGCCGTGGTGGCGGTTATGAACGCGTTCTCCTCGCTGGCGTAGAAGGCGACCGCCCGGGCGACGCCGTCCCGAGCCGCTGGGCCGGTGCCGGTGCGCAATGACAGCGCGCTGCGGATCGCGGTTCATCTGGTCACTGCGACGACTTCCGCATGCTGTGGGACCACGAGTATCCATCGGCGCAGCCTTCCTCGACTGTGCGCATCTGATTCCGGCCATGCCGGCCGGCCCGGCGGCGTAGCGTCTGGAGGCGCACCTTTGGTGCGGTGGTGACCGGCCCGCGATCTGGCTCTGTGCATCTGGCGTCTCGGAGCCGGTCGGCGGCCCGGCGCAGATGCCAGGAAGGTAGCCGCCACATGAGCACGCCGGAGCCCGGCACGGTAGCGGACCCACTGCGACAGGTGAAGCCGGCACGCCGCCGGCGGCGATGGCCGTTGCGGTCCTACCTGATCGGGTTGCTGGTGCTGTTCGTCGTGACGGCCGGGGCAGGTATCTGTGCCGGCTGGGTGCAGGCCCGGCACGACGCCGTGTCGGCCGCCCGAGCCGACGCCTCGACGGCGGCCGGCCTGGCGGCGCGGCAGATCGGCGAGAGCCTCGCCACCGTGCGCGACAGCGTCGAGTCCGTCGCGTCCAGCCCGGGCGTAGCGCAGGTGTTCGCCGACCCGGGCGACTGCCGGTTGGCGTTCTCCCTCGGCGGTGCCGATGACGGGCACCTGGACGTCCTACGCCCCGACGGGACCGTCGTGTGCTCGTCCACGCCACTGTCCGACGGCCAACCGGCCAACGCCTACGCCGGGTCTTCCTGGCTGCCCAACGCGGTGCGTACACCACAAGCCGTTGCCCCGGTCCGCGACGACCGCACCGGGCGACCCGCCTTCGTGATCACCGCCGTAATCCCCGCACTCGGACTGGTAGCGGCATTCGTCGACCTGCCCGCCCTCGGCGCGGCAGCGGGCAGACTGTTCGGCGGAGCCCGCCACCTCGAGTTGCTGATCACCACCGAGGGCCGCACCGCCGTGCTGACGCGCTGGCCCGACGGACTCCGGTGGGCCGGCACGCAGGTGCGTCATGCCCGGCTCACGACGACCGGCACCGGCGCCGACGTGACCGGGCTGCCGCGGTTGTACGGGCGGGCGGCCGTCGAGGGCACCGGCTGGCAGGTCTTCGCCGGCGCAGACCGGTCCGCCGCGCTGGCGGACGCCGACCGGCTGGCACGGCGCCAAGCCTTGATCGTGGCGCTCGGCCTGTTCGCGGGACTCCTGGCGACGATGGTCGTGCAGCGACGCGTCACCGCCCCGATCGGCAACCTCCGCAGCTCGGTGCGCACCGCCACCTCCGGCAACCTGGGCGCGACCGTCTCGGTCACCGGCCCCCGGGAGGTCGCCGAACTCGGCGAAGAGTTCAGCGCTCTGCTGGCCACCGTCGACCGGGAACTGCAGGAACGCCGCCGCGCAGAGGACACCGCCCGGGAACACGAACGCAACTACCGGCAGATGTTCGACGCCAGTCCGAACCCGATCGTGCTGTTCGACGTCGACACCCTTGACATCGTCGCCGCCAACGCGGCCGCCCTGGCGTACTACGGCCGGTCCGGCGACGCCCTCCTCACGATGACCTACACCGATCTGCTCGCACCGGACGATCTCGACGAGGCAGGCGCCGACGGTGTGGCAGTCGAGCCGGTCGAACGCGACCGGCCGCAACGCCACCTCAAGCACGACGGCACGATCGCCGAGGTCAGCGTCACCGCCTACCTGACGTCGTTCGCCGGGCGGAAGGTCCGCTGTGCCGTCATGACCGACGTCACCGAACGCGAGCACCTGCAACGACGGCTGCGCCAGTCCGACCGGCTGGAGAGCCTCGGCCAGCTCGCCGCCGGCGTTGCGCACGACTTCAACAACCTCCTCGGCATCATCAACGGCTACGCCGGTATGGCCGCCGCGGACCTGGAACCGGTGGCCGCAGCAGACCCCGCCTGGCGCACGCTGCACGCCGACCTCACCGAGATCGTCGCCGCGGGGGACCGCGCGACTGCCCTCACCCGTCAGCTGCTGGCCTTCGCGCGCGCCGACCCCGCACCCGAGACCCGCACCCTGGACCTCAACACCGTCGTCACCGACCTCGACACCCTGCTGCGACGCGCCCTCGGCGAGGACATCACCCTCACCACGCACCTCACCGCGCAACCGTGGCCGATCCGAGCCGACCCTGGCCGCCTCGAGCAGGTCCTGGTCAACCTCGTGGTCAACGCCCGCGACGCCATGCCCGGCGGCGGCACCCTCAGCATCGAGACCGCACCGGTCACCGTCGACGAGCACTACGCCGCCCAGCACCCCGGCGTGCGAACCGGTCGGTACATGCAGCTGCGGGTCAGCGATACCGGTACCGGCATGAACAAGGCGACCCTGGAGCGGGCGTTCGAACCCTTCTTCACCACGAAACCCAAAGGCCACGGCACGGGCCTCGGCCTCGCCACCATCTACGGCATCATCACCCAGGCCGGCGGGCACGCCCAGATCTACTCCGAACTCGGCCACGGCACCACCATCACCGCACTGCTCCCCGCCACCGACGACCTCGCCGAACCGGACACCGCACCCGCGGAACATCCGCGGTCGGGCGCCGGCGAAACGATCCTGCTCGTCGAGGACGACGACAGCCTTCGCGCGATCACCGAACGCATCCTGTACCGGGCCGGTTACACCGTCCTGTCTGCCGCCACGGGCACCGACGCGCAGCGCCCCGCCGCGACACACCCCGGGATCGCACTGCTGCTCACCGACGTGATCCTGCCCGACATGCACGGACCCGCCCTCGCCGCCGCCCTGCACAGCACGCATCCGGGACTGCCCGTCATCTACCTGTCCGGATACACCGAGACGATTCTGGCCAACCGCAGCACCATCCCCGCCGGGGCGACCCTGCTCACCAAACCGGTCAGCGCCCAGCAGCTCCTGCACACCGTTGCCCGCGTTCTGGACCACGCGGCCGCGGTAGGCCCGCCGTCGCTGTCAAGACACGCTGACTAGCATCGCCACCACCAGTGGGCTGCATGAGGGCCGGCCGGTTGTGGTCGCTGCCTATGCTCGACGACCGCGATGGTGCCGTCCGGCATGCGGCGGCGATGTGGAGGTTGTGGCGTGGATCGGCCTGATGGTGTGCCGGCGGAGGCGCAGCTCGTCGAGGGATGGGAGCTGTACCCGTCGGGTCCGCGGTGGCCGGCGTGGGTGGCCGGGTCGTGGGATGGTGGCGAACGGTCCGGCACATGGCGGGCGTGGCGGCCGGACGGGTCGTTGCTGGAGGAGAGCGAGTGGCGGGCCGGCAAGCGTCGCGGGACGTACCGGCGGTTCCACGACGACGGTTCGCCGGCGGTGTCCTGCGAGTACGCCGACGACGTGGTGGTGTTCGCCCTCGGGTATCGGACGGACAGCCCGAGCCGTGATCCGTTCTCGTTCGACGGGTGCGCGACGGCGATCCGGAGCATTCGCAACGACTACGACGGCGACGGCGTGCTGGTACGGACCCGCTGCTACGCGGCAGACGGCGGTGAGCTGACCATTGCCGGTGCACCGATGCCGCCCCGACCGGCCGGGGTGCCGGAGATCGCCAACCTCTACCCGAACGGGCTCTGGGCGGTGGTACGGCGGCGCGACGGCGAGCTGCACGGGGCGGCCCGGCACTGGAACGCCGACGGGACGCCGCACATGATCGTCTACAACCGTGCCGGCCTCGAGGTCGGACGCTGGGGGGACAAGCCGCTCGTTGAGGCGGCCCGGGACGGTGACGCCGCCTCGGTCGAGCTGTGCCTGGCCGCCGGTCTGGGCCGTTCGCCGGGCGCGGCGTGGTACTTCGCGTACGAGGAGCTGCCGGAGCTGGCGCTGCGGCTCCTGCGGCGGGAGCCGGCCGTCGAGGATGAATCGCCCGGTCCGCCGCCGGCCGACGCGCCCGGCGACGCGATTTGGGTAGCGGGCCTGCGCGCGTACGTCGTCGGCGACGTCGACCAGGGGACCGGTGCCGCGGTCGGGACCTGGCGGATCTGGGAGCAGAGCCGGTACTCGTCACACTACGAACACAGCTACGTCGAGGCCGACTTCGTCGACGGACGCCGGGCCGAACGGCGCAGCTACTTCAGCAGCGGCGGACTGGTCAGGTTGGAGCGTCGCGGGTCGGACGGCACGAAGCTGCATCGCTCATGGGACTACCGCCACCGCCTCGACTCCGAGCGGGAGCGGGCCGCCGACGGCACCGAGACGTTCCGGCGGTTCCACGACAACGGTGTCGCCCGCATGGAGCGGACCACGCGGGACGAGGCGTTCGTGGTCGCGAGCTGGTTCGACGAGTCGGGAACCCGCACCGCCGAGGTCACCCCGACCGACGCCACCGTCGACGGCAAATCGGTCGAATGGTGGCGGGCCCTGGACGCCACCGGCGCGGTCATCGCCGAGGGGCCGGTGGAGCCCGGCACCGGCGGCGGGCCGGTAGGGCAGTGGCGGCTGTTCGACCCCGACGGCACCGACCTCGGCTCAGTGTCGTTCGAGGGCATCGACCGGTTGGCGAACAACGCCGACCTCGGCCGCGTCGTCCATGCCCTGCGCACCTGGCACGCGGCGCCGACACCGCCCGAGCTCGCCGGCGCGGACGCGGTGCCGTGGGGCGACCTCGACACGTTCCACGGCAGCGGGAGCCACCTGCCGTTCCTGCTCAAGGGACTGACCGTGGCGGACCCGTACGCCTTCTCCGTGGCCCTGGCCGTGCTGTCGAACCTGCTGTGGCACCAGCACACGGTCGCCGAGGCCACGGGCCCGGCGTTCCAGTACATGACCGCATTGGTCGACCGGGTCGCCACCGACGACGACCGGAAGCGGCTGCTGGACCTGCTGGTGGGTATCGCCACCCGGGACGGCTCACCCGCCGCCGCGCACCGCCTCAAGCTCATCCACGCCGGCCTGCCAGGCGACGCGACAAACCCGGCCGAGCACTTCGCCGAGCACGGTGCGGAAGGCGCCTACCACGAGGTGCTCACCAGCCTCGCCGACGCGGTACCGACCTGGACGAGGCTCGCCGCCCACCGGCGGGCCGGCTTCCGGCGCCGCGCGGTCACGCTGCTCGCCGCCGCACCGGGCGCGGCCGCCGCGGATGCGTTACGGGACCGGCTCGCGACCGAACCGAAGCGCAAGATCCGGGCGGCGATCCTGCTCGGTCTGGCGCTGCACGACACCGACCCGCGGACCCGGCAGGCCCTCCAACCGCACCTCAGCGGCGACGACCCACTGCTGCGGTTCTGCGCCGCGCTGACCTGGGTCCGCCGGCACCACACTCCCGCCGCCGACGGCGTGCGGGTGCTCATCGACGCTCTGCGCGGCGGCCTCGTGCCGACCGGCTACGACAGCCTGTACCTCGGCGAGGAACCGTTGACCGACGTCACCACCGCCCTCGCCCTGCTCCCGGCCGACCAGGCCGGCGAACAGCTGACCGGGCTGTGTGCGGTCCTCGACCAGGTCAACGCCGTTGATGCCGTGTCCGTCGCCAACGCGCTGCTGGACATCGTCTTTCCCGTCGCGGCGTACCAGGAGGGCGACCCCCTCACCGACCCGCAGCGCACCGTCATCCGCGCCATCGCCGGGAGTGTAAACGTGTGGACGTTCAACGTCAACCTGTTCGAGGTCCTCGACCGCAACGGGCTGCCAAACCACCCCGACGAGTTGCACGCCCTGGCCATCGACGGATAGGTGATGGCCACGCCATTGCGCCAACGGCGACAAGAAGGTCGAAGCGGATGAATGTCTCGCACCCTCAAGAATGCGTGAAAACAGACATTCGAAACCCGATGCCGAAAGTCATCGAAATGCTCGTCGAGAACCCAGATCCGAGGAGGGTGTGGCCACTCAACGCCTATCCGCAACTTTCACGCATTGCTCGACATCGATTGCGTATCTCGACAGGCTTTGCGAAACTTCCTGAGGGCAGGCGGTGAACCCGGGTTGTTCGAGTAGCGTCTCCTCAGTGATGGTGGGGAATGCGTAGAGCCTCGTAGCAGTACCTGGACGTCGACGGTTCCTTGCGCCTGCCCGGGCTCGACTCGTTTCTGAAGGCAGGAGATTTGATGCGCGTCGCCCTCCTCACTACGACTCAGCATGGTCATCTGAACCCGTACGTTCCGGTGGTCAACGCGCTCCGAGCTGCCGGCACTGAAGTTGCGCTGCTGCTGTTGTCCGCGGACGGTGGCGCGCTCGACGAGCAGCGTCGCCAGGCCTTGGGCAAGGCGCAGGTCCACGCGATCGGGCAGGTCGAGATGGCGCCGTGGAGCGGCGACCCGGCGAAGATCGGCCCGATGCTCCAGTCGTCGCCGGTGGCAGGGCAGACAGCTGACGCGCTCCGTGCGACGGCGCCGGACTTCGTGCTCGTCGACTCGCTGCCGGTCACGGCGTCGGCCATGGTCGGCGCGCAGGCGTCCGGCGTGCCGTACGGGATGATCTGGGCCAACCTGGGTGGAGTGTGCCCGAGCGGGCACCGGCGAGGCCGCTGGCCGTACGACGAGCAGGTCGGCGACTATCTGACCAGGCACGGGGTGTTGTGGTCGACCCGGACGCATTCGGCGCGCTCGCCGATCCTCAATCTGATGCCGACGATTCCTGCTCTCGTCGGGGCCGACGCGGTCACCGACGACGGTGTGCAGCTGGTCGGGTTGCCGGGTGCGGCGGGGACCCGCGGCGACGAGGTCGCCTTCTCGGCCCTGGATCGGATCGCCCCCGACCGCCCGGTGGTGTACGTCTCCTTCGGCACGATCTTCTACCGGCGGCCGGACCTGCTGCGCACGGTGATCACCGGGGCGGCGGCGACCGGTGCACAGGTGATCGCCGCGGTAGGGGATCTCGCCGAGGAACTCGCGCTGCCCGACGACGTGCTCACCGCCCCGTATCTGCCGCAACGTGAGGTGCTCGAGCGCGCCGACGTGTTCATCACCCACGGCGGGTACAACTCCGTGGCGGAGTCGATCCGGGCGGCGACACCGATGCTGGTGATCCCGCTGGCTGTGGATCAGCCTATCCAGGCGTACTTCGTGGGTAGTGCGGGCTTCGGGACTGTGTTGGAGCCGGCCGGCGTCACCGAGCAGGCGGTCGCTGACGCGGTCACCGATCTGCTCGATCCCGCCCGGGACTACCGGGCCCGGCTGCGTGCTGCACAGCCGGAGTGCGGCGATGCTGCCGTGCGCACGGCCGAGCTGGTCATCAGCACGGTCGAGACGCTTCAGCGAGTGGGGGAGCGGTGACGATCGAACTGCAGCGGCCGGTGGGCGACCCGATCGTGCTCGATGATCTTGAGCGCCTCTCGTTCCGGGTGGATCGCCGCGCCTACACCGACGACGACCTGGCCGCGCGGGAGATGACCAGGATCTTCGATCGCTGCTGGTTGTACGTCGGGCACGAATCGGAGGTGCCCGCGCCGGGCTGCTACGTGGCACGCGATGTCGGCGGGCGCCCGGTGGTCATGGCGCGCGGGTCCGACGGGGTGGTCCGGGTGTTTGCGAACAGCTGCACGCACCGCGGGGCGCTGATCTGCTCGCAGCCGGCCGGGCAGGCCAGATCGTTCCGGTGCCCGTATCACGACTGGACCTTCTCCAACCAGGGCGACCTGGTCGGCGTCCCGATCCCGGACGGGTACGGGCCAGGCTTCCGGAAGGCGGACTTCGGCCTGGCGCGGCACCGCAGTGACCGTTACCGCGGTTTCGTGTTCGTCACCTTCGATCCGCAACAGCAGCGCACCTTGACCGAGTACCTGGCGGGTGCGACGGAGTACCTCGATCTGATCGACGACCAGTCCGAGGTCGGGATGGAGGTGATCCAGGGTGCGCAACTCCACGGGGCTCGGGCCAACTGGAAGCTCATGATGGAGAACAGCGTCGACATCTACCACTTCCGGGCCCTGCACAAGCGGTACGTCGGCTACATGGAGTCGCTGGGGTCGGTGCCACCACGACGGCGAGGCGGCTTCGGCCGCGCCCTCGGACTGGGGCATGGAGCCAACGAGCTGCCACCGGCGGCCGCCCGCCCGCTCGCCTACTGGACGCCGATGTTCGGCGCCGAGGTCCGGCCGCGGATCGAGGCGGCGGCCGCACGGTTCGTCGACCGGTTCGGCGCCGAACGCGCCGAACGGATCACCGGCACCAATCGCGCGGTGCTGATCTTCCCCAACCTGATGATCATCGACGCGATCGCGATCACGATCCGCAAGATCGACCCGGTCGGCGCCGGCCAGATGGCGATCACCTCGGTCGCCCTGGCCCCCAAGGACGAGGATCCGGACATCCGGGAGCTCCGCAAGAGTCACTACCTGACGTTCCTCGGCCCCGCCGGCTTCGCCACTCCCGACGACATCGAGATCATCGAGTCCTGCCAGCGGGGGTATCGCAACCGCACGGTCCGCTACTCGGATCTGTCACGCGGGATGAACAAGGAGGTCCCGGAGACGACCGACGAGCTTCCCGCCCGCGAGTTCTGGCGGCAGTGGGACCGGCTGATGCACGGCGACGACGGCCACCTCGAGGTCGCGCGATGACCATCGAGCTGACGGTCGACGAAGCGGCCCAGGTGCGGTTGTGGCACCGGGTGAGCCAGTTCCTGTTCCGCGAGGCGCGGCTGCTGGACGAGTGGCGCCTGCGCGAGTGGTACGACGAGATGCTGACCGACGACATCCGGTACTCGGTGCCGGCCACCGACGTGCGCGGCGAGACGGCCGACGCGCTCGGGCTCATCGACGACGATGCTGCCCGGCTACGCCAGCGGATCGAACAGCTCCTCAACGGTGAGGTGTGGTGCGAGAACCCTCGGTCGCGGACGAATCGGATGATCAGCAACGTGGAGATCCTGACCGATCGCGGCACGCACCTCGACGTGGCGGCGAATGTCATCGTGTACCGGTTCGGGCACGGGCGCTCCGACGCCTACGTCGGAAAATGCCGGCTCGAGCTCGTCGTCGAGGGCGAGTCGTTCCGGGTCCGGAGACGGGTCGTGGTGCTCGACCACGAGACGTTGTACGAGCACGGAAAGCTCAGCGTCATCCTGTGACCGGGCAGTGTTAGCCGCCGGCCCTGGCAGCGCCCCACCCGTTGCCGCCGCCCAGCCGGGCCTCCCTCGCGAGGTCTACGTCCTCAGTGTCGTTGGTGGCTGCGTCATGCTGGGCCTGGGACTGGTGCTCCCGGTGCTCCCGGTGTACGCGGCGACGTTCGGGGCCGGGCCCACCCGGATCGGAGCGCTCGTCGCCCTGTTCGCGTTGATGCGGCTGGCCACCAGCCCGTTCTGCGGCCGGCTCGGAGTTCGTTTCGGTGAGCGGCGAGTCCTGGTCGCCGGCCTGCTGCTCTGTGCGGTCTCCTCGGCCCTGACGGCGTTCGCCGGGTCCTACGGGCAGCTGCTCGTGTTCCGCAGCCTCGGCGGCGCCGGCTCGGTGCTGTTCTCGGTGTCCGCGCTGGCGACACTCCTGGCGATCGCGCCGGCCGACCAGCGGGGCCGGGCCAGCGCCGTGTTCGAGGCGGGCTTCCTGCTCGGCGGGATCTGCGGACCGGCACTGGGCGGGCTCCTCGCGCTCATCGCCCTGTCCGTGCCATTCATGGTGTACGCCGTGCTGTTGCTGGCCGCCGCGGTGCTGACGATGGCGGTACTCCGCACCGGCCGAACTGCCGGCGCAGAGCCCGGCCGTGACGTGGTACGGCTGCCGGTCCTGCTGCGGGATCGACGCTACTCGGTGGCTTGCCTCGCGGCGTTGGCGCAGGGATGGGTCTTGTTCGGGCTGCGCAGCGCACTGGTCCCCACGGTGGTTGTGGCGTGGCGACATGACGTGACCTGGGTCGGATGGGCGTTCACGGTATCCGCCGTCGTGCAGGCGCTGCTGATCATGCCGGCCGGCCGGGTTGTCGATCGGGCCGGCCGCCGGCCCGCCATGATCGCCGGCACCGGTGTGGCCGCGGCGGCGATCACCGCCTTGGTGTTCGTGGACAGCTACGCCTGGCTCGTCGTCCTGCTCAGTGTGTACGCGGCGGGATCAGCGCTGCTCAACGCCGCACCGGCCGCGCTGATCGGTGACGTCGTCGCCGGCCGGGCCGGCAGTGGCGTCGCCGTCTTCTCGATGTGCACCGATGTCGGCGCCGTAGTCGGACCGGTGGTCGTCGGGCTCATCGCCGAGCGGGTGAGCGTTCCGGCCGCCTTCGGCAGCGGCGCCGCGCTGCTGGTCGTCGCCTTCGTGGCGTCGTGGACGTTGACAACTGTTCGGCCAACACGAGGGAGTTGATCGATGCATCAGCCGTCTGCCCGGCACGAGCGGGGCGAGGATATGTTTCAGCAGGTCTTCGGCCGCGAACCGCGCCCGGGTTCCTACCCGGAGTTCCTGCAGATCACCGTCGACCACCTGTTCGGTGAGATCTGGACCCGCCCGCACCTGAGCGTCGAGGAGCGCGAACTGGTCGCGCTGAGCGCGGTCGCGCTGGCGCGGACCGATTGGGAGCTGCGCGGCCACATCGGTGCCGCCCTGCACCTCGGGATGTCGCGAGAGAAGATCGTCGAGGTCATCATTCAGCTCGCCTACTACGGTGGCTGGCCGGTCGCCAACAACGGGCTGCGCGTCGCCCAGGAGGTCTTCGCCGAGCTGGACGCCGCCGCCGGGAGGGACGCGGACCATGACCAGTGAACCGTCTCCCCTCGACCCGGCCGAGAAGGTCGACCTGTGGCGCCAGCGGTTCTTCGAGGCCCAGGCGGCCGCAGAGGAGTTCATCCTGGGGGAGCACGGCGAAGAAGGCGTGGCCGCGTGGATCCAGGCGAACTCCCGCATCACCGCGGAGCTGCTGCAAGCGCAGCGGCCCGCCGGGATATCCGCCACCGATCACTTCATGGCCCGGCTGCAGCGTCAGCTGTTGCTGTACGACTCGGCAGTGACCAGTGAGCCCCGGTCCTCGGGCACCGTGCTGCGCAACGCCGACTGCGGGATCCTCCGGTACCGCAAGCGGGCCGCCCGCGCCGGCGTCGTGCTGACGTTCTCGTCGCCGTGCCCGTACTGCCAGGAACTCAACACCGCCATCGCCGCCCGCTACGTGGAACCGGACGTCACGGTGTCGTGCGAACAGGCAGGCGACGGGTGCACCTGGCGCGCGGAATCTCCGCACGCTCCACGAGAGGACGTGGCCGGGTCACCGCACCGCGGACGAGCCGGTGACTGAACCAGCGGCAGTGCCGTACGGTCGTTGGCCGGCGACCGGCTGCCGTCGAGCGTCATGCCGAGTTGCCGGCCCACGGCCACGCACAGGTCGAGCGCCGCGGTGCGGGTCAGGTCCTGATGGTCGTTCTGGGTGAAGCACGCCGACGCCACGTTCTTGTTCCGTAGGCGCAGGTACCACGGGAACAACGATCCCAGTGCGGGCTCGGTCAGCATCGTGCGGGAATGCACGATCGTCCCCACCAGCAGGTTGCCGAACGGGCGTTGCCTGGCGTTCATGAAGCTCTTCAGGCGTTCCTGGAAGATCTTCAGCACCGCGGGTACGTTTCCCGCGTACACCGGCATGGCGAGCAGCATCGCCTGCGCGCCCTCGGCCAGATCGACGACATGCTCGAAGTCGTCGTCGAGCGTGCACCGGCCCACCTCGGGATCGAGGCAGGTGTCCTCGCCTTCGCACATCGCGATGCGATGGTCGATCAACCGGATCCGCTGGATCTCCGCGTCGCTGACCTCCCGTACGACGCCGGCAATCGCCGCCTCGAGCAGCGCGTCGGTCAGCGACGGGAGACGCTTCTGTGTGCAGGACAACGCAATGATCTTCACCCGAAGGGCCTCCATGTCCGCTCAGCGCCGCCCAAGAGCCCCCGTGGCCGCACACTGAGGCCGCCTCAACCTACCAATAAAGTGAACACCGTCGATACAGCGTGCCTGAATCATGACAACTGTCTGATATCACATGAAAGCGCTCATTTAGGGCTAATGCGTCGACCGAGGTGCGCAACGGCGGTGTCGGCGATCCGTGGTCTCGTTGCGGGGGTTCGCTCGCGTCGGGGCGAAGTGCTCAGGTCGGGGCCCGGCGCTCCGAATGGTCTGGCGTGCCCGACCGGCGGGTCGGATCTGGCAGGGGCAGGTGCAGATGGTGGGTTCGGCTGCGGTCGACGGGCATGGTGCGGTACCTCGGATGGGTCTGTCCATCTTGGGCCGGATCCTGGCCGCGCTGTTCGTCGTCGCGCTCGCGGCGGCCGGCGTGGGGCTGCTCTCGCTGCAGCAGATGGGCAAGCTCAGCGACGACCTGGACCGGCTGCGCGCCGCGCAGAGCGTGAGCGACGCCGCGCTGCAGCGGGTGCGGGCGGCGGAAGCGCTGATGTTTCAGAGCCTCTGGTCGCTGGCCGCGCAGGGCGACGGCGCCGCGGCGCGCACCCGGGCGGCGGTCATCGCGTCCGACGAGGTGATGGACCAGGCGCTGCAGGACTACACCAACAGCGCGGCCAGCGCGGTGACCCGCGCGGCGGCCACCGACTTCACGCAGCAGTGGACGCAGTTCCGGCAGGTGCGCGACGCGTTCGTATTCGGCGCGCCGGCGCCCTCGGGCGTGACCGTGCCGGGCGACGCCGAGGCGTTCGAAGCAATCGCGATCCGGCTCGGCGCGGCCCTCGAGCGGATCGTGCGGGCCCAGGACGCCGACGCCCGCGACGCGCAGGCCGCCTCCGCCCACGCCTACGCCCGCGCCCGCAACATCGCCATCGGGGGCATCGCCATCGGGGTGATCGCCGGCCTGGCGATCGGCCTGTTCATCTCGCGCATGATCGCCCGGTCGCTGTCGCGGGTGTCGGAGGCGCTCAAGGCGGTCGCGGCCGGCGACCTGACCCAGTCCGTACCGCACCAGTCCGCCCGGGAGCTGCAGGCGATGGCCGAGTCGGTGAACATCGCGACCGGCAGCCTCCGCGAGACCGTCGGCGCGCTGGCGAAGAGTTCCGAGGTGCTCGGCAGCACGTCCGGCCGGCTCAGCGCCAGCAGCGACGAGCTCAGCGTGGGTGCCGAGCACGTCAGCGCCCAGGCGCAGCGGGCGACCGCCACCGCCTCGTCCGTCTCCGACAACATCGGCACGATCGCGGCGGCCGCCGAGGAGATGAGCATCTCCATCCGTGAGATCGCCTCGACGACCGTCGAGGGGACCCGGATGGCCGGGCAGGCGGTCGACGTCGCCGAGTCCACCAGCCGCACGATGGCCAGGCTCGGCGAGACCAGCCAGCAGGTCACCCAGATCGTCGAGATCATCACGTCGATCGCGAAGCAGACGAACCTGCTCGCGCTCAACGCCACGATCGAGGCGTCCCGGGCCGGCGAGGCCGGGCTCGGCTTCGCCGTGGTGGCCGGGGAGGTCAAGGACCTCGCGCAGGAGACCGCCCAAGCCACCGAGCAGATCTCGCAGCAGGTCGTCTCGATCCGCACCGAGTGCGAGGCGGCGGTGGGCGCGATCGCCTCGATCACGTCGATCATCGGCCAGGTCAACGACTTCCAGGCGACCATCTCCGCGGCGGTCGAGGAGCAGTCGGCCACCAGCCTCGAGATGAGCCGCAACGTGTCCGAGGCGGCGACCGGCAGCACCGAGATCGCCCACGACATCCAGACGATGACGGTGGCGGCCCAGCGCTCGGCCGAGTCGTCGTCGCACAACCGGCAGTCCGCGGCCGAGCTCGCGGCGCTGGCAGGGGACCTGCAGCAGATGGTCGCCCGGTTCCGCATCTGATCGGCTTGGGGGTACCGACACATGGCACACATCCGCACCCGCGCCCGCACGCTGATCGGCCTGATCCTGGCCGGCGCCGGCGTCCTCGCCGCGTCGGCCTGCAGCGAGGCGATCTCCGCCCCGGAGCGGAAGATCACGTTGACCGTCGACACGTTCGGCAAGTTCGGCTACGACGAGCTGTTCCGGCAGTACGAGCGGTCGCACCCCGGCGTGACCGTCAAGAGCCGGGCGGTGGAGAACCTGGACGCCTACTGGCCGAAGCTCAACGTGTATCTCGCGGCGGGCAGCGGCGCCGGCGACGTCGTGGCGATGGAGGAGGGTGTCATGCCCTTCTACAAGGGTCAGCAGGAGAGCTTCGTCGACCTCGCGCAGTTCGGCGCGGGCCGGATGAAGGCCGACTTCCTGCCCTGGAAGTGGGGGCAGGGCACCCTCGACAACGGCAAGGTCGTCGGCCTCGGCACCGACATCGGCGGCCTGGCGATGTGCTACCGCAAGGACCTCTTCGCCAAGGCCGGCCTACCCACCGACCGCGACGAGGTGTCGAAGCTGTGGCCGACCTGGGACGCCTTCCGCCAGACCGGCCTGCGGTTCAAGGCCGCCAACACCGGCGCGGCGTTCGTCGACTCGCCCGACCAGATCCTCACCGCGGCCATGTCGCAGGCCGCGGCCGCCAACAACAACGTCACGTACTTCGATCGTCAGGACAACCTCATCATCGAGACCAGCCCCGCGGTGAAAACGGCCTGGGCCGAGGCGACGAGCGTCGTCGCGGCCGGCCTGACCTCCCGGGTCGTCACCTGGACCGACGCCTGGCACGCTGGCTTCCGCGACGGCACCTTCGCGACGACCGCCTGCCCCAGCTGGATGCTCGGCATCATCGAGGACAGCGCCGGTCCGCAGACCAAGGACAAGTGGGACGTCGCCGCGATCCCGGGCGGCGGCGGGAACTGGGGCGGCTCCTTCCTGGCCGTGCCGGTCCAGAGCAAGCATCAACGCGAGGCCGCCGACCTGGCCATGTTCCTGACATCCCCGGCCAGCCACGTCGCCGCCTTCAAGGCCGTCGGCGCGCTGCCGTCGGACGTCAAGTCGCTCAAGGACCCCGAGTTCTTGGCGCTGACCAACCCGTACTTCGGCAATGCCCCGGTCGGCCGCATCTTCGGCGAAGGTGCACTGGCCATCCAGCCGATGTACGTGGCCGTGCGCCACCGCCCCGTCGCCGAGGCCACCCAGGCCGCGCTCGACGACTACGTCGCCGGCAAGATCAACGCCGAGGCCGCCTGGCAGCAGGCGGTGGCCGCCGCCAAACGCAAGGCCATCTGAACCGGGGCCGGAATCCTTTGTACGGCCGGCAAGCGTCACGGACGCGAAGCTCAGGGCACAAAGACGATGCGGTCCTCCGTCTCGGCAGTCCACGCTTCCGAGACCTGGGCGAGCGGCACGCGGCGGGCCCGGACGTCGATCTCGCCCCGAGTCACGGCCACGGCCAGCGCCGGCAACTCTTCGAGGAAGTCGCGGGCAGGGACCGAGCCGATGCCGCTGCCGACGATCTGCAGCCGTGCCGAGCGCAGCGCCACGGACGGGACCGGCGCGGTCGGGCCGGCCATCGATCCGATTTGGAGCCAGGTCAGCGGGGCGCCGCGGTCGGCGCGGGCGGTCAGCAATGGAATCATGGCGCGAGCTGAGGGCTCACCCCAGACGTAGTCGATGACCACATCGACGTCGGCCGCCCGATCGATCTGGTCGAAGGTGACCGTCTCGTCCGCACCCAGCGCGGGCAGGGCGGCCAGGCGCACGTTGTCGCGTCCGGCGGCGATCACGTGCGCGGCGCCGAACCGCTTGGCGATCTGGATCGCCATCCGTCCGGCGTTGCCGGTGGCGCCGAGGACGAGGACGCGCTGGCCCTGCTCCATGGTGATGCGGCGGCGCAGCGCAACCCAGGAGGACATCGCCGGATTCATCGCGGCGGCGATCTGGACCGGGTCGACGCCGTCGGGCAGGACCACGCTGCGGCGTTGGTCGATCACGGTGCGGTCGGCGAACGTGCCGAGGTTCGTGTCGTCCAGCGCCGCGTAGCGAAGCTTTCCGAACCTGTCGCGCACGACGCCGTCCATGCCGGGGACGAGCGGGAGCGCGCCGGTGCTCGAGTAGTGCGAGCCGTTCGCCTTCGCCCGGGTCAGGTGGTGCAGCCCGGCCGCGAGGACCTCCACAACCAGCTCGTTCTCGTCATTTGCAACCGGCTCCGGGTGATGGCGATAGACCGGCGGAGCGTCGAAGGCGGTGATAACGGCAGCGTGCATGGCAACCTCCCGAGGTGATAGTTGGTATTGCCAACCACCTCATATTGGTTGGCAATACCAACTATGTCAACTAGTGTGGCGGCATGACCTCCGACGCCCTCCTCGACGCCCTCGTCCGGAGCAGCTTCCAGGTGATGGGCGTGCTCACTCGGGTCGGCGCCGAACACGACCTGTCCCTCACCCAGCTGCGGGTACTCGGCATCCTCCGCGACCGCCGGCTCCGCATGACCGAGCTGGCCGCCTATCTGGGCCTGGACAAATCGACGATGTCCGGCCTCGTCGACCGCGCCGAGCAGCGAGGGCTGCTGGCGCGCGGCAAGAACCCCAAGGACGGCCGGATCGTCGACGTGTTCATGACCCCCGCCGGCCTCGAGCTCGCCGAACGGGTGCAGGAGCAGATCCGGCGCGTTCTGGAGCCCGCGATCGGCCGTCTCGACTCGCGGCAGCGCGAGCATCTTGCCTCACTGCTCGAACTCGTCGCCACCATGCCCGCAGCGCGGAACTGAGGCGCTGGCAGTGGCGTGGGCGCAGCGGTGGTTCGCGTGACCCGAGCGGCCTTTAGGATTCCGTCTCTTCCGCGGTGGCGGTCGCCGTAGCCGGTGCGGTGGCCAACACGGCCGCCGCGGCGGTGGTGGCCAGGACGGCGAGGGCGGCGTACGGCGCCCAGCCGGGCCGGACCGTGTCGTGCAGGACCGCGACGCCTACGGCGGAGGGTGCGAGGACCTCGGCGATCCACAGCACTGCGGTCACCGGCCCGACCTGACCGTGCTGCAGGGCGAAGGCGTACAGCAGCGTTCCGGTGACGCCGAACACGGCCAGCGCCCACGTGAGCGGCTCGGTGGCGAGCGAGCCGGCGATGGCGAGGACGCCCCGGTCTCCCGGCAGGGCGAGGGCTCGCGCGCACAGCGCGGCGCCGCCGTACGCGAGACCGGCCAGTGCGGC
>NZ_BAAARV010000085.1:0-11857 GCF_039532525.1 Dactylosporangium salmoneum
CACTCAGCCAGCCACATCCCGGCCATGATCAGCGTCCCCGACGCGGCAGCGACCCGCAGACCGATACCGGCGATCAGGGCCAGGCCGATACCGAGCATGCCCAGCATGAACAGCCAGTTCGCGTACCAGGTCCCGGCAATGGTGTGGAAGAAGCCCTGCAGCGGTCCCGCGTCGACCGAGGCGAGGAAACCCTTGGTCGGGTTGCCGCCGTTGATCCAGGCCTTCGCCGATGGGGTCGAGTAGCCCAGCCCGAAGGTCTTGTCGAGGAACGCCCAGAGGAAGACGAACCCGGTGGCGTACCGCAGCACGGCGAGGGCCTTCGCGGCGGTCTTGGTGAGCATGCTGCCCGGGGCCTCGACCCGTTCGAGGTGGTTCACCCGGTGGATGTGTGCGGTGCTCATCTCGGCCTCCCTATGCCGTTCCCTCTTGACACACACATCGTCATCCCCGGCGGGGACCCGGCGCTCGTGCCGAACCTCCCGACCGAGCGGGACCGAAGTCCCCTCGCCGCCGGGACCACGGACCGGCCCCTGGGGCGGCCGAGAGGATCGAGGTCGGCAGGCTGACACCCCCGTGCACGGGCCCGACGGCTCCGCCCGCGGCTGGGAGCGGGCCTTCACCGCCAGGCCCGCCGGCGGACCCGACACGGGCATCCACCGGTACGGGCTGGAGTGGTGGCCGGGCGTGCTGCAGTGGACGGTCGACGGCGTGGTGCGGGCGACCCTGCGCCGCGAGGACCTCTGGGCGCGGCAGGAGTGGGTGTTCGAGCACCCGGCGTACCTCCTGCTCGACGTGGCCGCCGGCGGGCGCTGGCCCGGCACGCCGCCGCCCTCGACGACCTTTCCGCAGACGATGTACGTCGAGTCGGTCCACTGGTGGCGTTAGGCTCCATGTCATGGACTTCGATGTCATCGTGGTCGGGGCGCGCTGCGCCGGCTCGCCCACCGCCATGCTGCTGGCCCGCCGGGGGCACCGGGTGCTCGTCGTGGACCGGGCGACGTTCCCCAGCGACGCGCTGTCCACGCACCTCATCCAGGTGCCGGGGCTGGCCGCGCTGGAGCGGTGGGGGCTCCGGGAGGCGGTCGAGGGCGCGGGCGCGCCGCCGATCGAGCGGTTCACGATGGACTTCGGGCCGTTCGCGATCAGCGGGGCGCCGCCGGCCGAGGGGGTCGCGGCGCGTCCGTTCTGTGTCCGCCGTACCGCGCTGGACGCCATCCTGGTGGGCGCGGCCCGCGCCGCCGGGGCCGAGGTGCGCGAGGGGGTCACCGTCGAGGGGCTGCTGCGCGACGGGGACGGGCGGGTCACCGGCGTGCGCGGCGAGGGGTTCGAGGCGACGGCCCGCATCGTCGTCGGGGCCGACGGGCTGCGCTCGGTCGTGGCCAAGGACGCCGGGGCGGCGCTCTACGGCGATGCGCCCTCGCTGACGGCGGGCTACTACGCGTACTATCGCGGCCTGGAAAGCCCCGACGGGGTCGTCACCGCCGAGATCTTCCAGCTCGGGGACCGCGCGGTGGTGCTGTTCCCGACCAATGACGGGCTCACGTGCGTCTTCGTCGCCTGCCCGATCGCGCAGTTCCACGACTTCCGCGGCGACGTGGAGGGCAACTACGCCGAGGCGCTGGCCCGCGTCCCGGCGCTGACCGCGCGGATCGGCGGCGCGCAGCGGGCCGAGCGCATCCGCGGGACCGCCGACGTGCCGAACTTCTTCCGCCGCTCGGCCGGCCCGGGCTGGGCCCTGGTCGGCGACGCCGGGTACCACAAGGACCCGGTGATGGCCGCGGGCATCACCGACGCGTTCGTGGCGGCCGAGATGCTCACCGAGGCGGTCCACAGTGGACTGTTCGGCGAGCGCGGCCTGGACGCGGCGGTCGAGGAGTACGCGGCCCGGCGCGACGCGCGCTTCGGCCCGGCGTTGCAGCTGACCTGCCAGCTCGCCTCGATGGAGCCCCCGGCACCGGAGATGGCCGCGCTGCTGGCCCGCGTCGCCGCCAGCCCGCAGGAGACGACCCGTTTCTTCGGGATGATGCAGGGCAGCACGCCGATCCCGGAGTACTTCGCGTCAGTAGCGGAATGAGCCGACCAGCTCGCGGAGGCGGTGGGACAGGGCGGCCAGGCGGGCGGCGGACTCCTGGGCCGCGCCCGCGTCGCCGGTGGCCGCGTCCGCGGCGCCCGCCACCCCGCCGATGACCCCGGCGATCTCGCCGGTGCCGGCGGCCGCGTCGCCGGCCGAGCGGGTCATCTCGGCGGTGGTCGCCGTCTGCTCCTCCACCGCGGTCGCGATGGTGGTCGAGTAGTCGCTGATCCTCGCGATGACCTCGCCGATGCGGGCGATCGCGGCGAGCGCCTCGGTGGTGTCGCCCTTGATCGCCGCGATCCGCCCGCCGATGTCCTCGGTGGCCCGGGCCGTCTCCTGGGCGAGCTCCTTCACCTCGGCGGCGACCACGGCGAAGCCCTTGCCCGACTCCCCCGCCCGGGCCGCCTCGATGGTGGCGTTCAGCGCGAGCAGGTTGGTCTGCGCGGCGATCGACGTGATGGTGGCGAGGACCTCGCCGATCTCGGCCCCCGACGCGTCCAGCTTCGCCATGGTCGCCGTGGTCTGCTCGGCGACGTCCACGGCCGAGGCGGCCACCCGCGCGGCCTCGGAGGCGTTGCGCGCGATCTCGTGGATCGACGCGCCCATTTCCTCCGCCCCGGCCGCGACGGTGTCCACGTCCCGGGCCACCCGCCCGGCCGAGTCGGAGACCAGGCCGGCCTGCCGCGCCGAGTCACGGGCCGACCCGGCGAGACGGTCCGACACTCCGGTGAGCTCGGCGCTGGCCCCCGTGAGCTCGTCTGCGGCGTCCGCGATGCCGCGCACCGTGCCGGCCACCTTGAACACGAACCGGTTGAAGGCCGCGCCGAGCTGACCGACCTCGGTGTGCGCCGACTCGTCGACCCGCTGGGTCAGGTCCCCCTCGCCGTCGGCGATGCCGGCCATGCGGTCGCGCAGCCGTACGATGGGCACCACCACGGCCCGGGCCACCCCCAGCGCGACCAGCCCGGCCAGCACCAGCGCGACGAGGGTGTAGAGGATCGCCTGCCCGCGCAGCGAGGAGACCGGGGCCAGCACGACGCCGCGCGGGATGGACACGACCAGCGACCACGTGTCGCCGGCCATGAGCTTGATGGGCACGGCGACGACGATGCGCTCGGCGCCGTCCACCTTGGTCACCTCGCGCACGGTCCCGCCGCCCCGGGCGCGCTTGGCCAGGTCCCCGAGCGGCCCGGGCAGCGGCTTGGTGCGCTGGTCCGCGTTGCCGCCGGCCACGACGTTGCCGGCGGTGCTCAGCAGCACGGCGCTGCCCGCACCCAGCGGCCTGATCCCGGCGATCTGCGTCTCCAGGTCGGCCAGCGCCATGTCGGCCCCGGCGAGCCCGGCGAACTTGCCGCCGATCATGATCGGCACCGTCGCCGAGGTCATCAGGACCTGCTTGCCGCCCACGTCGTACGGGTACGGCTCGAGCAGCATCTCCTGGCCGGTGCGCTTCGGCTCGGTGTACCACGAGTTGCTCGACGGGTCGTCGAGGTCCAGGATCGGCTGCTGCGCCACCCCGCCGTCGTCGCCGCGGTGCCAGTACGGCACGTACCGCCCGCTCGGGTCGGAGTCCGCGGCGCGCTTGGTGAAGGCGGCATCGCGCCCGTCGAACCCGTTGGGCTCCCACGCCGACCAGACCCCGAGGTACGCCGGATGGGACTCGAGCAGGCTCTTGATGAGCATGTCGACGGCGTCGCGGGACGGGCTCTCCTGCGCCACGACCGCGAGCGTCTGGGCGAGGTCGCGCGCGGTGCCGACGGTGGCGGCGATGGTGCGCTCCACGCCGGCGGCGTTGACCTCCGCGCTGTGCTGCGCGTCGTCCAGCGCGGAGTCCTCCAGGCTCGCGGAGGCGCGCACGGTCACCAGCGCCACCAGGGACGTCACCGCCACCACCAGCAACACCAGCACGCTCAGCACCAGCCGGGCACGAATCGTCAACCGGGACACGACCGCTCCTCACCGCAGGACTCCCCCAAACCCCATCGGCCACCGCGCCCCCGACTTGACCCACCACCGGGCGATCTTGCCCGGCACCGCCGAGCTGCCTGGGCCGCACGATCGCCGTCGCCGCGCGTCCTATGTGGACCCCTCGATGCGGGTGGGCGACGGTAGACTGGTAAGCATGACGTCGGTGCTGTCGTTGTCTGTCGAGCACCTACGGGTGATCGTGCGCATCGACGGCGACGACGTCAGCCGCGCCGACGACAACGACGGCCCCGATCCGTGGCACGTGCTGGTGCCGGTGAACCGCTTCGCGGCGACCGGCGAGTTCACGACCGCGACCATCGCCTGCTGCCCGAGCTGCGGCCCGGACTGCTTCGCCGTCGAGGCGCGCATCCGCCGCGAGGGCGACGTGGTGCGCTGGGAGTGGGGCCGCCGCGGCGCGCGGTGGGAGGGCGAGCGGCGCACGACACTGTTCGATGCCGGGGCCTACGACGCCGAGGTGGCCCGCGTCGGGGCCGAGCACGGCTGGGAGACGCCGGAGCGCCGGGCCGGGCGGCTCATCCTGACCGGCCTCGCCCTGCCGCCACGGATCGAGGGCGTCAAGGTTCACGCCGACGGCGCCGACGAGCTCGTGGTGTGGCTCGAGGAGCCGGACGAGTACCAGATCTTCGTGAGCGTGCCCTGGGACAGGGAGCGGCCCGACGAGAGCGCCGCCGAGGCGCGGGCCTTGCTCGCTGGGCCGGCCGCGCGATGGCCCGCGCAGTGGCACAGCATCAAGGCGTTGCGAGAGGATCCGCCGGCGTACGCCGGTCCGTCCTGGCGGCCCACAGACTGGTTCTGAGGCGGATGCGGCCGGCGGCCGTTTTCGCCGCCTACGATTCCGAGGTGTCCTCTCCCTTCACGATCAAGCCAGTGCTGGCGGGTAGCCGGGTCACGCTCCGGCCGTTCCGCGACGAGGACCTGCCGGCAATGGCGGCGGCGATCGCGGATGCCGAGGTTGTCCGGTTGACGGGCAGCGCGCACTCCACCGCGGAGACAGAGCATCGCCGCCCGATCGTCGATGACCGCCTGCGTAGCTGGTACGGATCACGCAACGCCCAGCGCGATCGGCTCGATCTGGCGATCGTGGACAACGACTCCGCGATGTGCGTGGGCGAGGTCGTACTCAACAAGTGGGAACCCGCCAACGAGAGCTGCCAGTTCCGCATCCTCATCGGCCCGGATGGCCGCGGGCGTGGCCTGGGCACCGAGGCGACCGGCCTCATCCTGCGGCACGCCTTCACCGCGCTGCCCCTGCATCGCGTCGGTCTGGAGGTCTACGCCTTCAATCCGCGGGCCCGGAGGATGTACGAGAAGGCTGGTTTCACAGTAGAGGGCGTGAAGCGTGCGGCTCTCAAGTTCGACGACCATCGAGTGGACGCAATCGTGATGTCGGTGTTGGCGCCGGAGTGGAGAGAAGCGCAATCTCGGCAGGCATCGTGAGCGGTCGACGGACGCCCGGACATCGGCATCCACGTGGCCGCTGCCGGTTGAGGGGGCCGAATATCGTGTACCCGTGCGGACGTTGCTGGTGTTCTGCTGCGGTGCCCTCGCGCTCAACGCGGCCGCGGGGGTAGCCGCCTACTTCCTGCCGAAGGCAGCGCTGTTGATCGCCGTCGGGATCCTTCTCATGGTGGCGCTGCTGCTGGGCGGTTGCGCCCTGGTGGCGGTCTACCTCAGCCGCCGGCTCGGGGACACGGTCATCGACCGGTTCAGGGCCACGTGGGGGGCGACCCCGACGGCGGCCGCTGCCTGCTGCCTTCTGCTGGGCCTGGCGAACGGCGTCTACCGCTTCACCATGCACTACGCATCCCACGACGACTGGCGGACTCTTCCCGTGACCGGTGCCTGCGGCGCCGCCGCGGGGGCGGTGGTGCTCTGGGGCGCGTTGCGCGCCCGGTCCGGCGGCGCTGCCGGGACCGGGCGCACATCCACGACGGCGCTAGGGGGCGCCGATGGGTGAGGGCAGCAGTTGTACGTCGGCCAGGTTGACGTACATCAGGCGGTGGCCGAACTGGATCTGGGCGTACCAGGTGTCGCCGCGGATCACGGTCCAGTCGCCCGGGCTCGAGCCGTCGAAGGTGACGGCGCGGTAGTACTCGCCCCGCACGATGTTGCCCACCGCGTAGCGCTGGCCGGCCGCGAGCGTGTACTGCAGCGGGGTGACGGCCTGGACCGGGACGCCGGCCGGGTAGGCCGACGCCTCCGGGTAGGCGCGGCCGTACACCGGGATCGTGTCCCGGCCGGCCTTGGGCACGGCGACGAGGCCGGTCGCCCACTTCGCCGTCGGCGCGGCGGGCGGGTTGTAGAACCAGCCCTTCTGGCCGAGGTACCAGATGGCGGTCCAATCGCCCTGCCGGCCGGCCACCGCGTAGGTCTGGCCGGTGGCCACCCGGGAGCCGTGGTCGGACAGCAGCATCGTCGACGGGGACCCGTCCGGGTGCAGGCCGATGTCGGTCAGCTGCGGGGCGTTGGCGTCCGGGGCGGTGTGCAGGATCAGCTGCGACGAGCCGTGCTCCGGGCACGGGTTGGTGGCCGCGCCCGTGCAGCCGGTGTAGGCCGGGCGGTTGGTGTCGTAGACCGGGTCGATGGTCACCAGGCCGGTGTGCGCGGTGCCGAGGGCCCGGATCGGGGCGTGCATCAGGTCCATGTAGTGGTCCCAGTCCCAGTACGGGCCCGGGTCCCAGTGCATGCCGCGCACGGTCGACGGCACGGTGCCGGGGACGTTGTCGTGGCCGATGATGTGGTTGCGGTCCAGCGGGATGGCCAGTTTCAGCGCCAGGTACCGCACCAGCCTGGCCGAGGAGCGGTACATCGCCTCGGTGTACCAGGCGCCCTCCGCGGCGAAGCCCTCGTGCTCGATGCCGACGGAGGTGGCGTTGACGTACCAGTTGCCGGCGTGCCAGGCCACGTCCTTGGTCTTCACGTGCTGGGCGATGTGGCCGTCGGCCGAGCGGACCGTGTAGTTCCAGCTGACGTACGCCGGATCCTGCACGAGGCCGATCGTCGTGTCGTACGTCGCCTCGGTGTCGTGGATGACGATGTACTGGATCCGCTGCCGGGCCGGACGGTCGCTCAGGTCGTGGTTGCCGTAGTCGCCGCCGCCCAGTTCCTGGTACGGCGCCGGGATCCACTCGCACGGCAGGTCGGCCGGGCACTCCAGGCCGTCGGGGCGGGCCGGGTGGCGAAGGCCCAGCCGGTCCAGCCACGACGTCTGCGGGCTGAGCGCGGCGTGCGCGGCCAGCGTGACCCGCTGCCCGTCGTCGGTGACCCGGTCGGCGCCGTCGCGCAGGGTGGCGTAGACCTCGTCGGCGAACTGGGCGGCCGCGTCGGCGGTGTCGGCGCCGCTGTAGCGGGCGACCGCGCCGTACCAGGCCGCGGGGTCGCTGCTGACGCCCGCCGGCGCGCCGAGGTCGCGCTGGTAGGCGGCCAGCAGCGCCGCGCCGCCGCGGATGTTGGCCCGCGGGTCGGTGCGCAGCGTCGCCTTGTCCGCGCCGGTGAGCGCGGCCGCGGCGTCGAGCGTCTGCAGGGCCGGCGCGGCGAGGGCGGGCGCGGACGCGGCGGCCGGCCCCTCGGCCCGGGCCGGGCGGGACTCGTCGCCCCGGGCGTTCTCGGTGGACACCGCACCGGACGCCCCCGTTACGGACTTGGCGTCGGTGAGGTGCATCGGGCCGAAGCCGGCGCTGGTGCTGGGCAGGCCGCGGTTGGTGTCCCACCGCGACTCCAGGTAGGACACGGCCAGGAGCACGTCCCGCGGTACTCCCGCGGCGGTCGCGGCGTCCGCGAAGTCCTGCTGCCGCGAGGAGACCGTCTCCGCGGCCGCCGGGAGGGGCACCGCGACCGCGCCGAGCGCGACGGCCGCGATTGCCGTGATAGCAAGGGTACGCACGTTGCCTCCGTTCACCAGTTGTCGGAGCCGGCCACGCGCGGCAGCGGCTTCCACGTGGGCGCGATGATGTACGCGACGCCGCCGCTGCCCGAGCCGACCGAGCCGTCCGCGCGGTGGCGCTTGGTGCGCAGCCAGACCTGCTCGAACTCCGCGCGCTTGTAGACGTTGCGCACGGCGTCGTCGGAGGACGAGGCCGGGTCGTTGACGACGACGTCGCCGGTCGCGGTGAACCCGACGATGACGAAGAGGTGCCCGGACGTCGAGTAGTTCGCCCCGCTCAGCTCGCTGGCCAGGAACGACTGGGAGGTGACGACCGGGATGCCGGCGGCGATGAACCGCTCGGCCTCGTCGAGGGAGTGCAGCCGGGTGACGATGCCGGTCAGGCCGTAGCTCGCGGCGTACGCGGTGTTGAACGGCCAGTTGCCCGCGCCCTCGTAGGTGTAGTCGTAGGTGTTCCGCGCGGCGTGGTCGACCTGCGGGTCGGCGTAGGACGGGTCGACCCAGGCGAGGTCGGCCGGGGTGGGCTTGCGGCCCCAGAACTCGGTGACCATTTCCGTGGACGTGGGCGAGCACCAGGCCTCGCCGCCGCCGTCGTACTCCGGGTACTGCCCGACGTGGATGTTCTGCGAGTAGCGCGGCACCGGCAGCTCCTTGCCCCAGGCGATGTGCCCGGCGCTCGGGGTCACGGTGAACCGGTCCGGCACGTTGGACGTCATCGCCCCGGCCTGGTAGACGCGCGGCGCGGCGTGCGATCCGGGCGCCCGGTAGAGCGTCAGACGCAGCCGGTAGTCCTGCAGCAGCACGCCGCGGGTCACGTCGTCGATGGAGAACGTGTCGGTCCAGATGGTCGAGTACGGGTCGCCCTGGCCGTCCACCGAGGACCGCTTGATGTCCTGGTCGCCCTTGGCCCAGCGGCCCATGACGTACCACGGGGTGGCCTCGCCGTTGGTGTACGTGCCCTGCATCTCGACCTGCAGCCAGGTGCCCTCGGGCGCGTCGGCGTTCCAGGACGCGACCAGTTCGCTGGCGCCGAAGCCGACGCGCTGGGTCCGCGAGGTCCAGGTCGCGTACTCCCACGTCCTCGTGACCCCGGTGTGCGGATCGGTGAAGTCGGTCGTGCCCGCGGGGCGGCCGATGGTCAGGAACGGGCGCGGGCCGGGGACCGCGAGCGTGCCGTGCGCCTCGCCGGCGTACCACTGCGGGAACGTCTGCCAGCGGTGGAAGGAGATCTGCTCGTCGTGCGTGACGCCCGGGTGGGCGGCCGCCGGTAAGCCGGGGGCGAGCGCGACGAGGCAGGCGACGGCGGCGAGCGAGGCGAGGGCCGGGAATCTTGCCATGTGCTCCTCCGGGGGAAACCGATGGCGTGGGATTGACGGCACGCTATACCGTCACGGCGCTCGATGTCGATACCTTCCGACCAATCCGTCGTGATCGAAGGTTTTTTACCACCGGGGCACGGGCAGGCTGCGCCCGAGGCCGGGAGGGGCTCAGACACCGCGGCAGCCCGCGCAGGCGGCGCGGCAGGCCGGGCGAACGCCGCGGCAGGTCGGGCAGGCGGCCCGGCAGGTCCGGGCGGGCAGCGGCGGCGCGGCAGGTCGGGCGGAACGGAGCAACGAGGGGCAACGAGCGCACGGGCGCCGCGGCAGCTCGCACAGGGCGGCAGGGCAGTGAGGGGCAAGAAGGGGCAAAGGCGCCGCGGGAGCTCGCGCAGGGCGGCAGGGCAGGGAGGGGCAAGACGGGCACGGGCGCCGCGGCAGCTCGCACAGGGCGGCAGGGCAGTGAGGGGCAAGAAGGGGCAAAGGCGCCGCGGAAGCTCGCGCAGGGCGGCGGGACAGGCTGAGCTAGGGAGGGACTCAGGCGCCGCGCAGCTCGCGCAGGGCCGCGTGCACCACGCCCCCGGTGTGCTCCAGCACCAGGCGGGCCTGGGCGGCCGGAGCCTGGGCCAGCAGCGCCACCAGCGCCACCTTCGACTCGCCGCCGGCCTCGGTCAGGGCGGCCGTGCAGGTCTGGGTCGGCAGGCCGGTCGCCTGGGCGAGCATGCGGATCTGACGGCCACGCAGCTTGCTGTTGCTGGCCACCATGTCGGTCATGAGGTTGGAGTAGGTCCGACCGAGGCGCACCATGACCGCCGTCGACAGCGCGTTGAGCACCAGCTTCTGGGCCGTGCCGGCCTTCATCCGGGTCGAGCCGGTGATCGCCTCCGGCCCGGTGTCCACGGCGATGTGCACGTCGGCGAGAGGCGCCAGGGGCGCGTCCGGATTGGCCGAGATCAGCACCGTGCCGGCGCCCGCGGCGCGGGCGGCCCGCAGCGCGCCGCCGACGAACGGGGTGCCGCCGCTGGCCGTGGTGCCCACCGCGACGTCGTCCGCGATCACGTCGCCGGCCTCGGCCGCGCCGAGCTCCTCGTCGTCCTCGGCGCCCTCGGCGGCGTGCTGCACGGCCGAGGGGCCGCCCGCGATGTGGGCCACCACCCGGTCGTAGCCGACCCCGAACGTCGGGTGCAGCTCGGCGGCGTCGAGCACGGCCATGCGGCCCGACGTGCCGGCCCCGAAGTAGTGCATGCGGCGGCCGGCCCGCAGGGCGGCGACGGCCATCTCGACGGCGTCGGCCAGCCGTGGCAGCACGGCGGTGACCGCCGGTGCGACCTTGCGGTCCTCCGCGTTGATGAGCCGGAGCACGTCGAGGGTGGAGAGCTGGTCGATGTAGACCGTGTGAGGATTGCGCTCCTCGGTGGGCGAGACGCTCACCAGCGGCCCCGATCGGACTTGGTACGGCGGCTGCGCACCGCGTCGCGGGTCGCCTCCAGCGCCGACTTCGTCCGCTCGTAGGTGCGCTGGGCGACGCCGACGAAGACGCAGTCGACGACGGTCAGCTGCGCCAGGCGGCTGGCCATCGCCCCGGAGCGGAACGTGGTCTCCCGCGCCGCCGTGGTGAGCACCAGGTCGGCGACCCGGGTGATCGGCGACTTCGGGAAGTTGGTGAGCGCCACCAGGGTCGCGCCGCGCCGGCCGGCCTCGGCGAAGGCCTCGATGGTGTCCATCGTGGTGCCCGTGTGCGAGATGCCGACGGCGACGTCGCCCTCGCGCAGCAGCGCCGCGCTGGTCAGCGCCAGGTGCAGGTCGGACCAGGCGTAGGCGGTCAGGCCGATGCGGTGCAGCTTCTGCTGGAAGTCCTGGGCCACGAAGGCGCTGGCGCCGACGCCGTAGACGTCGACCCGGCGGGCCTCGGCGATCGCCGCCACCACCTTGCCCAGCACCTCGAGGTCGAGCTGGGCGGCGGTGTCCTCGACGGCCCGCGCGTCGGCGTAGGCGATGGTCTTCACCACCTGGCCGAGGTCGTCGGAGAGGCTGATGTCGCTGCCGACCGCCTCCTGGCCCTGGTCGTCCTGCACCCGCCCGGCCTCGGCGGCCAGGCGCAGGCGCAGTTCCGGATAGCCCGAGACGCCGATGGCCCGGCAGAATCGGATGACCGTCGTCTCGGAGGTGTGGGCCCGCTTGGCCAGCTCGGTGATCGTCATCAGCGCGGCGGTGCTCGCCTCGTCGATGATGATCTTCCCGACCCGCTGCTCGGCGCGCGACAGCGAGGGCAGGAGCCCGCGGATCTTCACCGCCGTCGAGACCGTGCGGCTCTCGTCGGGGTCGTCCTTGCCCTTCATGTGGAAAAGTTTCCGTTGCGATGTCGGTTTCGTCAATGGAGTACGGTGATTGGAATGCGCGAGCCGCTGGTCATCGGCGTGGACGCCGGCGCCACGACGACCCGCTGCGTCGTCGGTGACCTCAATGGAAACATTCTCGCCCGCAGCACCGCGGGAGGGGCCAACCAGAACTCCAGCGCCGCCCCGCCCGGCGAGTCGCTGCACCGCGCCCTGGCCGGGGCGATCGGCGGCCTCGATCGGGACCGGGTCGCCGGCC
>NZ_BAAARV010000085.1:11876-47916 GCF_039532525.1 Dactylosporangium salmoneum
CGGCGGGCGGGTCGCGGCCCAGGACGCCGCCCGGGGCGCGTGGGCCGCCGCCGGCCTGGGCGGGCAGGTCCGCGCGGTCACCGATCTCGAGGTCGCGTTCGCGGCAGGCACGCCCTCCTCTGACGGACTGCTCCTGCTGTCCGGCACCGGGGCGGTCGCCGCCGCGTTCGCCGGCGGGGCGCTGACCCGCCGCTGCGACGGCTACGGCTGGCTGCTCGGCGACGAGGGCTCCGCGGTCTGGCTCGGGCGGGAGGCGCTGCGCGCGGCCCTGCGCGCGCTGGACGGCCGCGGACCGGCCACCGCCCTCGTCGACGCGGCCGTGCGCGCCCTCGACGTGCGCGCGAGCGACCCGGAGGCCCGGGCCCAGGCCATCCTGCGGGCCGCGTTCGACCGGCCGCCGGCCGCGCTCGGCGAGCTGGCCCCCGCGGTCAGCGAGCTGGCGGCCGCCGGGGACCCGGTCGCGGCCGGGCTGACCGAGGAGGCGGCAGCGCTGCTGCTGCACTCCCTCGCGACGGTCGCGCCCGAGGACGCCGGGGCGCCGGCCGTGGTGCTCGCCGGGTCGGTGCTGCTGTCGCCCGGGCCGGTCGCCGCGCGGGTCCGGGACGGCATAGTACGACGTTTCGGTAACGACCCGTCCGAGGCCCGCGACGGCGCCGCCGGCGCCGCCTGGCTGGCGATCTTGCAGGTCGGAGGCGGTGCCGGGGACCCCTCGGCACACTTCCGGCTTACCTCCGACGGGGGTCGTTGAACTCGGTAACAATCTTCCGGGTCTTGCAAGTTACGTTGGAAACCTTCATCCTCATCGACGAGCGTCCCTCGGCCTGAAGGAGCAGTCGATGAACATATTGACCCGCAGGAGCCTTCTGAAATCGGCGGCCGGCTCCGGGGTCCTAGCCGCCACGACCGCCGCGCTGGGCGCGTGCGCGCTCGGCGGGGGCGACGACAACAAGAAGAACGACGCCGCGCAGGGGACCAAGGACGCGGCCAACCCCCTCGGCGTCAAGGAAGACGCCCCGCTGGAGATCGTCATCTTCAACGGCGGCTTCGGCGAGGACTACGCCAAGGCGCACGAGGCGATGTACGCCGAGAAGTACCCCAAGGCCCAGGTCAAGCACTCCGCCACCCAGCAGATCAGCACCACGCTGCAGCCGCGCTTCGTCGACGGCAGCCCGCCGGACGTCATCGACAACTCCGGCGCCGGCCAGATCGACTTCAACGGCCTCGTCTCCCAGGGGGCGCTGGCCGACCTGGCGCCGCTGCTGGACGCGCCGAGCCTCGACGACCCGAGCAAGAAGGTCCGCGACACGCTGCTGCCGGGCTCGCTGCTGCCGGGCACGTACGACGGCAAGACCATGGCGCTGAACTACACCTACACGGTCTACGGGATCTGGTACTCCCAGAAGCTCCTCGACGACAAGGGCTGGGCCTACCCGAAGACCTGGGACGAGATGATCGCCCTGTGCAAGACCATCAAGGCGGCCGGCATCTCGCCCTGGACCTACCAGGGCAAGCACCCGCGGTACATGTCCTGGCCGATCCTCGCCGCCGCGGCGAAGATGGCCGGCGAGGACGTGCTCGTCGCCATCGACAACCTCGAGCCCAACGCCTGGAAGCACCCCGCGATCCTGGCCGCCGCCGAGGCCTACTCCCAGCTGGCCGTCGACGGCTACATCATGCCCGGCTCCGAGGGCCTGGACCACATCCAGTCCGAGACCGAGTGGTGCCACGGCAAGGCCGTCTTCATCTCCTGCGGCTCCTGGCTGGAGAGCGAGATGGCCAAGGTGACGCCGCAGGGCTTCCAGATGTCGGTCGCGCCGACGCCGAGCCTGTCCACGGGCGACAAGCTGCCGTTCGAGGCGCTGCGCGGCACGTCCGGTGAGCCCTTCATCGTGCCGGCCAAGGCGAAGAACCTCAACGGCGGCCTGGAGTACCTCCGGATCATGCTCTCCAAGAAGGGCGCCACGGACTTCATCGGCAAGACGTCCAGCCTCACCTGCGTGACCGGCGTCGAGGCGCCCAACCCGACTCCGGGCCTGGCCTCGGTCACCAAGGCGCTCAAGGCGTCGGGCGACAAGGGCTTCAACTGGGTGTACAACTCCTACTACCGCAAGCTCGAGCGGGAGCTCGTCGACGCGGCCTGCGGGGCCCTGTTCACCAAGCAGATCAACGCCAAGCAGTGGGTCGAGCAGTGCCAGAAGGGCGCGGACTCGATCGCTCAGGACTCCAGCATCAAGAAGTACAAGCGGAGCTGATCCATGCGGCACGGCCGGCGCCTCTTCGCCATCACGTTCCTGATGCCCGCGGTGGCGGTCTACGCCGTGTTCGTGATCTCACCGTACCTCCAGGCGTTCCAGGTATCCGCGACGAACTGGCGGGGTCTCAGCCCGACGTGGGACTACGTCGGGACGGAGAACTTCACCCGGCTGCTGTCCGACGAGTACTTCTGGAACGCCCTGAAACACAACGCCGTCCTGCTCGCCGTGCTGCCGATCGCGACCATCGCGCTCGGGCTGTTCTTCGCCTCGATGCTCAGCATCGGCGGCCACGGCGGGCGGGCCGGCGTGCAGGGCATCCGCGGCAGCGGCGTCTACCGCATCGTGTACTTCTTCCCCCAGGTGCTGTCGGTGGCCATCGTCGGCGTGCTGTGGCGGGAGATGTACGCCCCGGACGGCGGCCTGGTCAACGGCTTCCTGCGGGCCGTCGGCCTGGGCACCCTGGCCCGGCCGTGGCTGGGCAGCGAGGACTTCGCCTTCTGGGCCGTGCTCATCGTGATGATCTGGAGCAACGTCGGCTTCTACGTGGTGCTCTTCGGCGCCGCCATGGGGGCCATTCCGCGCGAGATCTACGAGGCGGCCCTGCTCGACGGCGCCGGCCGCTTCGTCACCCTGCTGCGCATCACGATCCCGCTGCTGTGGGACACGATCCAGGTCGCCTGGGTGTACCTCGCCATCATCGCCCTGGACGGCTTCGCGCTCGTGCAGATCATCACCAACGGCGGCCCCAACTTCAGCACCGACGTCGTCGGCCTGCGCCTGTACAACACCGCCTTCGGCGACTCGAAGTTCGGCTACGCCTCGGCGATCGGCGTCGCGATGTTCTTCATTGTCCTGTCCGTCGCCATCGCCTCGCTGCGCCTCACCCGCCGCGAGCGCGTGGAGTACTGAGGAAATTCATGGGCCGCGTGCGCATCGGCAACGCCTTCTCCCACGTCTTCCTGGTGGGCTGGGCGCTGCTCACCACTTTCCCGCTCCTGTGGGCCGTGGTCAGCTCGTTCAAGAGCGACGACGAGATCCTGTCCGACGCCTGGGGCCTGCCGTCCAGCCTCCGCTTCGACAACTGGGTCCGCGCCTGGAACCAGGCCCACATCGGCCGCTACTTCCTCAACAGCGTCATCGTCGTGGCCGGGGCGCTGCTGCTCACCATGCTACTGGGCGCGATGGCCGCCTACGTGCTGGCCCGCTACGAACTGCGCGGCATGCGGATCGTCTACTACGCCTTCGCCGGCGGCATGGTCTTCCCGGTCATCCTGGCCCTCGTGCCGCTGTTCTTCGTGGTGAAGAACCTGGGCCTGCTCGGCACCCTGCCCGGCCTGATCCTGGTGTACACCGCCTACTCCCTGCCGTTCACGGTCTTCTTCCTGACCGCGTTCTTCCGCACCCTGCCCACGGCGGTGGCCGAGGCCGCGATGGTGGACGGCTGCTCGCACTGGGGCCTGTTCTTCCGCATCATGCTGCCGATGGCCCGCCCGGGCCTGATCAGCGTGGGCATCTTCAACTTCCTGACCCAGTGGAACCAGTACATCTTCCCGATCGTGCTGCTGCAGGGCCCCGACAGCGAGAAGCACTGGGTGCTGGCCCAGGGCCTGACCGCCCTGGCCGTGAACCAGGGCTACCGCGGCGACTTCGGCGGCCTGTTCGCCGGCATGACGATCGCCATGCTGCCGGTGCTGCTGCTGTACATCGCCCTGAACCGCCAGGTCCAGTCGGGCCTGACCGCCGGCCAGCTCAAATAGGCAGGCGGGCGGCGCCGGCGAAGGTGTCGACGCGGTCGGGCTTCGGGAGCTCCTCGACGACGCGGCCGGCGTCGCCGCAGGCGTGCAGCATCGGGGCCAGGTCGCCGGGGGCGGGCGGCGGGCCGGCGACGATGCCGACGTGGTGGACGCGGCGGCCCGGGCGGGCGAAGAAGTACAGGTCGCCGGGGCGCTCCTCGCCCGGCGGCACCGCGGTCGCGGCGGCGGCCTGGTCGTCGGCGTCGCGGGGCACGGGCACGCCCAGGCGGCGCCAGGCCAGGTGGACCAGGCCGGAGCAGTCGATGCCGGCGTCGGACAGGCCGCCCCACAGGTACGGCACGCCCATCAGGCGGCGGGCCAGGGCCAGGGCCTCGGCGGGCGTGGCGGGGCGCAGGTCGGCGGCGCGCAGCCAGCCCGGGTAGCCGCGCGGGTCGAGCGACGGCGCGGGCTGGGCCGGCAGGATCACGCGGGCCCAGCCGTCCGGGCGGGCCTCCTCGACGACGACCTCCTCGCCCAGCAGGGCCTGGGTGACCCGCTCGTCGCCGGCCGGGGTCCGCCACAGGTCGGCCAGCGGTACGCCGATCACGGTCACGGCAGGCTCAGCCCCAATCCGGGTTCGTCGGGCAGGACGACCTCGGCGCCGTCGTAGCGCAGGCCGCCGGTCAGGGGGGTCGACGCCAGCCACCAGGCGGCGTCGAGGTCGGACACGACGGTGGTGCCGTAGGCGGCGACCAGGCTGGCCGCGGCGCCGACGCCGACCTGGGTCTCCATCATCGAGCCGACCATGGTGCCGATGTCGTGGGCGGCGGCCAGGTCGAACAGGGTGCGGGCCGGGCCGAGGCCGCCGCACTTGGCCAGCTTGACGTTGACCATGTCGGCGGCGCGGCGGCGGATGACCTCGACCAGGTCGCGCACGCCGAAGACGGCCTCGTCGGCCAGGATCGGCACGTCGACGCGGTCGCTCACCCAGGCCAGGCCCTCCAGGTCGTGCATGGGGACGGGCTGCTCGACGAGTTCGATGTCGAGGCCGGCGTCCTGCATGCCGCGGATGGCACGGACCGCCTCGCGCGGGGTCCAGCCCTGGTTGGCGTCCAGCCGGATGCGGGCCTCGGGGCCGGCGGCGGCGCGGATGCGGCGGATGCGCTCGATGTCGGCGGCGGCCGCGTCGCGCTCGCCGGGGCCGGACTTGCCGACCTTGACCTTGAGCACGCGGAAGCCCTCGGCGACCCGGGCCGCGGCCGCGGCGTGCAGGGCGTCGGCGTCGCCGGCCGGCAGGGTCACGTCGGTGGGCACGCGCAGCCGGGTGCCGCCGAGCAGCCGGACCAGCGGCACGCCGAGGCGGCGGGCGGCGAGGTCGTGCAGGGCGACGTCGGCGGCGGCGCGGGCGCCGGTGTTGCGCACCACGGCGGCGGCCACGGCCCGGGCGTTGCCGGCCACGTCGTCGGCGTCGCGGCCGACGAGCAGCGGGGCGAGGATCTCCTCGACGCAGGCCCGGGCGCCGGCCACCGAGTCGCCGGTGACCTTCCAGACCTGCGGGGCCTCCCCCAGCCCGATCCGGCCGTCGGCGTCGACGACCTCGACGAGCAGGCTCTCCACGGTCGTGGCGGTGCGCAGGGCGGTGACGAACGGGGTGTGCAGCGGCACGCTGACCGGGCGAGCGCGGACGGCGGCGATGCTCATCCGGCCCTCTCCTCCCAGACGGTGGCCGAGACCTCGGCGACGAGCCGGCAGGCGGCGTCGTCATCACCCGAATCCGACGTCGTGCAGACGGCGACGACGTACGGCGGGGCGTCGGGCGGGTACACGATCCCCGCGCTGTGCCGCACGCCGGTCATCCAGCCGTTCTTGTGCGCGACCCGGACCCCGGCGGGCAGGCCGGCGGCGAGGTCGACCCGCCACTCCTGGGCGGCGAGCAGGTCGAGCATCTCGGCGGTGGCGACCGGGCCGGCCAGGGCGCCGTCGTAGAGGGCGGCGAAGAGCGCGGCGAGGTCGGCCGCGGTGACGACGTTGTCCAGGCCGGCGTCGCGGGCGGCGTAGTCCTCGATGCCGCGGGCGGTGACGCTGTGCGTGGCACCGGCCGCCCGCCACACCTCGGCCACGGCCGCCTTGCCGACCCGGGCGAGCAGCAGGTTGGTGGCGAGGTTGCTGGAGCGCACGATCATCCGGCGGGCCAGCCAGCGCACCGGGGCGGTGCCGCCGAGGCGGTCCCAGACCTCGTGCTCGTCGTCGTACTCGCGGTCGTTGGCGTAGCGCAGTTCGCCGTCGCCGGCCGCGGAGACGAAGTCGTTGACCACCGGCACCTTGGCGTCGAGGTCGACCGCAGCGGCCTCGGCGGCACGGTAGAGCGCCGCGAGCACGGCGACCTTCATCGTGCTCGCGGCGTAGTGCGGCGCGTCGGGCAGCCTGGCGTACCACGGCGGCGCCCCGGGCCGGCCGGCCCACACCGAGACGGTGCCCGGCGCCGCGTCGAGCGCGGCGCCGAGCTGTTCCCATCGGGTCATTGCTTCACGTAGGCGTTCACGAAGGACACGTTGCCGAAGATACTGTCGATGAAGAAGCCGTCCGCCTTCGAGCCGTGCACGGTCGTGGTCACCTGGACGTACAGCGGCACCACCGGCGCGTACTCGCGCATGATCTTCTCGTCCAGCTTGGCCCACTCCGCGCCCTGTTGGTCGGTCGGCATCGCCAGCACCCGGTCGAACTCGGCGTTGAGCGCCGGGGCGTTGAGGTAGGACGCGCCGTTGTTACTGCCGTCGGCCTTGATGGCCCGCCCGTCGTACAGCACCGGCAGGATCGCCGCGCCGCTGGGCCAGTCCGCGCCCCACGAGCCGATGTACACGTCCCAGGGGTTGTCCTTCTTCTTGGTCTCGTCGAGGAACGAGTCCGCCGGGATCGCCTTCAGCGTGATCTTGAAGCCGGCCTTCTCCAGGTTGCCCTTGAGGAAGGTGCTCGTGGTCTGCCCGAGGGCGTCGTCCTCAAACGCCAGCACGAGCTCCTTCTCGGTGCCGCCGAGCAGCTCCTTGGCCTTGGCCGGGTCGCCGTTCTTGCCGGCCGGGTAGGCGTCGTAGTTCTTCCACCCGATCGTCGAGGGTGGCATGAGCGTGGTGACGGGCGCGGCGAGCGAGGACCCGCCGAGGGCCTTGATCAGGCCGTCGCGGTCGACGGCGTAGTTGAGCGCCTGGCGCACCTTGAGGTCGGTGACCCGCTGGTTGTTGATGGTCAGCGTGTAGTGCTGCGGCGTCGGGGCCTGGATGACGCGCGACTTGAGCGTCTGGTCGGTCATCACCTTCGAGATGAGCGACGAGTCGACGCCCTCCCACGACACCGCGGTCTGGTCGGCGCCGCTGTCGGCGATGATCCGGTTGGTCTGGGTGACCGGGTCGGGGCCGAACTGCCACACGAACGTGTCCGGGTACTGGTGGCGCACGGCGTCGGTGGCCGGGTCCCAGCTGGTGTTGCGCTCGAAGGTGATCTGGGTGCCCGCCTCGTTCTTCGCGATCCGGTACGGCCCGGAGCTGACGGGCTTGGCGTCGTACTGCGTCCCGGTGTCCTTGGCGGCCGGCACGGGTGCGGTGGCCGGCAGGGACGCGGCGAAGGGCAGGTCACAGTGCGCCTTGTTGAAGGTGAACTTCAGGGTCATGTCGTCCGGGACGCTCAGCCCGGGCGGCAGGGCGCTCTTGTTGTTCTTGAAGTCGAACTTCGTGTCGTACTGCGGCGTGTCCGCCAGCCACTCCTGGATGTACGTCGGCCCGCCGGTCAGCGACAGGTCGAACGAGCGCGCGATGCCGTACGCGATGTCCTTGGCGGTGATCGGGGTGCCGTCCTCGAACTTCACGCCGTCCTTGACGGTGTACTGCCAGGTCTTGCAGTCCTTGTTCACGTCGGTGCCGGGCGTGGTGGCGAGGTCGCCGACGAGCGTGACGTGGCCCTGGCCGTCGTCCTTGAACGTGGTCAGGCGCCGCGAGAACAGCTGGGAGGCGTTGAGCCCGGCGAAGCTGTAGGTGCGCTGCGGGTCGAGGTGGGAGATCTTCGACTGCCGGATGATGGTGATGGTGCCGCCCTTGGTGGCCCCGGGCACGTCGGCCGCGGGCCCCATGGAGTCCTTGGGGTCGCTGGCGATGGCCCCGGTGGCCTGCCGGTTGGTGTCGACCCCGGACTCGTCGTCGGTCTTCTTGTTGTTGGTGCAGGCGCCGAGTGCCGCGACGATCGTCAGCAGCGCGAGGGCCGCCGTGGGCCTGGCTCGCATGGGTTCCTCCTGGGGTTCATCGCAACCGGATTCGCGGATCGATCGTGGTGTACAGCGCGTCGACGACGATGTTGGCCACGACGATGAAGGCGGCGGCCAGCAGGACGGTCGCCATGATCGTGGGCAGGTCACCGTCGCGCACGGCGTCGATGGCGGTGCGGCCGAGACCGCGGAAGCCGAAGGTGGTCTCGGTGATGACGGTGCCGCCGAGCGCGGTGCCCACGTCCAGCCCGGCCGCCGTCACCAGGGGCGTGATGGCGGCCCGCAGCACGTGCCGGCGCACCACCGTGCGCTGCGGCAGGCCCTTCGCCATCGCGGTGCGGACGAAGTCCTCCGACATCGTCTCCAGCATCTGGGCGCGGGAGAGCCTGGCGTACACCGCGGAGAACAGGAAGGCCAGGGTGCACCAGGGCAGCACGAGGGCGGTGCCCCAGGCGAGCGGGTCGTCCAGCAGCGGCGTGTAGCGGGGGTACGGCAGCACCTTGAGCGTGTAGACGAAGACCAGCAGCAGGACGCCGCCCACGAAGTACAGCTGCATGGAGGCGCCGGAGAGGGAGAAGCCGATGGCGAGGCGGTCGAACACGGTGCCGCGGCGCAGCGCCGAGAGCATGCCGAGCCCGATGCCCAGGCCGAGCCACAGCACTGCCGCCGGGATCACGATGCTCAGCGTCACCGGGATGACCCGGGCGAAGGTCTCGCTCACCGGTTCGTTGTTGACGTAGGAGTACCCCAGGCACGGCGCCGGGCAGTGCTCGCGCCCGGTGAAGATGCCGCCCATGTACCGCAGGTACTGCACCGGCTTCGGATCGTTGAGCCCCAGCTCGTCGCGCACCCGCTCCAGCCGCTGGGCGTCGCAGTTCTTGGGGCACATCGCGGTGGCCGGGTCCCGCGGCAGCGCGAAGAACATGAGGAACGTGAGGACGCTGACCGCGAACAGGGTCAGCAGGCCCAGCAGGGCGCGGCGCAGCAGGAACGAGCCCATCGCGGCCTACCGCAGCGACTTCGGGTCGAGCGCGTCGCGCAGCGCGTCGCCGAAGAGGTTGAAGGCCAGCACGAGCACGAAGATGGTGACGCCGGGGAACAGCACGTACGCCGGGTCGGTCTGCAGGTAGTTCAGGCTGCGGTAGATGGTGCGCCCGAAGTCCGGGGTCGGCTCCAGCATGCCGATGCCGAGGAAGGACAGCGCCGCCTCGCCCGTGATGTACGCCGGGATCGACAGCGAGAACGCCACCAGGATCGGCGCGCCGAGGTTGGGCAGCAGCTCCCGGAACAGGATGCGGCCCAGCCGCGCGCCGCTGGCCCGGGACGCCTCGACGAACTCGCGCTCGCGCAGCGACAGCACCTGCCCGCGCACCAGCCGGGCGGTGGTGGTCCAGCCGAACGCGGTGAACAGCGAGATGAGCACGACCACCCGGAACCAGCCCGGCACCGCCTCGCGCGGCCCGTAGAAGTGCAGCTCGATGGGGCGGATGACGGCGAGGGTGAAGATGAGGAACGGCAGGGCCAGGGTCACGTCGGTGATCCAGTTGATGACGGCGTCGACCCAGCGGCCGAGGTACCCGGCGACGATGCCGAGCAGCACCCCGACGAGCGTGGTCATCAGCGCCGCCGCGAAGGCGATGCCCAGTGAGGTGCGCATGCCGTAGACCATCTGGATGAACAGGTCGCGGCCCTGCCCGGGCTCCAGGCCGAACCAGTGTGCGCCGCTCACCCCGCCGGCCACGCCGTAGGGCAGGCCGAAGCGGTCGAGGTCGTCCTGGAACGCGTCCTGCGGCGACACGCCGTAGCCGGCCCCGATCAGCGGGGCGAGCAGCGCGACGAGGATCAGCAGCGCCGACACGACGCCGCTGACCATCGCGGTGCGGTCGCGGCGCAGCCGGAGCCAGGCCGCGCGGCCGGGCGAGCGCGTGGCGAGCCCGGGAGCGGCCCGGTCGCCGTGCTCGCCGGTCTGCGCAGCGTCGAGGGGAGCGATGCTCATGTGCCACTCCCCCTCTATGTAGCTAATCGCCGTCCCGTAACTTGGCTACGAAAATAAGCTACAGTGACGCATGGACATGAGTGAAGCCCGGTAACGACTTTGTATCAACCGACCGCGGCCGGCGGTAGGTTTCTTACGACAAGTGGCCATACGCGGCCCAGGGCATTGCCGCCGGCCGGTACGATCGCGCCGTGTCCCGAAGGCTGCGCTCGCTGGCGCTGGCGCTACGGCTGGTGGTCGCGGCCCTGCTCACCGCGCTCTGCGTCGGCGGCCTGGTCCGGCTCTACTCCCCCACGCTGGGGCCGGGCGGCGGTGCCGAGCGGCAGCTGGCGTTCATCCGGCAGCAGCTGGAGGCCGGCGCCGGGGACGACGCGCAGGGGCTGTTCCCCGAGGGGTACTTCTTCCTGCACGAGCTGTACGCGCTGGCCTGGGTCGACGTCGGCCGCCACCGCGGCGACCGCGCGGAGGCGCTGCGCAACGCCCGCTGGGCGCTGTCCCGGTTGGACGGTCCGCAGGGGACCGCACCCTTCACCGAGTCGCTCTCCCCGCGGTACGGCATCTTCTACGCCGGCTGGACCAACTGGCTGCGCGGCGGGATCCTGAGCCTGCAGCCGGCCGGGGAGCGCGACCCGGGCGAGGTCGAGCGGTTCGAGCGGGACTCGCGGGCGATCGCCGCCGCGTTCGACGGCTCGCGCACGCCGTTCCTGACCGCGTACCCGGGGCAGTCGTGGCCGGTCGACTCGACCGTGGCGGTCGCCTCGCTGCGGCTGCACGACGTCCTGCTGCCGGCCGCGTTCGGGCCCACCGTGCAGCGCTGGGTCGCGGCGGCGCGGGAGCGGCTCGACCCGGCGACCGGGCTGCTGCCGCACGTGAGCGACCCGGAGACCGGCGCGCCGGCGCAGGGGGCGCGGGGCAGCTCGCAGAGCGTCATCCAGCGGTTCCTGGTGGACGTCGACCCGGGTTTCGCCCGGGAGCAGTACCTCGGGTTCCGCGCCCAGTTCGTGGTGCGGCCGCTGTGGCTCGGGCCGGCCGTGCGCGAGTATCCACAGGGGACGGACGGGCCGGGCGACGTGGACAGCGGGCCGCTGCCGCTGGGCGTCTCGCTCTCGGCCACCGTGGTGACGCTCGGGGCGGCGCGGGTGCAGGGTGACGACGCCCTCGCGGGGGCGCTGTCCAGCTACGGCGAGCTGGCCGGGGTGCCGGTGGACACGCTACGCACGAAACGGTACGCCCTCGGGCAGCTTCCGATCGGTGACGCCTTCCTCGTCTGGGCGCGCACCGCCGAGCCGTGGGTGGCCGGCGGGGTCGCTCCTCCGGCGGCCACCATCGGGCCACTGTGGAAGCTCCCGTTGACCTTCCTGCTGCTATTCGGGGGCGACTGGCCGCTGCTCGTCGCCTGGCTCGCGATCCGGCGCCAGGCCCAGCGGCGCGAGCAGGCCGGCGACGGCCCGGGCGAAGGCGGCGTGGTCGATCCCGTCGTCCCAGAGCGTCTGTAGCACCAGCCCCTGGTAGATCGCGATGAACACGCGGGCCAGGGCGTCCGGCTCCGCCACCACGCCCTCGAGCGCGGCCGCGGCCAGCTCGCGCGGGCGGTCCACGTTCTCGCGGGCCATCGCGCGGATGAGCGGCGAGCGGACCGTCTCGGCCCAGACCTGCACGGCCAGGCGCAGCTCGGGCCCGGCCGCCGGGTCCCCGACGGCCCGCAGCACCTGCAGGTACCCGGCCGCGGGGTCGCCGTCGAGCAGCGTCGCGCGCCGCTGCTGCCACTCGGCGACGATGGCGGCGATCATGTCGTCCTTGCCCGTGAAGTACCGATAGATCAGACCCGCGCTGATGCCGGACTCCCGCACGATGTCCTGCATCGACGTGCGGTGGAAACCCTCCCGGGCGAAGCAGGCCGCGGCGGCGTCGAGGATCTGCCGGCGCCGCGCCGCGAAGTGCTCCTCGCCGACCTTAGGCACGGGCGGCCACGGCGATCCGGTAGAACTCGGCCGTCGGCTCGTCGCGCCCGAGCGGTTCGAGATAGCGCGCGGCCGCGTCGTGCGTGGAGAGGTCCTCGGCCAGGCTCAGGCCGCGCGCCGAGAGGTACGCGGGCAGGTCGGCCGGCGCGAACCCGAACGTCCACGGCTCGCCCCCGCGCCGTACCGCGTCGTGCCAGCGCTCCACGCCGTGGAAGCCGCCCGTGCCGTCGAGCGCGGCCTTGTCGACGTACGTGAAGATGACGACGCTCCCCGGGGACAGCAGCCCGGCGAGGGCGCGCAGGGTGGCGTCGACGGCCCCGGCGGTGAGGTAGTTGGTCACGCCCTCCCAGACGACGACGGCCGGGACCCCCGCGTCGAACCCGGCGCCGAGCAGCGCCGGCGCGAGCGGGTCGGCGGCGAGGTCGACGGGCACGAACCGCACCCGGCCGGCGAGCCCGGCCGGCACCCGCCGCCGCTTGGTCGCCTGCGTCGCCGGGTGGTCGACCTCGAACGAGGCGGGCGCGCCGATGCGGTACGCCCGGTTGTCGAACCCGGCCCCGAGCAGCACGAGCTGCGCGGCCCCGCCGGCGACGGCCGCGCGGACGCGATCGTCGATCATTCGGGTCCGAACGACTGCCGAGGCGCGTGGGCCGCCGGCGTACCGCGTGTCGATGTACCGCACGATCCACCGGTGCACGGGCGCCAGTCGCGACGCCGCCACGACCGCGCGGTACCGCGGCGACAACATGCGGGCCGCGAGATCGTCGGTGAACAGCCGGTCCCGCCGCCGGCTGGTCTCGAGGGCGCGGAAGAGCGCCACGTGCTCCGCCGAGCGGCTGCTGCCTTCCATGCCCCGAAAATACTGAATGAACGTCCATTTTTACAAGCCCGGCGTGCGGCAGAATGGCGGCATGGATGATCAGCGGCACTGCCGCCTGCGCGTGCACGGCGACGACCTCGACCTGGCCGGCTCACCCGCTGCCCTGCGCGCCCTGGCCGCCACCCTGCGCGGGGCCGGCCCCGAGGTACAGATCGCGATCCGTAACGGCGCCGTGGTCCAGCAGCGCGCCGGCGGCCCCTTGGCGATCTCGCTGCGCGGCGCCCCGACGCTGCACCTGAGCGGCGGCGACGAGGACCTGGCCGCCGTATGGGCCGCCCTGGAGACGGTGGCGGCCGAGACCGAGGCCGGGACGGTCGCCGACCCGCACCGCCACGTGGGCAGCCTGGTCGTCACCGGCGAGCGCGCGGACCCCCTCGCCGACCTGAGCCTGTAGGCGGGAGCGGTTCAGCCGACCAGCGCCAGCTGCTCCCCCACGGCGTTGAGCAGGTCGGTGCCGGTGAAGGGCTTCTCCAGCAGGTGCACCCCGGGATCGAGGATGCCGTTGCTGGTGAGGACGGGCTGGGCGTAGCCCGACATGAACAGCACGCGGGTGGCGGGGCGGGTGCGCAGGAGGCGCTCGGCGAGGACGCGGCCCAGCATGCCGGGCATGACGACGTCGGTGAGGAGCAGGTGGATCGGCCCGCCGTGCTCCGCGGCCAGGTGCAGGGCGGCGAGGCCGTCGGCCGCGGCGAGGACCGTGTAGCCGCCGCGGCGCAGGATGCGGGTGGTGACCTCGCGCAGGGCGGGCTCGTCCTCGGCCACGAGCACCGTCTGGCCGCGGCCCGGCGGGCGGGCGACCCGGGTGGGGTCGGCCGGCCGGGGGTCGGCGTCGCTGGCCGGGAGCAGGATCGTGATGGTGGTGCCGACGCCGGGCTCGGAGTAGATGTACACCGTGCCGCCGGCCTGCACGACGATGCCGTAGACGGTGGCCAGGCCCAGGCCCGTGCCCTCGCCGCTGGGCTTGGTGGTGAAGAACGGCTCGAAGGCCTGGTCGATGACCTCGCGGGGCATGCCGGTGCCGGTGTCGGAGACGCGGATGCGCACGTACAGGCCGGGTTGCAGGCCCTCGCGGGTGGCGGTGTGCTCCTCGCCGACGTCGACCAGGCCGGTGTCGATGCTGAGGTGGCCTCCGGCGGGCATCGCGTCGCGGGCGTTCACGGCCAGGTTGACCAGGACCTGCTCCAGCTGGCCGGCGTCGGCGACGACCGACGGGAGCGGCTCGGCGAGGTCGGTGGCGAGGTCGATGTGCTCGCCGATCGAGCGGGTCAGCATCTGCTGGACCTCGTCGACGACCCGGTTGACGTCGAGCGGCTTGGGGCGGATCACCTCGCGGCGGGCGAAGGCGAGCAGCTGGTGGGTCAGCTCGCTGCCGCGCCGGCCGGCCCGCAGGATCTGCTCGGCGTCCAGGGCCATCGGGGTGTCGGCACCGTCCTCGACGATGAACTCGGCGTAGTTGAGGATGACGGCGAGCAGGTTGTTGAAGTCGTGCGCGACGCCGCCGGCCAGCTGGCCGAGGCTCTCCAGGCGCTGGGTGCGCTGCTGGCGGACCTCGTCCTTCTGCCGCTCCGCCTCTTCGCGCAGGCGCTGCTGCTCGGCCTGGTCGGCCAGCCGCTCGGTCATGTCCCGCACGCTGGCCAGGGTGATCATGCCGTCGTCGGTGTGCAGGCTGTTCAGCGTGATCTCGACCGGGACGGTGCCGTCGTCGCGGCGGTGGGCGACGGTCCCCTCGGGGAAGCCGGGAAGCAGGTGGGCGACCGGCATGTCGGTGATGTCGAAGCGCGGGATGCCGAAGAGGCGCTCCGCGGAGGCGTTGACCAGCACCACCCGGCCGCGCTCGTCGACGCCGAGCAGCGGGTCGGGGGCGGCGTCGAGGACGCTCTGCATCTGGGCCTCGGCCCGCTCGCGCTCGCTGACGTCGCGGGTGATGGTGGTGACGCCGACGGTCCGCCCGTCCGGGCCGGTCAGCGGGGAGACGAGCATGGAGACGGTGAAGTCGGTGCCGTCGCGGCGGCGGCGGGTGGTGCGGTACCGGTCGACCCGGCCGCCGGCGCCGACGACGGCCCGGATCTCGGCCTCGTCGGGCCGCCGGTCGGGCGGGATGATGATGTCCTTGGGGCGGCCGACCATCTCCCCCGCGGTGTAGCCGTAGAGGCGCTCGGCGCCCGGGTTCCAGCTCAGCACCTCGCCGTCGAGGTCGGTGGTGACGATCGCGTCGTGCGAGGACTGCACGATCGAGGCCAGCAGCGACTGGGCCGGGTCGAAGCCCTCGGCGCTGGTGTCGCGGATGGTGGCGTACAGGAACAGGCCCTCCTCGGCCTCGATGACCGACAGCGTGATGTCGGCGAGGAACTGGCTCCCGTCGCGGCGCACCATGTTCAGCGGCTGGCCGGCCCGGCGCAGGGGGTGCGCGCCGGCCAGGTACGCGCGGAACCGCGGCACCACCGGCCGGATCTCCGGCGGCACGAGGTCCTCGATCGAGCGGCCGGCCAGGTCCTCCCGGCCGAACAGGGCCCGGGCGGCGGCGTTGGCCAGCGCGACCTGGCCGTCCTCGGTGCACACGAGCAGGGGGTCCGGCCCCACCTCGAGGAGGCTCTCGGCCAGCCGCACCGTCCACCGCATTTCACTAAGGGTAGAACTATGGTTACCGACAGTTTTGATCTTCCGGGATTTAGGGAACACCAGCCACATGAGCGTCGACCCGAACCGCCCGAGCGCGGCCCGCATCTACGACCGCTACCTCGGCGGGTCGCACAACTTCGCGGTCGACCGCGCCGTGGCGCAGCGGGCCGCCGACCTCGTGCCCGGCATCGCGGGCATCGCCCGGGCCAACCGCGCGTTCCTGCGCCGGGCCGTGCGCTACGCCCTGGGCCGCGGGGTGCGGCAGTTCCTCGACATCGGCTCCGGCATCCCCACCGAGGGCAACGTGCACGAGATCGCCCGCGCGCACGACCCGCAGGCCCGGGTGGTGTACGTCGACATCGACCCCACCGCCGTGGTGCACGCCAGGCAGATCCTCGGCGACGACCCGCGCACCGCCGTCGTCCAGGCCGACCTGCACCAGGCCGGCGCGATCCTCGCCGACCCGCAGGTGACGGCGCTGCTCGACTTCGACCGCCCGATCTGCCTACTGTTGATCGCGATGCTGCACTTCGTGCCGGACACGCCGGAGCTGCGGGCCGCGTTGCGCGCCTACCACGACGCGCTCGCCCCGGGCAGCCTCCTGGCCGTCTCGCACGCCACCGCCAGCGCCCGCCCCGAGGAGATGGCCCGGCTGGCCGACCTCTACACCCGCACGGGCACGGCGATGGTGGTCCGCAACGCCGCCGAGCTGCTGAGCATGCTCGACGGCTGGGACCCGGTCGAGCCGGGCGTGGTCTTCAGCCCGCTGTGGCGGCCGGACCCGGACGACCCGCCGGTCGAGGGCCCGGCCTCCTTCGCCACGCTGGCCGCCGTCGGGGAGCGGCGTGGAGGCTGAGCTCGAACCGCACCGGACCGCCCTGTTCGGGTACTGCTACCGCATGCTCGGCTCGCCGTTCGACGCCGAGGATGCGGTACAGGAGACGCTCCTGCGGGCGTGGCGGCGCCTCGACACGTTCGACCCGGCCCGGGCACCCCTGCGCGGCTGGCTCTTCGCCATCGCCACCAACGTGTGCCTGGACCAGCTGCGCTCGGCCCGGCGGCGGGCGCTCGCCGTGGACCTGGCGCCCCCGTCGGCGCCCGGCGGCCCGCTCGGGGTGCCGCACCCCGACGCCGCCCTCGTCTTCCCGGCGCCCGACGCGCTGGTCCTCGACCCCGCCGACGTGGCCGTGCGGCGCGACTCCGTGCGGCTCGCCCTGGTGGCCGCGCTGCAGGTGCTGCCGCCGCGGCAGCGGGCCGTGCTGATCCTGCGCGACGTGCTCGCGTTCTCCGCCGCCGAGACGGCCGCGCTGCTGTCGGCATCGGTGCCCGCGGTGAACAGCGCGCTGCAGCGGGCCCGGGCCGCGCTGGCGGCGCCGGTGCGGTCGGAGCCGATCGACGAGGAGCTGCTGCGGCGGTACGTCCACGCGTTCACGACCGGCGACGTCGACGCGCTGGTCCACGTGCTGCACGAGGACGCGACGATGTCGATGCCGCCGCTGCCCTTCTGGCTTCGCGGCCGGGCCGTGCTCCTGCACGCGATGGCCGCCTCGGGCGCCTGCTCCGGCGCCTCCCTGGTGCGCTGCGGCGCGTCCTCGTTCGTTCAGTACCGCTCCGGCTCGCCCTTCGCGGTCGTGATGCTCGACGGGCGCGACGGCCGGATCGGGCATGTCACGACTTATCTGCACAATTCTCCGCTGATCGAGGTGTTCTCGCGCCACAGCGATGAGTGGACGGCGGCCGCGGCGTAGTACCGGGCATGACGACCTTCTGGCACACGTCCGCCGGCTCCGGCGACCCCGTCGCCCTGCTGCACGGCGGCTTCAGCGACAGCCGCGACTTCGACCTGAGCCTGTCCGGCCTGTCCGACGCCTTCACCGTGCACGCGTACGACCGCCGCGGCCACGGCCGCTCCCCCGACCTCCCCGGCCCGATCACCATGTCCGTGCTGGCCGCCGACGCCGAGGCGTTCCTGACCGACGTGGTGGGCGGCCCGGCGGTGCTGTGCGGGTACAGCGCGGGCGGCGCCGTCGCCCTGCACACCGCCCTGCGCCGCCCCGGCCTGGTCCGCGCCCTGGTGCTGATCAGCACCGCCTACGCCGTCGACGGGATGCTCTTCGCCCCGACCGCGGACGCGCCGCTGCCCCCGGCCGTGGTGGCCCGCTACGCCGAGGTCTCCCCCGACGGCCCCGACCACCTGCCGGTGATCCAGGCCAAGCTGGCCGAGTCGATCGCCACCGAGCCCGGCCTGACCCCGTCCGACCTGGCCCGCATCGCCTGCCCGACCCTGGTCGTGGCCGCCGACGACGACCTGGTGACGCTGGAGCACACGGCGGCGCTCTACGGCGCCCTGCCCGACGCCCGCCTGGCGATCCTGCCCGGCACCTCGCACCTGCTCCTGCTGGAGGCCCCGGACCGGGTGACGACCCTGGTCCGCGACTTCCTGACCGGCGGCTTCGCCACCAGCCGCCTGATGCCCATCCGCCGCCGCTGACCACCACCGCTACGGTGACCGGCGTGCGCCCCGCGTTGCTGGCCTCGATCGCCAGGGAAGTCGCCGGCCACGGCGGGATACAGGCCGTGGCCGGGGGTGGGTGGCTGGTCAGCTCCGGCGACGCCGTGCTGATCCGCAACGCGCGGCTCCGGGGCGCGGCGAGGCTCGACGGGCCGCTCGACGACGAGCCCGTCCCGGGGCAGCTGGTGCTGTTCTGACCCAAACGCAGCGGCCCGCGTTGTGGCGAACGCGGGCCGCTGCGGCGAAAGGGAAAGGGTCGTCTTGGGTTACGGGGCCTCGCCCAGGGTCACCGTGACCGTCTGCGGCGCGCCGTTGCGGTTCACCGTGACCGGGACCTTGTCGCCGGCCTTGGCGCCCTGGACGGCGTTGATCAGGGACGTGGCGTCGGTGACGGTGGCGGTGCCGAACTTGGTCACCGTGTCGCCGGTGCGCAGGCCGGCCTTGTCGGCCGGGCCACCGCTGACGACGCCGCCGATCAGGGCGCCGTTGTCGCCGTCGGTGAGCTGGACGCCGAGGTAGGGGTGGCTGACCTTGCCGCCCTTGGCCAGCTGGTCGGCGGCGGCGCGGGCGCGGTTGGCGGAGATGGCGAAGCCCAGGCCGATGTTGCCGGCCTCGCCGCTCTGGCTGCTGCCGGCGGTGGCGATCGCGGTGTTGATGCCGACCACCTCGCCCTTGAGGTTGACCAGGGCGCCGCCGGAGTTGCCGGGGTTGATCGCGGCGTCGGTCTGGATGGCGTCGGCGATCGACTTGCCACCCTGCTCGCCCTCGATGGTGCGGTGCAGGGCGCTCACGATGCCGGCGGTGACCGAGCCCTGCAGGCCCAGCGGGCTGCCCACGGCCAGGACGGTGTCGCCGACGCGCAGGGCGTCGCTGTCGCCGAACTTGGCCGGGGTCAGGCCGGAGACGCCCTGGACCTTGATCACCGCGATGTCGCCGGCCGGGTCGGTGCCGACGACGGTGGCCGAGGCGGTCTTGCCGGAGCTGAACGTGACAACCAGCTTCTGGGCGCCCTGGACCACGTGGTTGTTGGTGACGATCTGGCCGTCGGCGGTCATGATCACACCGGAGCCCTCGGCCTCGCCGGTGCTGATGTCGACGACGCTGGGCAGCACGGCCTCGGCGACGCCGCCGACCGAGGAGCGGTCGAGGTTCGGGGCCGGGTCGCGGGTGACCACGCTCGGGGAGGCGGCCTGCTTGCCGTCGGCGAGCTGGGTGGCGACCAGGCCGCCGCCGAGGGCCGAGCCGACCGCGAGGACCACCGCGCAGACCGCGATCAGGGCGGCCCGGCCGCCGCGGCCCGGGGGCTTGGGCTGGCCGGCGTAGCCGTGCTGCGGGTAGCCGGGGTGGCCCGGGGGCGGCGGGTAGCCCGGGTGGCCCAGGGGCGGCGGGTAGCCGGGGACGCCGAACTGCGCCGTGTTCCCGGTGTGTCCCCATCCACCGCCCGGTGGCGGCACCGGGGTCGTGGCGAACTGGGCGGTCTGGGTGCCGACCCCGCCGCCGAGCTGCTGGGTGGCGGCGTCGCCCTGATGCGCATACCCGTTGGCACCGGGCCGGCTCCAAGGTGACCCGGGCGCGGGCGCCCCGGACGCGGGAAGGCCCGAGGCCGGCATCCCGGAGGCGGGGAAGTTCGAGCCCGGAACCCCGGAGGCCGGAACACCCGAGGCGGGGATGCCGGAAGCGGGGTACACCGGCTGCGCCGGGTACGCCGGCGGCGCGGGCAGCGGGCCGCCGGGCGGCGCGTAGCCAAGAGCCGGAGCCGGAGGAGCTGGAGGAGCTGGAAGAGCTGGAGGAGCTGGAAGAGCTGGAAGAGCCGGCGGAGCCGAGGCGGGCACGGCGAGCTCGGAAGACGCCGCAGGCAGGACAGGCGCGGCGTGGGCAGAAGGGGGCGGCCAGGACGCCTGGGGCGGCGGACCGGCGGGCTCCGGCGTCGGCGCGGAACCGGTGCTCTCGGTGGGCTGCGAGTCGCCCTGGTGGCGGTCCTGGTCACTCATGATGTCCAGATTGCACACCCGAGCTTCCGCCAAACTGGATTCTGCCTGGGAGTAAGCCGAGAGCCGCAATCCGGTCAGCCGGGGCGCGACCCACCCGAACGGGTCACGCCCCGGACGGATCGGTCAGGGGGTCCAGTCCGGCCGCAGCGGGTAGGAGGACACCCCGTCCTTGGTGGTCTTGGTGCCCAGGATCTGGTGCAGCTGGATCTCGTTGCGCTCGAAGGCGAGCCGCGACCCGGCCATGTACAGCCCCCAGACCCGCGCCGTGCCCAGCCCGACCTCGGCCACGCACTCGTCCCAGTTCGCCACCAGGTTGCGGTTCCATCCGGCCAGGGTCAGGGCGTAGTGCAGCCGCAGGTTCTCCTCGTGCTGCACCTCGAAGGCGGCGTCGTGCACGGCGCTGACGAGGCGGCCCGGCGCGGCCAGCTCGCCGTCGGGGAAGACGTAGCGGTCGATGAACGCGCCCGGCTTGTGCGAGGCCCGGCTGTCGGAGCGGGTGATGCAGTGGTTGAGCAGGCGGCCGCCGGGCTTGAGCCGGTCGCGCAGCGCCCCGAGGTACCGCGGATAGTTCTTGACCCCGATGTGCTCGGTGAGGCCGATGGAGCTGACCGCGTCGAAGTGCTCGAGGGGCGCGTCACGGTAGTCCAGGTAGCGCACCTCGGCGAGGTGGGCGAGGCCCTCCCGCTCGATCGCGGTCTGGGCCCAGACCGCCTGCTCCTTGGACAGGGTGACGCCGAGGGCGCGCACGCCGTACTCGCGGGCGGCGTGGCGGACCATGCCGCCCCAGCCGCAGCCGACGTCGAGCAGCCGCTGGCCGGGCTTGAGCGCGAGCTTGCCGGCGACCAGGTCGTACTTGTTGGCCTGCGCCTGCTCGAGGGTGTCGGTCTCGTCCCGGAACACCGCGCAGGTGTACGTCATCGACGGGCCGAGGACCATCTCGTAGAACCGGTTGGAGACGTCGTAGTGGTGGTGGATCGCCTCGGCGTCGCGGCCGCGGGCGTGGCGCAGGCCGAGGCCGGCGATGGTGCGCCGCCAGGCCGGAGTGGCCTCCTGCGGCGGGGGCGGCGGCGGGCGCAGTCGCTCCCAGCCGAGGCCGCGCACGAGCCGCAGGGCCTCGCCGGCGGCGGGAACGCGCAGCTGCAGGCCGGTGGCGAGCCGCCTGAGCGCCTCGTACGGGTCGCCCGGGTGCACGCCCTTGACTTCCAGGTCGCCGGACACGTAGGCGCGGGCCAGGCCGAGGTCGCCGGGGGCGGTGAGCACGTAGGACAGGCCGCGCCCGGTGGCGACGTGCAGGCCGACGGCGGCGTCCTCGGGGCCGACGGCGCTGCCGTCGTACGCAGTGATGCGGACCGTCGGCTCGCGCGTGGTGACGGCCTTGACGATGTCGGCAACGGACGGCACGGGCGGCCGGCGGCGGGGCTGGCCGGGTACGGATCCGCGGGTGTTGCTCGAACGGTAGGTGCTGGTCATCTGCGCCCCACAACCTTGTCGTAGAGGTCGGTCAGTCGATGATCGGGGTCGTAGCGGTCCTTGGCGGCGCGGTACGCGGGGCCGCCGTAGAGCCGCTCGAAGGTCTCCCGGTCGTAGTAAGCGTCGGAGTAGAGGGACTTGTGCCCGCCGAGCTCGGACACCTTGGCCTCGATGGCCCGGTTGACGTCGCCGTCGGCGGCGCCCGGCACGACCGGCACGGTGCCCCAGAAGCCGACGTTGACGTACGCCTGCCCGGCGTGCATCGGGTACAGCGGCCACTCCCGCTCGCGCAGCCGCAGCGGGCAGAGCCAGATCGGCGCCATCGGCACCTCGGCGGCGAACCAGCGCAGGAAGTCGGCGGTGCGCTCCAGCGGCAGCTCGACGTCCTGGACGACCCGCTCGCGGTCGGGGAGGCCACGCCATCGCTCGAGGCGGGCGGCGACGCCGTGGCGGTTCTCGAAGCGCACGATGCGGTGGTACACGTCGGAGCGGCGGTAGCGGCGGGGCCACAGCCGGCGCACGGCGGGGACCTGGGCGCCGAACGCAGCGGAGCACCAGAACCAGTCGGTGTCCCAGCGCCACAGGTAGTCGTAGGCGGACAGCCGGTCGGCGGCCTTGGCCCGCAGCGACTGGTAGTAGATGTCCTGGCCGGTGTAGTCGCTGGTCGGGCCGGGCTCGTCGGTGAACGAGCCGAGCACCAGGTAGGACTCGCCGGGGCGGAACACGACCCCGTCCATGGTGTCGACCGGCTTGCCGTCGTACGTGCCCTCGGCCATCACCTTGCCGACGACGGCGAGCAGGTCCTCCACGTCGTCGAAGCGCAGGTTGACGGTGGCGACCGCGGCGGCGATCGGCATGAGCTCGATGCGCAGCCGGGTGGCGTACCCGAGGCTGCCCAGCGAGTTGGGGAAGATCGCGAACAGGTCGTCGCCGGGGCGGGCCGTGACGAGCTCGCCGGCGCCGGTGAGGATGTCCATCTCGAGCACCGACTCGTGCGGCAGCCCGTGGCGGAACGAGGTGGCCTCGATGCCCAGGCCGGTCACCGCCCCGCCGAGCGTGATGGTGCGCAGCTGCGGCACGACCAGCGGCATCAGCCCGTGCGGCAGGGTGGCGTCGACGAGGTCCTCGTACGTGCACACCCCCTGCACCTCGGCGGTGCGCCCGGCGGGGTCGACCTCGATCACCCCGCCCAGCCCGCTCACGTCCAGGCCGCGCTGGATCTCGGCGCGGGGGCGGAACAGGTTCGAGGTCTTCTTGGCCAGCCGGACCGGGTCGCCGGGCGGGATCGCGGCGTACGAGTCCCGCAGGGTGTCGACGGCCCGGCGGTGCGCGGCCCAGCCGACGGGTTCACTACGTCCCACTCGATCACCTCCGTGGCGGACCGGCCCGTAAGTGGAGGCCCGCCTCAGCCAAACTTGCACACACGGCAAGATCAGCCAACGGCTGGTGACTGAACTCACGCTCCGGGTGACGTCAGGAGGTGAGCGAGGTCGGCCGCCGGGTGAGGTGATCCTCCCCCGGCCGGCTCGGGGACGTGTCAGTAACGGACGATCAGCGCGATCCGGCCGTCGGCGGCGAGGCTGTCGTCGCCGACGAAGGTGACGTCGCCGCCCTGGCGGGCGACCCACTCGACGATATCGTCGACCGCGTCGTCGAGCAGCACTCCGGCCGTCTCGGTGTGGGGCTCCTGGTTCGGCGGGTGCAGGTGGTCCTCGTGGACCCAGGCCGGGCTGTGGTAGCCCTCCTCGACCAGCAGGTGCGCGCCGCGGCCCTGATGCGCCAGGGACCACACCTCCGGCAGGCCGGCGGCGAAGCGGTTGGCGCCCCGGGCGGCGTCGAGGGCCTCCAGGGCGGCGACCTGTTCCATCGCCGTGTACGCGGCCAGGCGCGGGGCCAGCAGCTGGTACACGTCGTGGGCGCCGGCGTGGTCGTAGTTGCCGGTCACCGTGCCGGCGATCGGGCGCTGCCACGCCTCGGCGAAGTGCGACAGGTACCGCTCGACGCCGAGGACGAAGACGGGGCGGCTGTCCAGCTTGTCGATGGCGCCGAGCGCGGTCGCGATGTCGCGGAAGAACTGCCGGTGCCGCTCCCGCTCGTGCTTGCTCGGCTCCTGGCCGTAGTCGCGCGGCAGGCCGAGCAGCCCGCCGGGCCCCTCGTGGGTGAACGGGAAGCCGTGCGAGGTGACCTCGACGAGGTCGGGGCCGTCGCCGCTCCACAGCCGGGTCGGCTGCTCGGACAGCACGAGGGCCCAGTAGCGGTGCCGGCGGGCCGCGTCGGCGACGACGTCGCGCACCTCGTACGTGTCGGCGATGACCACGCGCTCCTGGACCGGCGACTCCAGCATGCGCACGTGCACCTGCCCGGGCGAGGCGAACAGGGCCAGGCCCTCGCCGGTGTGCCGCAGGTCGACGCGGTCGGCCGCCGCGGCGATCTCGTCGTACACCTCGGCGGCGACCTCGTGCGGGACCGTCTCGTCCAGCTCCAGCCGGCGGCGGGTCTCCGCCAGGAGGTTGCGCAGGCGAATCGGGTCCTGCTGGTTGTCCGGGGCGGTGCGGTGGGTCGGCATGAGCAGCGAGACCGCCGGGTACCCGCTGGGGGTGAGCTTGGCCAGATCCTCTACCGTCATGCGCCCAACCGTGCCGCGCGAGGGTCCTCGGCGAGGCCGCCCGGCAAGGATGACTCGCGCCGCGTCACCGCGGTGGCGCGGCCGCCGGCAGCGACAGGTACAGGTTGCGCATCGCCAGCAGCGACGAGCGCACCTCCTGCAGCAGTTCGGTCGTGGACAGCGGACGCCCCCACTCCAGCAGCGACGCCTCGTCCATGCTGACGGTCTCGATCCCGCAGCCGTACCGGTGGCCCAGCAGCCGGATCGCGTCGCAGTGCTGGTGCAGCACGTACGGCGCGTTGGTCACCAGCAGCACCCGGTCGGTGGGGGCCGGCGCCTGCACGACCTGCGCCCACCCGGTCAGCGTGTCCGCGGTGTTGGCCCGCCGCCCCGGCCGGCTCGACGCGGCGGCGAGGACGTGCACGGCCTCGAGCCCGGGCCGCGGCGCCGCCCACGTACGCTGCCACCAGTCCTCGCCGGCCCGCACCTCGGTCGGCTCGGCCGGCAGGTCCAGGAACCGGCGCAGCCCGGCGAGCATCATGTCGGCCTCGGTCTCGACCGGGTCGAGGCCGAGCCGCAGCGCCTCGCGGTGCTCCCGGTCGTCGCGCCAGCGCAGGCTGCCCAGGCCGGTCACGGTCCGCGCGGCGACGCCCCGGTCGAGCAGCCGGGCCGTGTAGTCGCTGCGGCCGAGCGCGACCCTGATCCCGCCGCCGAGGACGAGCACGTGGTCGTACGCGGCCAGCGACGGCACCGCGCTGCCGTCGATGCCGAGGTCGTGGATCAGCTCGCGCAGCCGGGCGTCGAGGGCGGGCGCGTAGTGGACGCGCTCGGTGTCGAACCGCTCCCGCACGCCGGCCCGGAAGTCCCAGGCCGCGGAGAACTCGGCGACGTGGTCGAGCACGGCGGCGACCGTCCCGCCCGGCACCGTCCCGCCGAAGTACCCGGCGAGCTCCGCCAGGGCCGGCGACCTCACCCACTCCCCGATGGACGCGGCGATCGCATCGGCGTCCGGTCCACCGGGCTCGCTCGGAGGGAGCGCGAAGTTCAAAACCCAAACCCCTTCAAACCTTTATGGCTCAGGTCCGCGTCAGTACAGACCGTCGCTCCCGTCAGACGCGCCCTCCGCGGTGGGTGGATCGGACGGCGCCGTCGTCGGACAGCACCGTAACAGCCGCACGGTGGCGAGCCGCGCCACGCCAACGCCCCCACCCGCACACTCCTGCTCACGGCCGCCCTACTCGCGCAGGGCCTCGGCCAGCCGCCGGATGCCCTCGTCGAGCTGGTCCGGTGGCGCGGCCGCGAAGGTCAGGCGCAGGTGCGGGGCGTCGGGCTCGGCGGCGTACCAGGGACGGCCCGGGAACACCACGACCTGGCGCGCCGCGGCCGCCGCCGTCACGGCCGCGTCGTCGGCGCCGTCGGGCAGCCGCAGCCAGGCGTGCAGCCCGCCGCGCGGCACCGCCGGGGCCTCCAGCTCCGGCAGGCGCCGGCGGATCGCGTCGAGCAGCGCGTCCCGGCGCAGCCGCAGCTCGGCCCGCAGGGCCCGCAGGTGGCGGGGCCAGGCCGGCGAGGTGACGAAGTCCAGGGCGGCCTGCTGCAGCGGCCCGGTCACGAAGAAGTCGTCCAGCACCCGGGCGGCGCGCAGCCGGGCCCCCGCCGGCCCGCGGGCGGCGATGGCGGCGACCCGCAGCCCGGGCGCGGCCGACTTGGTCAGCGAGCGCAGGTAGATCACGTGCCCGTCCGGGTCCTCCGCGACCAGCGGGGCCGGCGGGTCGAGGTCGATGGCCAGATCCCGGGCGTAGTCGTCCTCGAGCAGGAACGCCCCGGCGGCCCGGACCTCGGCCAGCACCGCGGCCCGCCGGGCCGGGGCCAGCACGCCGCCGTGCGGGTTGGCGAACAGCGGCTGGCAGTAGAACAGTCGCGCCCCGGTGCGCCGCAGCGCGGCCGCCAGCAGGTCGGGCCGCACCCCGTCGGCGTCGGCGGGCACCGGCACCACCCGCAGGCCGGCCGCCCGGGCCGCCGCGAGCGCCCCGAGGTACGTCGGCGACTCCACCAGCACCGCGTCCCCGGGCGCGGCCAGCGCGCGGAACGCCGTGGACAGCGCCGCCTGCCCGCCGGCGCAGATCACCACGTCCTCCGGCCGCACCAGCCCGCCGGCCGTGCGGGCGAACCAGGCCCGCAGGTCCTCCCGCCCCTCCACCGGCCCGCGCTGCCAGGTCGCCGGGTGCCGGGCGGCCCGGCCGAGCGCGGCCCCGAGGGCGGCGGCCGGCTGGAGGTCCGGGTCGAGGTACCCGCTGGACAGCGGGATCGCCCCGGGTCTCGGCACGGCCAGCAGCGCCTGCATCGCGTCCTCGCCGGCCGGCCGGGGCCCGAGCGCGATCGACTGCCAGGACAGGTCCGGCCGGGCCGCGGCGGCGGGCGGCGCGGCCACGTAGGTCCCCCGCCCGGGCTGCGAGTCGAGCAGGCCCTCGGCGGCCAGGGCCCGGATCGCCCGCGACACCGTGATCGCCGACGCCCGGTGCCGCGCGGTCAGCTCGCGCACGGCCGGCAGCCGCGCCCCCGGGCCGGCCGCGGCGACCAGCGCCCGCAGATCTTGGATAACGCGGGCGGCTGCGTTATCGTCATTCATGAGAGCGAAGGATAACGTTACCCGCCGGGACGCGATAACGGGGGCCGCACTCGGCGCCCTCGGGGTTCTCGGGTTCAGCATGTCGCTGCCGGCCACCCGCCTGGCGGTGGAGCATCTCGACCCCTGGTTCGTCGCGTTCGGCCGGGCCGTCGGCGCCGGCCTGCTGGCGTTGGCCTATCTCACGATCGTCCGCGCCCCGCGCCCGACGGGGGCCCAGTGGCGGCGCCTGGCCGTGGTCGCCGCCGGCGTCGTGGCCGGCTTCCCGATGTTCACCTCGCTCGCCTTACAGGTGAGCACGGCCGCCCACGGCGCCGTGGTCATCGCCCTGCTGCCGGCGGTCACGGCCGGCTTCGCGGTGCTGCGGGCCCACGAGCGCCCGGCACCCGCGTTCTGGCTCGCCGGCGGCGCCGGCCTGGCCGCCGTGCTGGCCTTCCTCATCCTCGGCGGCGCCGTCTCCGGCTCGCTCGGCCCGGCCGACCTGTTCCTGCTCGCCGCGGTCGCCCTGTGCGGCCTGGGCTACGCCGAGGGCGGCGCCCTGGCCCGGGAGCTCGGCGGCGCCCGCACCATCTGCTGGGCGCTCGTGCTGAGCCTCCCGGCCACGGTCGCGGTCACGGCGTGGTCCGCGCTGCACCATCCCCCGCACGCCCCCGCCGCGGGCTGGGCCGGGCTCGGCTACCTCACCGTGGTCTCCATGTTCCTGGGCTTCTTCGCCTGGTACGGCGGGCTGGCCCGCGGCGGCGTCGCCCGCGTCGGGCAGATCCAGCTCGTCCAGCCGGTGCTGACCTTGGCCTGGTCCGCCCTGCTGCTGGGCGAGCACGTGCCCGCGGTCGCGATCGCCGCCGCCGTCGCCGTCCTCGCCTGCGTGACCCTGACCCAGCGCCTGCGCGCCGCGCCCCCGGCCCCGCCCCGGCTCGAGGTGGTCACCCCCAGAGCCGGCGAACCATGTTCATGATGGCCGCCGGCGGAATCGCCGGCGTGCGGCGACGCTAGCCGGGCGCCACAGGCATAGCCACCCGTCCATGTCACATGGTTCGCCGCCCGGTCATGTGGGCGGCGGGGGTGCCCGCGGCACAATGGGATGGTGCGCATCGCCTTCGCCGCCGACGACCACAACGCGACGACCGACGCCGTCCTGGCCGAGCTCGCCGACGCCGGCCACGAGGTGCTGCGGGTCGGCGGCGGCGCGTCCGGCGTACCGTGGCCGGACCTCGGCGCCGGAGTCGGGCGGGCCGTCGCCGAGGGGCGGGCCGACCTCGGCGTCGTCATGTGCTGGACCGGCACGGGCACCGCGATCGCCGCGAACAAGGTGCCCGGGGTGCTCGCCGCCGTCGCCTGGGACCCGTGGGTGGCCCGGGGCGCGCGGCTGTGGAACGACGCGAACGTCCTCGCGATGAGCCTCAAGCGGCTGGCGCCGGACGTCGCCGTCGAGGTGCTGCGGGCGTTCCTGGAGGTACCGGCGCCGGATCCGGACGAGGCCGGCAACATCGCCCGGCTGCGAGAGCTGCCCGGAACCTGACCGGCCGGGGGCACTTCGGTTCCGGCGGCCGAACCGCTGCTCAACGGCACGGTGACCATTCCGTTATGCGACAAAGCAATCCGGAGTGCAACCGGCCCGCCGCGCCCGAGGTCATTGCTCACAGAACGGCGACGCACATCGCCGGCCACGCGACGTAGCAACCAAAAAGTTCAGGCTCTACCGACGTTTTCGACGACCCACCCGGTGGGCGTGGTGCATGCCTACGCCCTGTACACAGTGGAGGGTCCTCAGTGGACGCCGGCTGATCCGTGCTGCCCGCGTGCGTGAGACCCGATCCGCGGCAACCTCAACCGCGGCGCCTGGAAAGGTCCGACACGTGAATAAGCGACCGGGTGCGCTGGTGACCGCTGCGGTCACCGCAAGCCTCCTGCTGTCCGCCTGCGGAGGCGGCACCAGCAGCGACAATACCAGTAACAACGGCGGCGCCAAAGGCCCCAGCGGGTACAACGCCGCCCTGCAGGGCATCGTGAACCCGTCCGACAAGAAGGGCGGCACGCTCAAGCTGACCCAGAACTCCGGCTTCGACTCGACCGACCCCCAGATCGCGTACTACGCGAACGCCTGGAACTTCATGAAGGGGTTCTACGTCCGCGCGCTGCTGACCAACCAGGCCAAGCCCGGCCCGGACGGCCTGAAGCTGGTGCCTGACCTGGCCGCCGACATGCCCACGATCGAGGACGGCGCCAAGAAGTACACCTTCAAGCTCAAGCCGGGCCTGAAGTACGAGGACGGCTCGCCGATCACCTCGAAGGACTTCAAGTACGCCGTCGAGCGCATCTTCTCCTCCGAGGTCGTCAACGCCGGGCCGAAGTACCTGGTGGACGTGCTCGACCAGGGGCAGAAGTACCCGGGCGTGTACAAGGACACCGACCCGAACAAGATGGGCCTCAAGTCGGTCCAGACGCCGGACGACTCCACGATCGTGTTCACGCTCAAGGAGCCGAACAGCGACTTCATGTACCTGCTCTCGATGCCCGCGGCGGGCCCGATCCCGCAGGCCAAGGACACCGGGGAGAAGTACGCGCAGCACCCGATCTCGTCCGGGCCGTACAAGTTCGAGACCTTCGACGAGGGCAAGAAGCTGACCCTGGTCCGCAACGAGAACTGGGACCCGAAGAGCGACACCGTGCGCCTGGCCCTGCCGGACCGCGTCGAGGTCACCTTCGGCACCGCGGTCGAGGAGATCGACAACGAGCTGCTGTCCGGCGAGGTCGACCTCGACATCGCGCAGACCGGCGTGCAGCCCGGCACGCAGCCGAAGATCCTGACCCAGCCGGACAAGAAGAAGAACACGGACTCGGTGCTGACAGGCTTCATCCGGTACGTCGCCATCAGCACCAAGGTCCCGCCGCTGGACAACATCCACTGCCGCAAGGCCGTGCAGTACGCGCTGGACAAGGTCGCCATGCAGACCGCCCGCGGCGGCCCCGACGCCGGCGGCGCCATCGCCACCAACATGCTGCCGCCGACGATCGCCGGGCACGACGACGCCGACGACGTGTTCAACACCAAGTCGGGCAAGCCGCAGATCGACAAGGCCAAGGAGGAGCTCGCCGCGTGCGGCAAGCCCGGCGGCTTCGACATCGTGATCGCCACGCGCAACAACGGCAAGGAGTACAAGACGGCCGAGGCGCTGCAGCAGTCGATGGCCGCGGTCGGCATCAACGCCCGGCTCGACCCGCAGGACCCGTCGCAGTACTTCCGCTCGATCATCGGCACGCCGACCAACGTGCACAGCAAGGGCTACGGCCTGATGATGGCCGGCTGGGGCGCCGACTACCCGACGGCGGCCGGCTTCCTGCAGGTGCTCGTGGACGGCCGGGCCATCTCGGCGTCGGGCAACAACAACTACGCCGAGATCGACGACCCCGCGATCAACAAGCTGATCGACCAGGCCAAGGACGAGCCCGACCCGACCAAGAACGCCGAGATCTGGCGTCAGATCAACAAGCTCGTGTCGGACACGGCGGCGTACATGCCGTTCACGTACGACAAGGCGCTGAACTACCGCAACCCGCGGCTCACCAACTGCTTCGTCACGCAGTACTACGGGATGCTGGACTTCGGCAGCCTGGGTGTCATGAGCTGACCGTGGAGTGCCCGGGTCGACGAGGGACTTCCCGGGCACGGCGGTGACGCGACCGGCCGTTCTTCCTCCTTGGGACGGCCGGTAGCGTCCGGCCCGGGTCCGTGGCCCGACGGACCCGGGCCGCCTTCGCGCCCACGATGTCCGGCGCGGCTCAGACTTCGGGCCCTCGATGTCCGACGCGGGCCAAGGCTTCGCGCCCTCGATGCCCGGCGCGGCTCAGACTTCGCGCCCTCGATGTCCGACGCGGGCCAAGGCTTCGCGCCCTCGATGCCCGGCGCGGTGTCAGTACGCGACCGAGACGCGCCGGCCGACCCAGGACGGCTCCTCCAGCGCGCGGAACATCGCGTCCGCGACGTCGGCGCGCGAGAGGGTCCGCCCCGCGCGCACGTTGACGTCGAGGACCGTCCGATATGGACGGTGATCGCCGTCGGTGAGCCTCGGCGGCGCGACGAGCGTCCAGTCGACCCCGCCCTCCCGCAGGACCCGCTCGGCCTCGGCCAGGTCTTCGAACCCCTCCCGCAGCAGCCGCTGCAGCAGCGGCTTGACGACGACCCGGGTCAGCGCCCCGTCGCCCTCGTCGGCGACCCGCCCGGCGGCGTCGACGGAGACGATCCGCCGCACGCCGGTCGCCCGCATGGCCGCCACCTGCGCCCGCGCGCCGTCGGCCTGCACGGTGCTGCGCGCCGCCGGGTCCTGCCGCCGCCGGGCCCTCATCTCCGGCACCCGCAGCCCCAGCGCGGACAGCACCGCGTCGCGCCCGGCCACGGCCCCGGCGAGGGCCGCCGCATCGTCGAGCCCGGCCACCACCACGTCACAGCCGAGCTCGACGGGCCGCCGGCTGACCGCCGTCATCTCGTGCCCGCGCGCCATTCCCTGCCGGATGAGCTGCGTCCCAATGCCTCCGGTCGCCCCGAACACCGTGAGTTTCATCCCGCGCCTCCGTGGTTAGTGAGTGCTCACTAACCCCTACAATGGCACGCATGCCGAGAAAGCGGAAGGCCCACCGTGGCGACTCGTGACGTGATCGTGGACGCGGCCGCCCGGGTCCTGCGCGAGCGGGGCCTGGCCAACGCCACGACCAAGGAGATCGCCCGCGAGGCCGGCTTCTCGGAGGCGACGCTGTACAAGCATTTCCGGGACAAGCTGGACCTGATGGTCGTGGTCCTGCACGAACGGGGCCCGCAGTTCATCCCGATGCTGCAGACCCTGCCGGAGCGGGCCGGCGAGGGCTCCGTCCGCGAGACGCTGACCGAGCTGGCCACGGTGTGCATCACGTTCTACCGCGACAGCTTCCCGATGTTCGCCTCGATGTTCTCCGACCCGGCCATCCTGGCCGCCCAGCGCGACCGCATGCGGGCCGCCAACCTGGGGCCCCACCGCGCCAACGACGGCCTGGCCGCCTACCTGCGGGCCGAGCGGTCGCTGGGCCGCCTGTCCCCGGACGCCGACCCCGAGGCCCTGGCCGGCCTGCTGCTGGGCGCCTGCTTCCAGCACGCCTTCATCTCCGCGTTCGCCCCGGCCCTGCCCCCGGACCGGGAGGCCGCCGCCGCCTTCGTGAGCCAGCTGCGCCTGTAGCCCCCGGCTCGGCCGGTTCCCGGCATGCCTGGGCCGCCGGTGCGGCTGCCTGCCGCCCGGCGTCGAGTTCGCGGGGTTGCTATGCGCTCTTCGGAGGGGCCCAGCCGCTCGTGCCGGTCGGGGTGGAGAGGATGTCGAGCAGGCCCAGCAGGCTCAGCACGCGGCGCACTCCGGGGCTCGGGTTGACGATCCACAGGTCGCTGTTGCTGCTGACGGCGTGGGCGCGGGCCGCGACGAGCTTGCCGATGCCGGTCGAGTCGATGAAGGTCACCAGGGCCAGGTCGACCTCGACGGCCCTGGCCCGCACGTCGTCGATCGCCCGGAACAGCACGTTGCGCAGTTCGGCGACGTTTTCCAGGGTCACCTCCCCCGCGACGCGGATCCGCAGGGCCTGGCCGGGGAGGGGGTCGACGGTGATGTGGAGTTCGGGGAACACGGCGAAGCGATCGGCGGGACTCATCAGCGGCTCACCTTCTACGATCCGAGCCGCTCTCACGATACGGGCATTCACCCTCGCCGTCACCCGCTGACGTCCTCACCGTCACCCACTGGCGTCGCGGTGGTCACCTCGCCGCCGATCAACGCAGCCAGTGGTCATAGGGGTGGCGGCCGGGCCGGAAGCCCGCGGCCGTGGCCAGCTCGGCGGCGGCCCGGAAGTTCGTGGCCACCAGGTCGGGGCGGTGGGCGTCGCTGCCGAAGCTCACCGCCTCGCCGCCGGCCTCGCGCCACCACCGCAGCAGCAGCGGCTCCAGGGTGCGGCGGGTGTTGACCTCCAGCGCGCGGCCGGTGCCGGCGAGGGAGCGCAGCACCGCTCGTACCTCATCCTCGAAATCGGCGAGGCGGAACTCGTGGCCCGCCGGGAGGTAGCGCACGGGGTAGTCGAGGTGGGTCAGCGTCGAGAAGTCGCCGCACGCCTCGATCATGCGGATCGCCTCGGCGAAGTAGTCGCGCAGCACCGACGGGACGTCGCGCACCACGTACTCGTCTTCCACCAGGCGGAAGACGCCGCGCACGCGCAGCGAGTGCAGGGAGCCGATGACCCGCTCGAAGGGGGCGGCGGCGAGCAGCGCGGCGGTCGGGCCGGCGAACCAGTGCGGCTCGCCGAGCTCGACGCCGGTGATGATCTTCAGGGAGGGGTACCGCGAACGGCACCGGTCGACCGACTCCAGGTACCCGGCCACGTCCAGCGGCGGCGGCGCGAGCGACTCGGGGTCCACCAGGTGGCGCGCCATGCGCGGCTCCAGCGAGCCGGGCGCGACGGTCCAGGTGATGAAGTCCGTGTGCTCGGTGAACGCGATCGCGGGCAGGCCGAGCTCGACCGCCCGGGCGCAGGAGCCGTCCATGTCGCCGGCCGTGGTGTCCCACGAGAACTGGGTGTGCGTGTGCAGGTCCGCGGGGAGTTGATCTCCGGTCACGGCAAGGATGGTGTCACACGACCCGGGCGAGGATCTCGCCGTGCAGGATGGACAGCCAGCTGTCGGGGTCGGCGGCCCAGCGGCGCCAGCCCTCGGACAGCCGGGCCAGCTCCTCCTCGGGCACGCCGGCGGCCAGGGCCTGGCGGGCCATCGCCGACGAGCGCACCCGGTCGGCCCACATGCCGCCCCACCAGGCGCGGTCCTCGTCGTCGGCGAAGCACCAGGTGCTCGAGGTGGCGGTGACGTCGGTCAGGCCGGCCTCGCGGGCCCAGGCCAGCAGCCGCCGGCCGGCGTCGGGCTCGCCGCCGTTGGCCCGGGCCATGCGCTGGTAGAGGGCCATCCAGTCGTCCAGCTCGGGCAGCGCCGGGTACCACACGAAGCCGGCGTAGTCGCTGTCGCGCGCGGCGATGTAGCCGCCGGGCTTGCACACCCGCCGCATCTCGCGCAGGGCCAGGACGGGGTCGGCGACGTGCTGCAGCACCTGGTGGGCGTGGACCACGCAGAACGTGCCGTCGGGGAACGGCAGGGCGTGCACGTCGCCGCGCACCACCTCGGCGTTGGCCACCCCGGCGAGGCCCTCGCGGGCGACGGCGACGGCCTCCTCGGTGACCTCCAGGGCGGTCACGTGGGCGACGCGGGCCGCCAGGTCGCGGGTGATCGTGGCCGGCCCGGCCCCGACGTCCAGCACCTTCATCTTCTCGATGAGCACCGGCAGCAGGTAGGCAGCGGAGTTCTCGGCGGTGCGCCAGCGGTGTGAGCGCAGTACCGATTCGTGGTGTCCGTGGGTGTAGACGTTGCTCGGCATGTCCCGAACGGTAGTATCCACGTCTCATACTCCGGAAACACTCTCCCGTATATTGAGACGCGCGGTTGACCGGATCCGTCCGCCCGACGGCCGGTCCTAGCCTGGTGGCGAAGGCCCGCCGAACCGCAGGATCAGAGGCATGCGAAGCGCACTGCTCATCATCGACATCCAGGAGTCGTTCCGGCGGCGGCCGAGCTGGGCGGCCGTGACCAACCCCGGCATCGCGGCGACCGTGCAGCCGCTCATCGACGACGCCCGCGAGCGCGGCGACCTGGTGGTCTGGGTCCTGCACGCCGAGCCCGGCACCGGGAACCCGTTCGACCCCATCAACGGCCACGTCCGCTACCTCGACGGCCTCGAGCCCCTCGCCGGCGAGCCGCAGCTGGTCAAGACGTCGGCCAACTCGTTCACCACCACCGGCCTGCAGCAGCTGCTCACCACCGAGGGCATCCGGCACGTCATCGTGACCGGCATCCAGACCGAATGGTGCTGCGAGACGACCACCCGGGTCGCGTGCGACCTCGGGTACGACGTCACGTTCGTCACCGAGGCCACGGCCACGTTCCCGATCCCGCACGCGGATGAGCGCGACCTGCCGTACGAGGAGATCCTCGCCAGCCCGCGCACGCTGCCGGCCGCCGAGGTGGTCGCCCGGACGGAGTACGCGCTGAACGGCCGGTTCGCGACCGTGGCCACCGTCAAGGAGGCCCTCGCCCGATGAGGGTCGTCTTCCTGCTCGTGCCGCAGGTGCACCTGCTCGACCTGGCCGGCCCCGCACAGGTGTTCTCCACCGTGCGGGACCTGGGCCTGGGCTACGAGCTGCACTACGTGGCCGAGCGGGAGGACGTCCCGACCGCCCAGGGCATCCCGCTGCGGGCGAGCGCGAACTGGCCGCCCTTGGGCGTCGACGACCTGGTCCTCGTCCCGGGCTGGCGCGGGCACCGGTTCGGCACCCACGGGCTGCTGACCGGATCGACCCGCGCCCGGCTCGCCGAGCACCACCGCCGCGGCGGGACGGTGGCCAGCGTGTGCGCCGGCGCCGACGCGCTGGGCCAGGCCGGGCTGCTCGACGGGCGCCGCTGCACCACGCACCACGACCTGCAGGACCACCTGGCCGAGCGGTACCCGGCGGCGAGGGTGGTCCGCGACGTGCTCTACGTCGTCGACGACCGGGTCGTCACCTCGGCCGGCATCGCCAGCGGCATCGACCTGGCGCTGCACCTGGTGGCGACCCGGCACGGCCCGTCGGTGGCGGCCCAGGTGGCCCGCGAGATGGTCGTCTACGCCCGGCGCAACGGCGACGCGCCGCAGCACAGCGTCATGCTCCGCCATCGCGACCACGTGTCCGACGTCGTGCACCGCGTCCAGGACGTCATCGACGGCCACTTCACCGAGCGGCTGCCGCTGCGCGCCCTGGCCGTGGCCGCTGGGGTGAGCGAGCGGACGCTGACCCGCGCGTTCGGCGAGGCTACCGGGCTGACCCCGCTGCGGTACCAGCAGCTGCTGCGGGTGGAGCGGGCCGAGCACCTCATCGGGCAGGGCGCGACGGTTGAGGCCGCCGCCCATGCCGCCGGGTTCGAGGACGCGCGCATGCTGCGCCGCCTGCGGGCCCGGTTAGTGGGCTCCCCGCCGTGACGTCCTTCAGCGGCGGCACGTTCGCTGCTCTCAGACCCGCGCGCGAGCAGCGCCCGAGGCTGGCGTTTTGCCCGAAATGTCGGGCGC
>NZ_BAAARV010000085.1:48000-54268 GCF_039532525.1 Dactylosporangium salmoneum
GCCTGGCGACATCATGATTTTTCGGAGATTTCTCCTGACAGGGTATAAGTCCGATAAGTCGTGGCGCGCCAGCGCCCGACTTATCGCTTTCGCGGCCTTTCGCGAGCTTTCACACAAACGGCAACGGCCGCCGGGGCTGGGTGCCCCGGCGGCCGTGCGCGTTACTCGGTGCGGATTACGGGTTGACGGTGATGGTGAACGTGGTGGTGGTGTTGCGGATGTTCTCGGCGTTGTTCGAGAACGTCAGGTGGTTGAACGTCACCGCGCCGTACGCCGGGCCCTGGCCGGGCTCGGGCATCTCGTTGGCCCAGATGCCGATGCCGGACTTCGCGTCGTAGGCGTCACCGCTGCGCTTGGCGCCACTGATGCTCACGTTCGTGAACACCGTGTCGGTGAAGATGTTCTCGTGCGCGCTGCCCGTGTACTTCGTCTGGAACATGATGCCGGAGTAGGTCGGGTCGACGATGTCCACGTCGGACACCCGGATGCCGCGGAACTCCTTCGAGGCCGAGAACGCCCAGATGGCGCCGAAGGCCTGCTGACCCCAGAAGTGGCCGCCGTCTCGGACGAGCGACACGTTCTGGATCGTCGTGGGCTGCGTGCCGAAGCCCACGAACGGGTAGCCGAAGTCCAGCGAGCTGATGGTGATGCCGGAGTAGCACAGCATGTCCGCGATGTACATGTTGCGGAACGTGTTGTTGTACCCGCCGTAGACCGCGAAGCCGGCCGCGCGCCAGGTGAGGGTCGCGGACAGGTTCTCCCACAGGTTGTCGTGGTTGCCCACCGAGCCACCACTGTCGGTGGCGGAGAAGAGCGCGAACGAGTCGTCACCCGTGGAGCGGGCGTCGATGTTGTTCAGGTGGGTGTTGGTCGTGTCGTTGGTGAAGTTGATGCCGTCGGCGAACGTGTCCCGGATGCGGCTGTTGGAGATGTTGATGCCGCTGTTGTGCACGCCCCAGTACATGCAGACGGTGTGCTCGACCCAGACGTTGTCGATCGTCAGGTTCTGGTTGTCCTTCAGCTCGCCCCACACCTTGCCGGGGCCGTCGATGCGCTCGACGTAGTTGCCGAAGAAGGCCAGGTTCTTGAAGGACGAGCCGTTCGCCGAGGTCTGGACGCGGAAGCCCGCGTCGGTGTTCTGCTGGTCCTGCGGCGTGGTGAACCTGGTGTACCACGGACCGGCCCCGACGACCTGGATCGCCTTGCTGTTGATGTCGAACTTCCCGGTGGTGACGTAGGTGCCCGCCGGGAGGTAGACGCCGACCGCCGTGGCGCTCTGCGTCGCGGTGTTGAAGGCGTTCTGCACGTCCTGCTGCGTGAAGCCGGCCGGGGTGATGTACGTGGCCGGGTTCGGGTTGGCGATCGGCGCGACCTGCTCGAGGTTGATGAAGTCGATCGCGATGTTGCCGCCGTTCGCGGCGTCCTTCTGCAGCTTGATCGTGTGACCGGCCGGCACCGTGCTGTCGAGCATGATGTTGGCCTCGTCGTAGATGTGCCGCGGGCCGCTGCCGGGAGAGTTGGTCGGCGAGGCCTCGGCGCCGTACAACCAGGAGAACTTCGACGTCAGCGGGATGGCCTTGGCGAAGCTGCCGTCGACGTAGATGTTCAGCGTGGTCGTCGTGCCGTCCGGGATCGAGAACCGGGTGACCAGGGTGTTGGTGCTGGCCCGGGTGGTCCACTGGACGTAGGAGCCGGTCGAGTTGAGCGTGACCGCCTTGCGGCCGGACGCCTCACCGGCGATGTCGCCGATGGTGCGGTTCGGCCCGACCACCTGCGCGCCGCCGCCGACGGTGCCGTCCTCGGCCTCGTACATGTCGTAGGGCATGTTGGCGCCGCGCCCGACGAACAGCGGGTTGTCGCTGGTGTTGTTGCCCTGCTTGATGGACAGCTCGTTGGTGTCCGGCGCGAGCACGGTGTGCACCGTGTACTTGCCGTTGACCGCGGTCCAGGTGCCGAGCGTGATGACCGGCGAGCTGGCGCCCGCGGCGAGCGTGCCGGTGTAGGAGCCGGTGAGCGTCTTGACCGTGGCGCCCGTGGAGTCGACCACCGTCAGCGTGACGCCGTGCGCGCCGGCCGCCGTGGCCTGGGTGCCCTGGTTCTTGATGACCACCGTGAACGTGACCGTGTTACCGGCCGACGGGTTGCTCGGCGACCAGGCCACCGGGGAGGCGACGAGGTCGGAGCTGGCCACCGGCTGGACCACCAGGTTGGAGGCGCTGGTGAAGGAGTTGTTGGTCTCGTCGGTCTCGACGACCAAGTTGGACTCGTCCACCTTGGCGCTCAACGTGTAGGTCCCGGCGGTGCGGGGCCCGATGTTCGCGGTGAAGGTGCCCTGCGCGCCGGCGGCGAGGCCCGACACGTTGGCCGTGCCGGCCAGGACGGTGCCCTGGGCCGTGCCGAGGTAGAAGTTCACGTTGGTCGCGCCGGACGCGGCCGTACCGGCGTTCTTCACCGTCGCGGTCAGGCTGACCGAGTCGGTCTCCACCGGCGAGGCGGGCGACGCGCTGATCGCGGTCACCTGCAGGTCCGGGTTGGGCGCCGGGGTGCCGAAGACCTGGAACTCCGCGACCTGGCCCGACGGGGCGCCGGTGTTGGAGTTGAACTTCAGCTGCACGTCGGCCACCCGGGCGGTCACGGTGATGTCCACCGAGTTGCCGGTCGCCGGGTCCCAGCGGTAGTCGGCCGCGTTCACCAGGCTGGTGAAGCCGGACGCACTCTGCTCACGCCCCAGCACCTGCACGTTCTGGGTGCGCGCGCCCCACGAGCTGCTCGGGTCGAGCTTCAGCGTGATCTTCGAGATGTCGTTGTTGGCGCCCAGGTGCACGGTCAGGGTCGCCGGGAAGCCGGCCGCGCCCTCCCAGTACGTGGTGGCGCTGTTGTCGTTGGCGTTGGCCGGCACGAAGGTGAAGACCGAGCCGCTGGCGTCGATCGTCTTGCCCAGCGCCACGTTGGTGCCCGGCGGCGGGTTGCCGGTGCCGGTACGGGTGACCGTGTTGCTGGCCGCGGAGGCGTTGCCGGCGGCGTCGCGGGCCTTCACGTAGTACGACACCGTGGCCGTGTCCGGCTGGTTGTCCGTGTAGGTCAGCGTGGTACCGCCGACGCTCGCCCGCAGCGAGTTGTTCGCGTAGACGTCGTAGGCGGCGATCGAGCCGCTGTTGTCCGTCGACGCGGTCCAGGTCAGCTTGATCTGGCCGCTGGCCGGTTGCGTGTAGGCCAGGCTGCCCGGCGCCGTCGGGGGCTGGGTGTCCGTGGTGGTGCCGGTGCGCGTGACCGTGTTGCTCGCGGGCGACTGGTTGCCGGCCGCGTCGCGGGCAATGACGTAGTAGGCAACCGTGGCCGTGTCGGGCTGGCTGTCGGTGTACGTCAGGGTGGTCCCGCTCACGCTGGTGCGCAGGGTGCCGTTGGCGTACACGTCGTAGCCGGCGATCGAGCCGCTGTTGTCGGTCGACGCGGTCCAGGTGAGCTTGATCTGGCCGCTGGCCGGCTGGGTGTAGGCCAGGTTGCCCGGCGCCGTCGGCGGCTGCGTGTCACCGGTGGACGGGCCGTAGACCTCGAGCTCCGAGATCTGCGCGGCCTGCCAGCCGGTGTTGGCGGTGATGTTGACCCGGATGTAGCGGGTCGTGGTCTGGGTGAACGAGATCGTCACCGTGTTCGCCGTGCCCGGGGCGAAGTTGTACGCCGCGGAGGCGACCAGGTCGGAGTAGCTGCTGCCGGTGGTGCTCGTCTGGACCGAGAGGGTCTCGGTGCGGGCGCCCCAGGCGGCGGGCAGCTTCAGGACGACCGAGCTGACCGGCACGGCCGAGCCGAGGTCGACGCCGAGCCACTGCGGGAAGGCGTTGTTGTTGCTCTCCCAGTAGCTGTTCTGGTCGCCGTCACCCGCGTTGCCGGGCACGTACGGCGAGTTGCTGGAGCTCGACGTGAACGTCTTGCCCTGCGCCAGGTTGGTGGTGGACGTCGACACGCCGTAGATCTCGAACTCGGAGATCTGCGCGGCCGGCCAGCCGGTGTTGGCGGTGAAGTTCAGCCGGACGTAGCGGGTGTTGGTCGCGGTGAAGCTGATCGTGACCGTGTTCTGCGTCGCCGGGTTGAACGTGTAGCCGGCCGAGCCGAGGATCGTGCTGAAGCCCGAGCCGTCGGTGCTGCCGGTGATCGACAGGGTCTGCGTGCGGGTCTGCCACGCGGTGTCGTTGGGCAGCTTCAGCTTGATCTGGTCGATGTTCTTGGCGCTACCGAGGTCGATCTGCGCCCACTGCGGCCAGGAGTTGTTCGCGCTCTCCCAGTAGCTGGCCTGGTTGCCGTCGTTGATGTTGCCGATGCCGTTGGCGCCGTTGGTGCTGCTGGAGGTGGCGGTGCGGCCGCTGGCCAGGTTGGGGCCGCCGGCCGCCTGGGCCGGCAGCGTCTGCGCCGTCACGGCGACGAGGGTGGCCACGGCGAACGCCGCGAGCACCCTTCGCGTCACGAGCCTTCTGCTCATCGAGATCCTTCGTCCGAGTCGCTCGCGTCCGAGCGGGGGTGTGGGGGTACTGCGCCGAAGCATTGGCGGAGGTCGGCGTCTTGCGCCGGAGCGCTTCCCTGGCGGGGGTTGGCGGTGCGGTCCGGCCGGTGCGATCCAGTTGCGTGGCGGCCATGCGGTGGTGGTCCGCGCTGCAAGGGTCTTGCCTCCTCCGTAGGCGGGGCGGGGGCCCGCTCGCGACCTGGTTGGCGGGTCAGGCTGCGACCGAGTTGCGCTGAGGAGCTGTAAGTCTGTCGGGCACTTGTAGGAATCTTGCACAGCGTTGCGCCAAATGTTGCAGACTCGCCACCGGCTCGTCAACGGTCTTGGGATTTGTGGCATCGAGTTCGGTTGCCGCGTTGGAAGATGTGGGACCGCGCGGGCGACTTTCGAAACGTCACGGATTCGTTGCCCGCAAGTCTGGTGTTGCCGGGATGTTTCGTGGTTCATTCGTCGGACGGACCGACGAATGAACCACGTCTATGGCTTGGGAACCGGACGGGAGGCTGCCATGGTGAGCAAGGAGCGCGCCGGCGCCGGATCCGCCGAGGAGCCCACGGACCAGCTCGCCCTGCGCCGCACCAACCTGACGCGGACGCTGCGGCACATCCGTATCAACGGCCCGCGATCCCGGGCCGCGATCGCCGCTTCCACGGGCCTGCACAAGGCCACGGTGTCCAGCCTCGTCGACGAGCTACTGGCCCGCCGCCTGGTCCGCGAGATCGGCGCCGAGCACTCCGGCGGCGCCGGGCGCCCCGGCCGCGGCATCGCCCTGAGCCCCGACGTCGGCGCCATCGGCATCGAGATCAACGTCGACTACCTGGCCGTGCACGGCAGCGACCTCACCGGCCGCACGGTCATCGAGAAGCGGATCAGCTTCGACGCCATGCACCGCGACGTCGAGCGCTGCCTCGACGACCTCACCGAGGCCGCCCGCCGCTCCCTGGCCGAGCTGGTCCGCCGCGGCGTCACCCCGGTCGGCCTGACCGTCGCCGTCCCCGGCCTGGTCGACGTGGCCCGCGGCGTCGTGGTGCTGGCCCCCAACCTGGGCTGGCGGGACGTCCCGGTCGCCACCAGACTGGCCCACGGCCTCGCGCCCGGCCTGTGGATCGGCGTCGACAACGACGCCAACCTGGCCGCGCTGGCCGAGTACACCTGGGGCGTGGCCGCCGGCACCGCCGACCTCGTCTACCTGACCGGCGAGGTCGGCGTGGGCGGCGGCGTGATCGTCAACGGCCGCCTTCTGCGCGGCGCCGACGGCTTCTCCGGCGAGGTCGGCCACCTTCCCGTCGAGCCCGGCGGCGCCCCCTGCGGCTGCGGCCGCGCCGGCTGCTGGGAGACCAAGGTCGGCCTGGCCGAGCTGGTCCGCAAGGCCACCCCCGACGCCGCCTACGGCCTGGCCGACGGCCCGATCCCCGACCCGCAAGAGCGCATCGCCGAGGTCGCCCGCCGCTTGGCCGCCGGCGACCGCGCCGCCGCCGACGCCGTCGCCGAGGTCGGCCGCTGGCTCGGGCACGGCGGCGCCATCCTGGTCAACCTGTTCAACCCGAGGGTGATCGTCCTCGGCGGCTACTTCGCCGAGCTGTCCGACCACCTGATCCCCTCCGCCCAGGCCAACCTCGCCCGCCTGGCCGTCGCCTCGACCGCCGCCCGCTGCCACTTCGTCGCCTCGCACCTGGGCTTCACCGCCGCCGCCCGCGGCGGGGCCGGGGTCGTGGTCGAGCGCATGATCGAGGACCCGACCGCCGTGTCGCTGACCGCCCCTCCCCCGCTGGC
>NZ_BAAARV010000085.1:54331-93656 GCF_039532525.1 Dactylosporangium salmoneum
GTCGCGCAGCTCGTAGGAGGAGATGTCCTCCTTCATCGCGATGCGCGGTGGACGGGTCATGCGCAGGCCGGGCAGGGCGAAGAGCCTGGTCAGGAAGATGTCGGACTCCTGGATGGCCACGTGGGCGCCCGGGCAGCGGTGGGGGCCGTCGCCGAAGGACAGGGCCATCGGGGACACGCCGTCGGCCACCTCGCGGGCGGGGCACACCTCGCCCGGCTCCCTGCCGACGGCGTCGGGGTCGAGGTTGGCGGTGCTCACGGACACGTCCACCAGGTCGCCCGCGGGGATGGTCAGGCCGCCGACGGTCAAGGGGGCCGTGGTCCGGCGCTTCAGGTTGCCGACGACCGGTTCCAGGCGCAGCAACTCGTGGAGGAGGGCCATACGGGAGGGTTCGGGGCTTTCGCGGTACCGCTGAAGAAGCTCCTGGTCTGTGAACAGGTGCCAGGCGGCGACGTTGATGAACTCGCGGGTCGTCACCATGCCCGCGGCGGCGAAGGTGATCACCTCGCCGAGGATCTCGCCGTCGCGGCAGCCCTCGTCGAGCAGGTGCGAGATGAGGTCGTCGCGGCGGGCCCGGCGGCGGGGGCGGATGGCGGGGCGGACGTCCTTGAGGTAGATGCCGAGGAACTGGGCGTTCTGGCGCAGGAACCAGCGGATCCCGCTGAGGCTGGTGAAGCCGGGGCGGCCGAACTTCTCGGGGAAGAAGCGCTGGAGGCGCTCGTCGATGCCCGGTCGGCTCTCGGTCAGGCCGATGATCGCGGCGGCGACGTCGATGGCCAGGCGGAAGCTCAGCGTGGACAGGTCGGCGTGGCCGTCGCGGCGCAGGATGTCCAGCTGGCGCTCGGCGATCTCGATCATCAGGTCCCGGTAGCGCTCGTCGACCCGTCGGGGGGTGAAGAAGCGGGCGGTCTGGCGGCGGTACTCCCGGTGCTCCGCCCCGTCGCGGTAGAGCACCGGCCGGCGGATGCTGGGCGGCAGGTGCTCGACGGTCTCCACGCCCAGCCCGGCCTGCACCGTGTCGGTGCTGCGCAGCACCGCCCGCCCGGCCGCGTGCCCGCGCACGCGCCAGACCCCGTCCGCCCCGCGCTCGACCGGGCAGCCAACCTCGGTGCTCCCGCGGTCCACCTTGCGTGTCGCTCCCATCGACATAGGGTAAAGCCTGGCGATTCGCTCGTACGCCTGTTCGAAGTCGAGGTAGAATCAGGGCATGATTGACCTCGCGTACCAGCCGTCGATGTTCGACGTCGCCGGTCCTTCCCTGGGCTCGCTCACCGGCCAGGTGACCCGCCATCCGCTGAGCCGCGGCGCGTGGGTCGACCACCTGCCGGGCTGGGTGCTCGGCTCCGACGCGATCCTGCAGACGCTGCTGCACGAGGTCGAGTGGCGGGCGGAGCGGCGCAAGATGTACGACGACGTGGTGGACGTGCCGCGCCTGTTGCACTGGTACGGCGCCGAGGACACCCTCCCCCACCCGCTGCTGACCGAGGCCCGCCGCCGGCTCACCGCGCACTACGTGGAGGAGCTCGGCGAGCCGTTCATGACCGCGGGCATGTGCCTGTACCGCGACGGCCGCGACAGCGTCGCCTGGCACGGCGACACCATCGGCCGCGGCGCCCGCTTCGACACGATGGTCGCCATCGTCTCCTTCGGCTCGCCCCGCTCCCTGCTGCTGCGCCCCCGCGGCGGCGGCGACAGCATCCGCTTCGTCCTCGGCCACGGCGACCTGGTCGTGATGGGCGGCTCCTGCCAGCGCACCTGGGAGCACTCCATCCCGAAGACCGCCCGCCCGGTCGGCCCGCGCGTGAGCGTCCAGTTCCGCCCCTCCGGTGTCGCCTGACGAACACCCCTCCCCAATCGGGGCCGGGGCCCCGCACGAACACCCGGGCCGTCCGGGTGGGCGACGCGCGCGGGCGTCGGCCCGAGTCCTCCTCATTGATGTGGTGACGAGTCCTCCTCATTGATGTGGTGACGAGGGCGGCCAGCGCCGCTTGCTCGAGGTGCCGGGCACCCGGTCGGCGAGTTCACAGCCGACATGTGCGCAGGTTGACCGATGTCGCGGTCGGCGGCCCACGCTGGCGCTCGCCCGGCCGCGCAGCTCGGCATCGCAGTTGGCCGGGCCCCATGCTTAGGTTGCTGCGAGCGCCCGCAACCTCACCAACAACGATGCGATCGCCCTCCGCACTGGCCGCGCTCTCGTCCGCCGACGTGCCGCTTCCAAGATGCTGAAGACGACGGATGCGTCGTCGAGATATCCGGGGAATTCGCGTCGGCGGTGCATTCGGATAGCAGTTATCTGATGCCATCCGTCCTGGCGTGCGTGACATTTTCTGACGACGGCGGAAATGCATCAGTGGGCGCATATTGCTGACCACCTTTGCGCGTGTTGCCGCATCGACAGGCCTACGCGGTAATGGTGCGGATGCGCCACGACGCTCCGGGGCAGGGCTAGGCTGCGTGGCGCCGTTCGTCTCGTGCGGCGCGGGCTCACCGTCAGGCATCATGCTGTCGCCCGCGGGATGTCCGACCGGCTCAGGCGGCGCGACCGGTGGCGGCGAGGGCGGCGAGGGCGGCGCCGGTTCGCGCTCGGAACCGTCCCGCTGGTCGCCGCGCACGCGGCGCAGCCGCTCGGCGTGCCGCCTGGCCAAACCCCAGGCTCGATGCCGCGCATGTTCCTGACGGAACCGCTCGTTTGCCGGAGAATAGCGACGCGACCTCGTCCGGTCGCGCATGGCAGCCAATTCGGTCCTGGTGAACAATTGCAGCTGCCCCATGCTTATCATTATCGCAGCGTCCAGCCGGAATTACCGGCCCGAACAGCGACGCATAATGTCAAATGGCGCAACGCTCATGCCACCGACAGCGGGGGGCAGGCTGGGCGGACGGGGTTCCAGCTTTCGTTTTCCGTGCCTGACACGACGCGGGCCTCGTTCACCCATCGGCCGGCCGCCCGTAGTGGGGGACGCTGGTTCGACCCCGCCGCCGGTGAGGCATCGTCCGGAGGGGCAGGCTTGGCGGACGGGCCGAGCGGGCGGGCCAAGCGGGCGGGCCGAGCGGGCGGGCCGAGCGGGCGGGCCGGAGGGTGGGCCGGGCGGCGGCCGCTCAGGCGATCCCGATCCGGGTATGCGGATGGTTGAATGGGGGCTTCGCCCCGCCGTGAGGCCACCCCGGGAGAGGTAGTGCGGCACTTCCTGTTCAGCTACGCCCGGCAGGATTTCGACCCCTACCTGGAGAGGTTCTTCACCGACCTGCGCGGCGAGGCACGCGCGCTCATCGGCTGTGCGCTCGAGGACGCCGGGTTCATCGACTACCGGGGCGTGGAGGTCGGCGACGACTGGGCGGCCGGGATCATCGACGTGGCCTGCACGTGTGGCGTCATGGTGGCCGTGTACTCGCCGACGTACTTCACCCGGCCGTACTGCGGCAAGGAGTGGGCGGTGATGACCGCCCGGGCCGGGGGTAAGCCCGGGCGCATCCTGCCGGTGAACTGGCTGCCGACGCCCGGCCGGCCCGCGGTCGCCTCCAGGCCGCAGCTGTGGGGTGCGGCGCTCGGCGAGGAGTACGCCGAGCGCGGGCTGCGGTGGATCGTGCAGCGCATGGGCAAGAACGACGATCTCGAGCGGCGCTACCAGGATATCGTCACCGAACTGGCCATGCGGATCCGCGACATCGTGCAGGCACCCGATCGGCTGCCGCAGATGTCGCCCCGGCCGACGTGGGACGACATCGCGCAGGCGTTCCCGGACGCGGCCCCGGGTGGGACGGCGCCGGTCGCGGCGACCGGCCGGGAGCGCGACGGCAGCGTGCGGATCGTCGTGGTGGCCGGCAGCCAGCAGGAGATGGCGGCGGTACGCCAGGAGCTGGACTACTACGGCGCGGGGTCGTGCGACTGGCGGCCGTTCCCGGCGCCGGACGACCATCCGCTGTCGGCGTACGCCACGGGGGTCCTCGCCGGGCTGGGCACCAACGTGTACCTCCAGCCGGCCGGGCGCCCGCTGCGCGAGGTGCTCGACGAGGCCGGCGCGGCCAACGACGTGGTGGTCGTGCTGGTCGACGCCTGGGCCGCCGGGCTGGCGCCGTACCGGGACGAGCTGCGCGGGTACGACGACCGCAACGAGGTCGGCGCGGTGGTCATGGTGCCGCGCAGCCGGGACGACGGCGAGGCCAAGACCCGGGCCGGCGAGCTCGACAAGCTCCTGATCGCGGCGATGCCGAAGACCGTGCTGCGCCCCGACCCGACCTTCCGCCAGGGCTCCGAGACGCTGCCGGCGTTCCGCACGGACCTGAGGGGCGCCTACCTCGAGGCGCAGACGAGGGTCCGGGCGCTGGGCCGGATCCGCCTGCAGTTCCCGGCCGGCGGGCCCGCCGATCGGCCGCGGCTGGTGGGCCCGTGAGCGGTCCGGAGCGAAGCGGAGGAGCCGCTCACCATCAACACAGCTACGTCGCGACGTCGGCGGAGCCTGCGGAGGCGGCGGCGTGAGCGGTCCGGAGCGAAGCGGAGGAGCCGCTCACCATCAACACAGCTACGTCGCGACGTCGCCGGAGCCTGCGGAGGCGGCGGCGTGAGCGGTCCGGAGCGAAGCGCAGGAGCCGCTCACCATCAACACAGCTACGTCGCGACGTCGCCGGAGCCTGCGGAGGCGGCGGCGTGAGCGGCATCGTCACGTTCTACTCGTACAAGGGCGGGGCCGGCCGCTCGATGGCCCTGGCCAACGTCGCCTGGATCCTGGCCGGCCGGGGGCACCGGGTGCTCGCGATCGACTGGGATCTCGAGGCGCCGGGCCTGCACCGGTACTTCCACCCGTTCCTGCTCGACCCGCAGCTGCGCGGCACGGACGGGCTCATCAACCTGTTCTGGGACTACACGACGGCCGTCATGGGCGCCGAGGACGACGGCGGCGAGGCGCTCTTCGCGCGGTTCACCGACCTCACGCCGTACAGCATCCCGGTCCGTTGGAACTTCCCGGACGGCGGCGCGCTGTCCCTCGTGCCGGCCGGCCGCCAGGACGACACCTATGCCGAGCGGGTCGACCTGTTCGACTGGAACGACCTGTACCGGCGGCACGGGGGCGGCCCGTTCCTGGAGGCGCTGCGCCGCCGCCTGCTGGCCGACTACGACTACGTGCTCGTCGACAGCCGCACCGGCCTGGCCGACACCGCCGGCATCTGCACCGTGCAGCTGCCCGACGTCCTGGTCAACTGCGTGACGCTCAACGGGCAGAGCATCGACGGCGCGGTGGCCGTGGCCGAGCGGGTCCTCGCGCTGCGCGGCGACCGCCCGATCCGGATGGTCCCGGCGCTGCTGCGGGTGGAGGACGCCGAGCAGGCCCGGGCCGACGCCCGCCGCGACTACGTGCGCCGCCGCTTCGCCCCGCTGCTCGACCCGGCCGGGTTCGCCGGGCCCGACGCCTTCTGGGCCGCGGTCGAGGTCCCGTACAAGCCGCTGTACGCCTACGAGGAGACGCTCGCGACCGTCCGGGACCGGCCCCTGCTGGAGGACACGCTCCTGGCCGCGCTCGAGCGGCTGACCGGGGTGATCATCGGGGGCGGGGTGACCCGCGCGGCCCCGCTCGCGGACGCCGACCGCCGCCGGCTGATCGCCGCCTTCGAGGCCGGGCCGGCCGAGCCGCGGGAGCTTCGGATCGTGTGCGTGGAGGCGGACCGCGCGTGGGCCGACTGGCTGCGCTGGGTCCTGGAGACCGAGGGCTGGCCGGCCACCGTCGAGGAACACGATCCCGAGCGGATCCCGAAGCTGCTCGCGGGCACGGCGCTGGTGCTGCCGATCGTGACCGCCGCGGCCGGCCTGGAGCTGCGGCGTTCCGCGCCCGGCTGGCTGTCCGTGCTCCCGGTCGTGCCGGACGCGGCGCCGGCCGGCGCGCGGCGGGCGATCGGGTTGGCCGGGCTGAGCGCGCGGGCCGCGTACGAGCGCGTCGTCGCCGTCCTCGAGGGGCTGCGGCTGCCGCGGACGGGGGCGGGCGCGCCGGCCGGGAAGCGGCCGGCCTACCCGGGGGCGGCCGTCGAGGCGGTCACCCTGGAGCTCGCCGCCGGGCGCTCCACCCTGCTCGGCCCCGACGGCGTCCGGCTGGCCGACGGCGCCGCCAACGCCCGGCAGCCGGTGCACCGCGACGTGCTCGCCGAGCTGGCCGGGCTGGTCGAGGCGGCCGAGCGGCGCGGCGCGTGCCTGTCGGTGGCGATCGAGACCGCGGACCCGGCGCTCGCCGCCGTGCCCTGGGAGCTGCTGACCCTGCCCGGTGACTCGGCACCGCTGGCCCGGCGGGCATCGGTGCGCCTGTTCCGCCGGGTCCGGGCCGACGTCGCGGTCCCGCCGCCCGGGCCGGGGCCGCTGCGCATCCTGGTCGTGCCGGCCAACCCCGACTCGGCGCCCGACCTGGACCTGGAGGCTCGGTTCCGCGCCATCCTCGACGCCGTGCGACCCGCCCGCTCCCGCGCGCACGTGCGCCTGCTCAACCAGGGCACCCGTGCGGCGATCGCCGACGCGCTGGTTCGCGAGCCGTGTCACGTGCTGCACCTCGCCTGCCACGGCGTGGCCGACGCGGTCCTGCTCGAGACCGAGGACGGGCGGCCGGACCGCGTCGGCGCGGCCGAGCTGGCCGCCCTCTGCGTCGCCTATCAGGCGCCCCGGCTGGTGGTGCTCGACGTCGATCCCGCCGCGGGGCCCTCGCTGGCCGAGGCGCTGATGGCCGCCGGGGTGCCGCAGGTGGTCGCGATGACCGGGCCGGTCAGCGGGCGGGAGGCGACGGCGTTCGCCCACGACCTCTACCGGGGGCTCGCGGCCGGCGCCGACGTCACGACCGCGGTCCGGGTGGCCGTGGAGTCCTCGGTCCTGCGCACGCCGCCCGCGCTCTACCAGGCCGATGCCGCCCCGGCCCTGCTCGACCCGCACGCCCGGCCCGAGCCGGTGGCCGAGGAGCCGCCCGTGGTGGTCGAGGGGCTCCTGGCCCGTCCGGTCGGCGAGTTCATCGGGCGGCGGGCCGACCTGCGCCGGCTGCACGCGCTGCTGGACGAGGAGGGCCGGCCCGGGGCGTACATCCACGGCGCCCGCGGGGTGGGCAAGTCCACGCTGGCCGCCGAGCTGGTCCGCCGGCTCGGCCCGGACGCGGGCATCGTCGCCGGGGTGACCGGCCGGACCGACGTGGACGACGTGCTCGACGCGGCCGGGCTGGCGCTGCTGGCGTACGCGGTCGGGCGCGCCGACGCGGGCGGCCCGTCGTACATCAAGGTGGCCGCGTTCGTCCGCGACGCCGCGCACCCCTGGGCCGACCGCCTGGACGTCCTGCGCCGGACCCTGCGCGGCGACCGGCTGCTGCTGGTGATCGACGACTTCGAGGACAACCTGGTCCGTGACGGCGACGGCTGGGCGCCGGCCGACCCGGACCTGCGCGAGCTGCTGGACGGCTGGCGCGGCCAGGCCCTGCCCCTGATCCTGATCGCCGGCCAGGAGGCGGACCTCGGCCTGCCCGCCCACCGCGTCGGGCCCCTGCCGTGGCCGGAGAGCCGCCGGCTGATGTCGCGCCTGCCGAGCCTGGCGGACCTGGGCGAGGACGAGCTGGAACGCATCCATGCGGAGGCGGGCGGGCACCCGCGCACCCTGGAGTACCTCGACGCGTTCCTGCGATCGGGCCACGCCCGCTTCGCCGACATCGAGCAGCGGATCGAGCGCCTGCTGGCCTCGGCCGGCATCGCGGACCCGCGGGCCTACATGGCCGAGGTGGCCGGGCAGGGGCTGGGCGCGGCGCTGGCGGAGGCGAAGACCCTGGCCGGGTGGGACGCCGGCGACCGCGCGGCCGTGGCCACCTCGGCGAGCCGGCGCGGCGCGCAGATGACCGAGGCCGGCCGCCTGCGCGAGGCGGTGCGGCTGCACTGCGAGGCCCTCGCCATCTGGCAGGAGCTGAACAGCCCGTCGGCCCGCGACGACATCGACCAGCTGCGGACGATCCGGGAGACGCTCGGCGCCGACGAGTTCCGGGCCGCCGTGCCGCGGGCCGCGATCCCGCTCATGGCGCTGCTCGACGCCGAGAGCTGAGTGGCGGGCATCGGCCACAATCGACCCGTGCGCGTGGCGTGGTGGTTCGCCGCCTGGCTGGGCGGGGTGCTCGGGCCGGGGCTCGCGCTCGTGGCGGGGTCCACCTGGGTGCCGATGAGCGCGGGCGTTGCGATGCTCATCGCCGGGCTCGGGCTGCTCGGCTGGGGCAGTGTCTCGGTTCGGCGGCGGGCCGTGGGCGGCCGGGCCGATCGGGAGTACGAGCCGCCGGTCACCGTGCGCGGGGCGGCCGCGGCGTTCGGCTGGGCGCTCGCGTGGGCGGTGGCGCCGGTCGCGGTGACGCTGGGGTTCGACAGCATCCGGCCGATCCGGGACGACTCCGCCGACGAGACGCCGGTCTCCGTCGTGGCCGAGTCCGTGCTCGTCCTCGCCGACGTCGGGCTGTGCGTCGTGGTCGGGTTCCTGGTGTTGTACCGCACGCTGCGCCTCGTCGCCGTGGTGGCCCACGTGGCGCGGCCGGGCCGGTTCGGACCGCCGCCGGGGCTCGAGCCGGGGGCGAGCGGGTCCTACTGGGTCGGGGTCGTCGCCGTGCTGCTGTTCGGGGCGCTAGCCGTGGCCTCGGTGGTCGTGCTGGCGTCGGATCTCGTGGGGTCGTGGCGGTACCACCACGACAGCGACCGCAGCAGCGAACCCGTCCGGGTCGTGGACATCGCGCACACCGACGACGGGGAGCGGCTCACCACCGGTGACGGGGCCACGGTACTCGTCGCGGCCGTGCCGGGCGAGTGGCGGCTCGATCCGGTGGAGGGGCTGCCGGCCACGCTGGAGTGGTACCGCGGGAAGGTGTACCGGGTCAGCGCGGCCGGCGTCACGCGCGACACGAAGGACAACCCGGACGACGAGCTCGCCTTCTTCGTGCCGACCGTGCCCACGGCCGTGGGCCTGGCCTGGTACGCCGCCGCGTTCGCGGGCTACGCGCGGCGCAGGAGGCCGGTCGCGCTGGCGGTGGTGATCGGCGGGCTCGTGGCGCTGCTCGTCAAGGCCTACGCGACCGGGCTGACGCTCGGTCCGGTGCTGGTCGTGCAGGGCGCAGCCACCGCCGTGGCGCTCGGCGTGCTGCTGGCCCGGCGGCGCGCGGGTCACGCGCGCGGCGACGAGCCCGGTCCGTGATCGCGGGAAGATGCACAACCCGGTCACCGGCTCACTCAAACCGGCCGGGCGGCCCCGCCGACCTCGATCGCTCCTGCGTGGGCGCTCGCCCGGATCGTGGCCGGCTCCCCGAGGGCGTCGCCCATGTCGACCGCGACCGAGCCGATGCCGTCCCCGGCGAGCCGCGCGGCCAGGCAGGCGGTGCTGTTGGCGTTGGCGATGTCCTCGGGCACGCCGATCGACGGGGCGAACATGCGGGCGGCGGCGCGGCCGCGCGCGTCCGGGGCGCTGTACACGTAGCAGCCCAGCATCCCGGCGGTGTCGCACGCCGCGCGCAGGGCGGTCAGGTCGGGCGCGAGCGCGGCGAGGGTCGCGCGGCCGGGGACCGGGACGAGGAGGCGCTCCCGGCCGACGCCGGCCACGCAGGGCCCGTCGGCGAGGCCGGCCGCCGTCAGGCCCAGCGCGGCGAGGATCGGGGCGGCCTCCGCGGGCCGCGGGGCGCGCAGGGTGACCGGGCCGGGGTCGAACCAGGCCTCGTACTCGTCGCCGTTGCGCTCGGCCCGGCCGTGGAACGCGCGGGGGCCGGCCCGCAGGGTGAGGGCCACGCGGCCGTGCGGGGCGCGGGCGGCCAGGACGGCGAGGGCGGCCACGGTGCCGTGGCCGCAGGCCGGCAGCTCGCCCGTGGCGGTGAAGAAGCGCAGGCGGGGGCCTTCGCCGAGGTACACGGCGTGCGAGGTGCCGGCCCTGGGCGGGACGGCCCGGCGCTCGGCGTCGTCGAACGGCCCGTCGTCGAGCACGGCGGTGGGGCTGCCCCCGCGCCCGTCCCGCAGGCAGGCCCGGACGATCGTCGGCGTCACGCCCGGGCCAGCACCGCCGCGACCACCCGGCGGACGGCGTCCGGGGTCGGGGCCGGGCCGGTGCGGTCGGCGTAGAGCAGGTGGGCCGAGCCGACCAGCATCGCCGCCAGGGTGCTCACGTCGGCCGAACCGGGGAGGCGCCCCAGGTCGCGCTCCGCGGACAGGTACCTGTCGAGCATGACGGCGAGGTCGGTCAGCACCGGCACGCCGGCCGGCCAGGACTCGCGCAGCCGGGCGCGCAGCTCGTCGCGGAAGGTGACCAGGGCGACGATGGACACCGCGACCGAGCCGAAGACGGCGGCCAGGGCGTCGGCGACGTTGTCGGCCACCTCGCCGGTGCCGGCGGCGTCGCGCAGGGCGGCCGCGCGGGCGTCCATCCGGTCCACCCGGTCGAGCACGAAGTCGGCCAGGAAGGCGTCGAAGTCCTCGAAGTGCCGGTGCAGCACGCCCTTGGCCACGCCCGCCTCGGTGGTCACGGCGCGGCTGGTCAGCCCGCTCGGGCCGGCGCGCAGCAGGATGCGGTCGGCGGCGTCGAACAGCTGCTCGCGCACGTCGCGAAGGGCCACTCCGGTCGGCACCCGCACTCCCTTGCATTGTCGAGTGGGCAACCGCCCACTAGAGTGGGCACATGCCCACTGCTGACGAAACCCATCACCACCGAACGGTAGCGGAGTCCTTCGGGGTCAACGCCCAGCGCTACGACCGCGCCCGCCCGACGTACCCGGACGCGCTGATCGAGCGGCTCGCCGAGCGCCGCCGGGACGTCCTCGACGTCGGCTGCGGCACCGGCATCGCGGCGCGGCTGCTGCAACAACGCGGCTGCGACGTGCTCGGGGTCGACCCCGACCCGCGGATGGCCGAGGAGGCCCGGCGGCGCGGGCTCGACGTCGAGGTGGCCACCATCGAGGCCTGGGAGCCGGCCGGGCGCACCTTCGACGCGGTCGTGGCGGCCCAGGCCTGGCACTGGATCGACCCCGAGGCCGGGGCCTCGAAGGCCGCGGCGGTACTGCGCCCAGCCGGCCTCCTCGCCACGTTCTGGAACGCCTTCGTCCCGCCCGACGACGTGGCCGAGGGCATGACGGCCGTCTTCCGCCGGGTGCTGCCGGACATGCCGCAGGCCCACCGGTGGCAGGTCGGGCCGGACTCCTACGCGATCCTCGCGGCCAGGGCGGCCGACGGGGCGCGGGCCACCGGCCGGTTCGGCGAGCCGCAGGAGTGGCGCTTCCCGTGGGAGCGCTCGTACACCCCCGCCGAGTGGCTCGACGTGCTGCCCACGTTCGGCACCCTGAACCGGCTCGACCCGCGGACCCTCGGCGAGGCGCTCGACGGCGTGGCCGCCGTGGTGCGCGAGGACTTCGTCATGCGCTACACCACGGTGGTCATGGCCGCCGAGCGGACCGCCTGAACGCCTCAGTGGTCCTCGAGGTCGCCCTCGGTCTCGAGGTACACCTCGCGCAGTGAGTCCAGGGTGGACGGTTCGGGGTGCTCCCACAGGCCCCGCTCCGCCGCCTCCAGGAGGCGCTCGGCGATGCCGTGCAGCGCCCACGGGTTGGACTCGGTCAGGAACTTGTGGTTGTCGGGGTCGAAGACGTAGGACTCGGCGAGCTTCTCGTACATCCAGTCGGCGACCACGCCCGCGGTGGCGTCGAAGCCGAACAGGTAGTCGACGGTCGCGGCGAGCTCGAAGGCGCCCTTGTAGCCGTGCCGGCGCATGGCGGCCAGCCACCTCGGGTTGACCACCCGGGCCCGGAAGACGCGCGCGGTCTCCTCGCTCAGGGTGCGGGTCCGCACCGCGTCGGGGTTGGTGCTGTCGCCGACGTAGGCGGCGGGCGCCCGGCCGGTGAGGGCGCGGACGGTGGCGACCATGCCGCCGTGGTACTGGAAGTAGTCGTCCGAGTCGGCGATGTCGTGCTCGCGGGTGTCGGTGTTCTTGACCGCGACGGAGATCCTGCGGTACGCGCCCTCCATGTCGGTGCGGGCCTCGATCCCGTCGACGCCGCGGCCGTACGCGTAGCCGCCCCACACGGCGTAGACCTCGGCGAGGTCCCGGTCGTCGCGCCAGTTCCGGCTGTCGATGAGCGGGAGGATGCCCGCGCCGTACGCGCCGGGCTTGGAGCCGAACACGCGCAGGGTGGCGCGGCGGTCGTCGCCGTGGGCGGCCAGGTCGGCCCGCACGTGGGCGCGCACGAAGTTGTCCTCGTCGGGCTCCTCGGCGTCGGCGGCCAGCCGCACGGCGTCGTCGAGCAGGGCGACCACGTGCGGGAAGGCGTCGCGGAAGAAGCCGCTGATGCGCATGGTCACGTCGATGCGCGGGCGGCCCAGCTCGGGCAGGCCGACGAGCTCCAGGCGGCTGACCCGGCGGGAGGCGTCGTCCCAGACCGGGCGGACGCCGAGCAGGGCGAGGGCCTCGGCGATGTCGTCGCCGGCGGTACGCATGGCGCTGGTGCCCCACATGGACAGCCCGACGGAGCGGGGCCAGTCGCCGTGGTCGGCCCGGTACCGCGCCAGGAGCGAGTCGGCCATCGCCTGGCCGGTCTCCCACGCGAGGCGGCTCGGGACCGCCTTCGGGTCGACCGAGTAGAAGTTGCGGCCGGTCGGCAGGACGTTGATGAGCCCGCGCAGGGGCGAGCCGCTGGGGCCGGCCGGGACGTAGCCGCCGTCGAGCGCGTGCAGGACCATCGTGAGCTCGTCGGTGGTCCTCGCCAGCCGGGGAATGATCTCGGCGGCGGCGAACCGCAGTACCCGTACAACTTCCGGATTTTCCGACAGATCCGAGATGTCCGACGCATCCCAGTCGCGGGCCTCCATGGCCTCGACCAGCGCCCGGGCGCGCGCCTCCGCGTCGTCCACGGAGAGCCGCGATCCGGACATCTCGTCCAGGCCCAGGGCCTCCCGCAGGCCCGGCAGCGCCGCGACCTGGCCGCCCCACATCTGCCGGGCGCGGAGCATGGCCAGGACGAGGTCGACGCGCGCGGGCCCGGTCGGGGCCTGGCCCAGGATGTGCAGCCCGTCGCGGATCTGCACGTCCTTGACCTCACACAGCCAGCCGTCGACGTGCAGCAGGAAGTCGTCGAACTCGGCGTCGTGCGGCCGGTCGGCCAGGCCCAGGTCGTGGTCGAGGCGGGCGGCCTGGATCAGGGTCCAGATCTGGGCCCGGATGGCCGGCAGCTTGGCCGGGTCGAGCGCGGCGATCGTGGCGTGCTCGTCGAGCAGCTGCTCCAGGCGGGCGATGTCGCCGTAGGTGTCGGCCCGGGCCATCGGCGGGACCAGGTGGTCGACGAGGGTGGCGTGGGCCCGGCGCTTGGCCTGGGTGCCCTCGCCGGGGTCGTTGACCAGGAACGGGTAGACCAGCGGCAGGTTGCCCAGGGCCGCGTCGGCGCCGCAGCCGGCCGACATGCCGACCGTCTTGCCCGGCAGCCACTCCAGGTTGCCGTGCTTGCCGACGTGGACGACCGCGTGGGCGCCGAACTCGTCGGCCAGCCAGCGGTACGCGGCCAGGTAGTGGTGGCTCGGCGGCAGGTCGGGGTCGTGGTAGATGGCGACCGGGTTCTCGCCGAAGCCGCGCGGCGGCTGGACCATGACCACGACGTTGCCGCGGCGCAGGGCGGCGAGCACGATGTCGCCGGTGGCCGGGTCGACGAAGAGCTCGCCCGGGGCCGGGCCCCAGTGCTGCTCCATGCCGGCCCGCAGGTCCTCGGGCAGGGTGGCGAACCAGGCGGCGTACCGCTCGGCCGAGATCCGGACCGGGTTGCCGCTCAGCTGCTCCTCGGTGAGCCAGTTGACGTCCTGGCCGCCGGCCGCGATGAGCTCGTGGATGAGCGCGTCGCCCTCGGCCGGGAAGCCCTCGCCGAGGTCGTACCCGCGTTCGGTCAACGCGGCGAGCAGCCGCACGACGCTGGCCGGGGTGTCCAGGCCGACGGCGTTGCCGATGCGGGAGTGCTTGGTCGGGTACGCGCTGAGCATGACCACGATCCGCTTGTCCGCGTTGGCCAGGCCGCGCAGCCGGGCGTGGGCGGCGGCGATCCCGGCCACCCGCCCCGCCCGCTCGGGGTCGGCGACGTAGACGGTGAGGCCGTCCTCGTCGATCTCCTTGAACGAGAACGGCACGGTGATGATCCGGCCGTCGAACTCCGGGATGGCGACCTGCGTGGCGGTGTCCAGCGGCGAGAGCCCGTCGTCGCTGCCGTCCCAGCCCTCGCGGCTGCTGGTCAGGCACAGGCCCTGCAGAATCGGCACGTCGAGGGCGGCCAGGGCGCCGACGTCCCAGGCCTCGTCCTCGCCGCCGGCCTGGGCGTCGGCCGGGCGGGTGCCGCCGGCCGCGAGCACGGTGACGACGAGCGCGTCGGCCCGGCGCAGCGTGTCGAGCAGCTCCGGCGGGGCGGTGCGCAGGGAGGCGGCGAAGACCGGCAGCGCGTTGGCGCCCTCGGCCTCGATCGCGTCGCACAGCCGCTCGACGAACGCGGTGTTGCCGGACACGTGGTGGGCCCGGTAGTAGATGACCGCCACCGTCGGGCCGCCGGTCGCGGCCGCCTCGCGCTCGAGCACGCCCCAGGCCGGCGTCTCCACCGGCGGGGCGAAGCCGTGGCCGGTCAGCAGCACGGTGTCGGACAGGAACCGGTGCAGCTCGGCGAGGTTGGCCGGGCCGCCGAAGGCGAGGTAGGCGTGGGCCTGGGCGGCGAGGCCGGCCGGCACCGTGGAGTGGCTCATCAGCTCGGCGTCGGGGGCCTGCTCGCCGCCGAGGATCACCACCGGGCGGCCGGTGGCCAGGAGCGCGTCGAGGCCGTCGGCCCAGTCGCGGTACGCCCCGAGGAAGCGCACGACGATCAGCTCGGCGCCCTCGGCCAGCCCCGGCAGGTCCTCCACGGCGGTGCGGGACGGGTTGGCCAGCCGGTATTCGGCGCCGCTCGCGCGGGCGCTGAGCAGGTCGGTGTCGGACGTCGACAGCAGCAGGATCACGCCGGGGTCCTCCCTCGGGGTCCGCGCCCCAAGTCGGTGGGTGGGTTCCGGCGGCGGAGGAGTTCCTGACTTCCGGATCGGCGCTGGAGGCTCGTTCCCGGTCACAGTGGCGGGACCGCCCCGGACTCGCACCGGGTTCCTCCACACGTCGCCGTTGCTGTGTACAGCGTCGCCAACTCTCCTTGACCGGCCGCCGCCGAGTCAAGCGCAGGTAGTATCCGCCCCGTGCAGCCTCCCAGCGAACGCGACGCCCCCGACCGGTGCCCCGGCGCCGTGCAGGTGCACGCCGCCGCGGACGGCGGCCTGGCCCGGGTCCGGCTGCCCGGCGGGCTGCTCACCGCGGATCAGCTGGGCGTGCTGCGGGCCGCCGCGGCCGAGCTGGGCGACCCGGTGCTGGAGCTCACCTCGCGGGCGAACGTGCAGGTCCGCGGCCTGCGCCCGGGCGCGGAGATCGAGCTGGGCGAGCGGCTGGCGGCGGCCGGGCTCCTGCCGTCGGCGACCCACGAGCGGGTGCGCAACATCATCGCCAGCCCGCTCGGCGATGTGCGAGGGCTCGTCCGCGAGTTCGACGCGTTGCTGTGCGCGACACCCGCGCTGGCCGACCTGCCAGGGCGGTTCCTGGCCACGATCGACGACGGGCGCGGGGACGTGACGCCGCTGCTCGGGGACGTGGGGCTGCACGGCGGCCGCCTGGTGCTCGCGGGTCTGCCGACCACCGCCACCGGGGGCGCGTCCTTGCTGGTGGCGGCCGCTCTGGCATTCCTGGCCGAGCGGGTCGCGCAGGAGTCGCAGGCGTGGCGGCTGGCCGAGCTGCGCGACGGTCCGGCGCGGGTGGCCCACCGGCTGCGCGCTTCCGTCGACCTGTGCGATCTGCCCGTGTTCGCCGGTCCGCCGCCAGGGGTTGTCGTGCCGCTCGGGCTCCTCACGCCCGCATTGCGGTTCGAGGATGCCGCGAAGGAGATCATTGTCACGCCTTGGCGGACCGTCGTGCTGCCGGGCGTACCGATGCCGGATTCTGATCCCTCTCCGTGGACCGGGGTGACGGCGTGCGCCGGGCGGCCGGGCTGCGCCAAGGCACTGGCCGATGTCCGCGCGGACGCCCGGCCGCGGGACCCCGGCGGACTTCCGGTCCACTGGGCCGGCTGCGAGCGGCGCTGCGGCGCGCCGAAGGGAAGGCACGTGGAGATGGTGGCGACGCCGCAGGGGTACCGGAGCGCGGTCGTATGACGGACTACATCCGCGACGGCGCGGAGATCTACCGCCGCTCGTTCGCCACGATCCGGGCCGAGGCCGACCTGTCCGCGCTGCCTGCCGACGTGGCCCAGGTGACCGTGCGCATGATCCACGCCTGCGGGATGGTGGACCTGCCGGCCGACGTCGGGCACTCCCCCGGCGTGGTCGCCGCCGCCCGGGCCGCGCTGCGGGCCGGTGCGCCGATCCTCTGCGACGCCGAGATGGTCGCCTCCGGGGTCACCCGCGCCCGGCTCCCCCGGGACAACGAGGTCATCTGCACGCTGCGGGATCCGGGTGTACCGCAGCTCGCCGCGCGCCTCGCCACCACCCGCAGCGCGGCGGCGCTCGAGCTGTGGCGGGGCCGCCTCGACGGCGCCGTCGTGGCCATCGGCAACGCCCCGACCGCGCTCTTCCGGCTGCTGGAGATGGTCGCCGAGGGCGCCGGCCGCCCGGCCGCGGTGCTCGGCATCCCGGTCGGCTTCATCGGCGCCGCCGAGTCGAAACTGGCCCTGGCCGGGTCGGACCTGGAGTACCTGGTCGTGCACGGCCGCCGGGGCGGCAGCGCGATGACGGCCGCCGCCGTCAACGCGATCGCGGACGAGAAGGAATGACCACAGTGGACAGCGGGAGCCTCTACGGCGTCGGGCTCGGCCCCGGCGACCCCGAGCTGGTGACGGTCAAGGCGGCCCGGATCGTCGCCGCCGCCCCGGTGGTGGCCTACCACAGCGCCCGCCACGGCCGCAGCATCGCCCGCACGATCGCCGCGCCGTACCTGCGCCCGGAGCAGATCGAGGAGGCCCTCGTCTACCCGGTGACCACCGAGGACACCCCGGACTACCGCGCGGTCATCGAGGAGCACTACGACGCCTGGGCCGCCCGCCTCGCCGCCCACCTGGACGCCGGCCGCGACGTCGTCGTGCTGTGCGAGGGCGACCCGCTGTTCTACGGCTCCTACATGCACATGCACAAGAGACTCTCGCAGCGGTACCGCACGTCCGTCGTCCCCGGCGTGACCTCCGTCTCCGGCGCCTCGGCCGTGCTGGGCCGCCCGCTGGTGGAGCGCGACGAGGTGCTCACCGTGCTGCCCGGCACCCTGCCCCCGGACGAGCTGGCCGCGCGGCTGGCCGCCACCGACTCGGCCGCGATCCTGAAGCTGGGCCGCACGTTCGGCAACGTCCGATCCGCGCTCGAGCAGGCCGGGCGGCTGCAGGACGCCTGGTACGTCGAGCGGGCCACCACCGGCGGGCAGCGCACCGCGCCACTGGCCGGCGTTGATCCGTCGACCGTGCCGTACTTCTCCCTCGCCCTGCTGCCGTCGAAGGTCCACGACGAGACCGCGGCCGCCCTCGCGGCGGCCCCGCCTTCGCCGGCCGCCGGGGAGGTCGTGGTCGTCGGCCTCGGACCGGCCGGGCGGGACTGGCTCACCCCGCAGGCCCAGGCCGCGCTCGCCGCCGCCGACGACCTGGTGGGGTACAAGCCGTACCTGGACCGGGTTCCGGTCAACCCCCGGCAGCGGCGGCACGCCTCGGACAACCGGGTCGAGGAGGAGCGGGCCGAGTTCGCGCTCTCCCTGGCCAAGAACGGGCGGCGGGTGGCCGTCGTGTCCTCCGGGGACCCCGGCGTCTTCGCCATGGCGGCGGCCGTGCTGGAGGTCGCCGCGGAGCCGCGCTGGAAGGACGTGCCCGTCCGCGTGCTGCCGGGGCTCACCGCGGCCCAGGCGGTGGCCAGCCGGGCCGGGGCGCCACTCGGGCACGACTTCTGCGTGCTGTCGCTGTCCGACCGGCTCAAGCCGTGGGACGTCATCGCTTCCCGGCTCTCGGCCGCGGCCGCGGCGGACCTGGTGATCGCGATCTACAACCCGGGCTCGCGCTCGCGCACCTGGCAGGTGGAGGCGGCCAAGGAGCTGCTGCTGCAGCACCGCGCCGCCGACACCCCGGTGGTGATCGGCCGCGACGTGGGCGGGCCGGAGGAGTCGGTGCGGGTGGTCGACCTCGCCGCCCTGGAACCGTCCGAAGTGGACATGCGCACGCTGCTCATCATCGGCTCCTCGCAGACCCGCCACGACGGCACGCGCGTCTGGACCCCGCGCCGCTACCCTGGCTGAGCGGTTTGTCCCACGGGACAACGCAGTGATCGCAGTTTATGTATGGTGTCACTCTCTTCGGGGAGAGGACACCTGCGTGAACCGCCGACACCGATTCTTCGTCACCGCCATCGGCATCGCCGCGCTGGTCGCGGCGCCCGCACTTCCGGCCGCCGCGGACGAGACGCCACCGCCCGCCGGCCAGGCGGGCGACGGGAGCGCCCTGCTGGTCCAGCCGGCGCTGGCGGCCCGCCAGGACCGGCTGATGCAACTGCGGACGTGGATCATCACCCAGCCGGGCATCGAGGACACCGGCTACATCGAGTCCGTCAACGACGCCGCCGACCTTTCGACCACCGTGCTGTGGTACGGCCCGGCGAGCGCCCTGCAGGACGGCATCCGCAAGGAGGCGAAGCGCCTCGGCGTGTCCGTGACGTTCAAGCAGCGCAAGTACAGCCGCGGTCAGCTGATCGCCGCGGCCACGGCGGCCTTCCACAGTTCGGGCAAGGGCGCGCTCGCGGGGTTCACGCTGCATTCCGTCGGCGCGATCGCGGCCGACTTCGACGGCATCGTGATCCGCGGCGACCAGGCCGGCGCGCCGGCGGCCGGTCGGGCCGCGCTCGACGCGTCCACCGCCGGGGCGATATCGGCGCAGCTCGGCGTCGACGTGTCCATCACCAGCGACAGCGGGCCGCTCGTGGCGGCGACCGCCACCCGGGACAGCGACTCGCCGGCGTTCAACGCGGGCGGCCTGATGTCGTCGCCGAGCACCACCAGCTTCTGCACGAGCGGCTTCGGCATCATCCTCAACGGCGTCGCGCGCACGACGACGGCCCGGCACTGCTGGCAGCACGACTACAAGACCGTGTACAGCGGCTACACCTACGGCGACGGGCTGGTCAACTCGCCGGAGGGCGCGGCCCGGGTGATGACCGCCGGCGGGTTCTACTGGATGTTCGACGGCGCCTGGAACAACACGGCAGGCTACAAGAAGACCGTGATCGGCTACGGCGACGTCGGCCTCAACGACCTGGTGTGCACCAGCGGCGCCAACTCCGGCGTCCGCTGCAACATCAAGGTCACGAACATGTGGGTGCTGCACAACGACGGCATGGGCGCCGACTTCTGGACCATCGAGGGCCACCAGCAGAACGACACCATCGCCGCCACCCAGGGGGACAGCGGTGGGCCCGTCTTCACCACCGTCGGCGACACGCAGGTGCGGGCGACCGGCATGATCCAGGCCGTGCAGAAGACCTGGACCAACTGCGTCGGCGTCCGCCTGGGGACCGCGGACATCTACTGCAGCTCCTGGGTGTACTTCTCCTCCATGCGCACGATCAACAACTCGCTCGGCGCCACGCTGCGCACGGGCTGACGGCGTAGGGTACTCCTCGGGCGGCGCGGCGCCCGGGTTCCCCGGCGGCACGGCGCCGATGAGAAGAGGACCTGATGGAGGGACACCAGCGCGGACGGCGCCGGCTGGCCGTCGCGGCCGCCCCGGTCGTGGCCGTCCTGCTGGCCGCGGCCGGCTGGTTCGTCACCCGCCCCGAGCCTGACGGCCCCGCGCCGCTGGCCGACGCGGAGGCGTGCGCCAACATGCCGCTGGCCGAGCGGCTGCCGCAGGTGCTGGGCCTCGGGGCGTCGATCGTCGTGGCCCGCGGCGAGCTGACCGGCCGGACCGCCCGCGACGGCCCGCTGCACCACGAGATGACCCTGAACGCCGTGCGCACCCTCGGCGGGCCGGACATCCCGGACGGCACCGCCGTGTGGGTCGAGACGCCGCGGCTGCCGCCACTGCCCGACAAGTTCGCGGAGGGCAACCCCGGCCCGCTCTGGGGGCCGGACGGCGCGCTGTTCGGGCTCGTGTTCCCGCAGGCGGCCAGGAACTCACCCCTCGGCGTGACGGTGATCCAGGCCCCGGTCGTCGACGGCCAGGTCGTCTTCGGCATCTCCGGCGGCTGCTGGGATACCGACGGCGCCGGCGGCACGCCGTTCCACGGACCGCTGACGGAGATCCCCGGCAGCGGCACCTACGCCCGGGCCGCCGAGGCCGGCTTCACCGCCGTGCCGCTGAGCACCGTGGAGCGCCTCATCCCGCGGCGCTGACGGGCGCCCGACCCCGGCTCAGGCGACCGACTCGGCGATCAGGTCGTCCTCCGTGGCGCCCCGGCGCCAGTAGCCGGTGAACATCACGCGCGGCTTCGGGAAGCCGCGGTCCTGGACCAGGTGGCGGCGCAGGGCGCGGATCTCGCCCGACTCGCCGGCGATCCAGGCGTACGGCGTGCCGGGCGGAAGGGCGGCGCCGCGGATCGGGGTCAGCAGGTCGCCGTCGCACCGCACCGCGTCGGCAAGGGCCGGGCAGCGGTCCGGTTCGGCGGCGAGGTAGCAGTACACCGGAAGGGCATCGCCGACCCAGGCGCGGATCGCGGCCAGGGCGGGCAGCGCCGTCTCGTCGCCGGCCAGCAGGACCCACTCGGTGTCCTGCGGCGGGCGGAAGTCCACCCCGCCGTTGTCGGCCACCGTCGGGCCCAGGGCGACCAGGCGGTCGCCGGCGCGGACGCGGCCGGCCCACTGGATGGCCGGGCCGCCGCCCGGGTGCAGGGCGAACTCGACGTCGAACTCGCCCGGGCGCTGGTCGCTCACCGTGTAGGTGCGCATGACGCCGCGGGTCGACGGGTCCATGGCGCGCCACTGCGCGAACCAGTCCTCGCCCCGGGGCACCAGCGGCTCGGGCTGGCCGGGGCGGGGGAAGAACAGCTTGAAGCGCTGGTCGCGGCCGCCGCTGACGAACGTGGACAGCGCCGGGCCGGCGAACGTGACGCGGACCGCGGTGGGGGTCAGCGCCTCGTGCCGTACCACGTGGACATCGAAGAAGTCGAAGGTCACGACGCGACCTTGCGGGCGCTCTGCAGGGCCTTGGCCAGGGTCTCCAAGGGGGCGGCGCAGCCGGCGTAGCTGAACCGCGGCTCGCTCAGCCACGGCACGATCTGGCCGGCCTTGGCCGCGGGCAGGGCGGCCCACGTCGGCTTGGCGGTCAGGTCCTTGGGCTGCAGCGCCGAGGTACGGCTGTCCAGCAGGATCACGTCGGCCTTGTACTTGTCGGCGTTCTCCCAGCTCAGGTTCTCGAAGTAGCCGCCGGTGACCTGGCCGGGGACGATGACGTCGACGCCCAGCTCCTGGTAGTAGCTCAGGTCGGCGTACACCTTCGGATCCGAGACGTAGAGCAGGTCGGCGCTGGCCGAGGCGGCGAGCACCTTGAGGCCGCCGTTGGCCTTGACGGCGGCCCGCACCGCCTCGCTCGCGGCCTCGAAGCGGGCCTTGGCGTCGGCGACCGGCTTCGCGCTGACGTCGGCGCCGAGCGAGACGGCCAGCGCGCCGTACCGCTCGATGACCTTCAGCAGCGTGGTCCGCGCGACGGTGAGCCCGACGCTCGGGGCCAGGGTGGCGATCTTGTCCTTGCTGTCGTCCGGGACGTACCACAGCGCGTTCGGCTCGTACATGTTGGTGACGAGCAGGTCGGGGCGCAGGGTGGCGTACTTCTCGAGGTTGAACTCGCCCCAGGCGTTGCCGAGCGACTCCAGCCGCGCCGGGTCGAGGTCGCCGGCGAGCGGGTCCTTGCCGCCGTCGGCGCCCTTGAGCGGACCGAAGGTGCCGACGAGCTGCCGGTCGACGCCGAAGTCGTGCAGGGCGGCCGCGGAGCCGACGTAGGCGACGATCCGCTGCGGACGGGCCGGGAGGCTCACGTCGGTGCCCCGGTCGTCGGTGAAGGCCCACGGGCCGCCGCCGTCGCCCTCCCCGGGGCCGGCCTTCGCCTCGCCGCACGCCGCGAGCGCGCCGAGGCCGAGGACGCCGGCCAGCAGGCCGCGCCGGGAAACATTCCAGGACATGGTGGGTTGCCTTTCTCTCGGTCGATGCATAGGTTAGCCTCACCTAAGTTGACCTTGTCAAGGTGGTGTCTTTGTTGCCATTCGTCCGGCTCGCCGGCGCGATCGGCGTGCTCGTCGCCGTCGCGATCGCGAGCCTCGCCATCGGCGCCCGGGCCCTCGGGCCGGCCGAGGTCTGGCACGGGCTCACCGACGCGGGCGCCGCCGGGGCGACCGTCGTGCGCCAGCTGCGGCTGCCCCGCACCGTGCTCGGGCTGCTCATCGGCGTCGCCCTGGGCCTGGCCGGCGCGCTGATGCAGGCGCTGACCCGCAACCCGCTCGCCGACCCGGGACTGCTCGGCGTCAACGCGGGGGCCTCGGCCGCCGTGGTCACCGCGATCGCCTTCCTCGGCGTGACGGACCTCGCCGGCTACGTCTGGTTCGCCTTCGGCGGTGCGGCCCTGGTCTCCGTCGTGGTCTGGGCCGTGGCCGGGGGGCGCGGCGCATCCCCCGGCGGGCTCGCCCTCAGCGGTACCGCGGTCAGCGCGGCCCTGTACGCGTACGTCTCCGCCGTACAACTGCTGGACACCGCGTCCCTGGACCGGATGCGGTTCTGGGTGGCCGGCTCCCTGGCCGCCGCCCGCCCCGGCACCGCCGCGCTCATCGCCCCGTTCGTCGCCGCCGGCGTGCTCGTCACCGCGCTGCTGGCCCGGCCCCTCAACGCCCTGGCCCTCGGCGACGACGCCGCCCGCTCGCTCGGCGCGCACCCGGGCCGCATCCGCGCGGCCGCCGCCGTGGCCATCGTGCTGCTGTGCGGGGCGGCCACCGCGGCCTGCGGCCCGATCGTCTTCCTCGGGCTCATGGTCCCGCACCTCGTGCGGCCGTTCACGGGACCCGATGTGCGGTGGATGCTGGTGTACAGCGCGGTGCTCGCCCCCGCCCTGCTGCTCGCCTCCGACGTGCTGGGCCGGGTCGTGGCCCGCCCCGGCGAGCTGCAGGTCGGCGTGGTCACCGCGGTCCTCGGCGGCTGCTGGTTCCTCGCCATCGTGCGCCGGCGGCGGATGTGAAGGGCCGGCCGTTCCTGGTCGGCGCCGTCCTGGCCGCCGCCGCCGGGCTCGCGGCGCTGGTCGCCCTCGGCATCCCCGACGCGGTGCGCACGCTGCTCGGCAACGGCTCGCCCGCCGACGTCTTCATCGTGCGCGAGCTGCGCCTGCCCCGGGTCGTCACCGGCCTCGCCGCCGGCGCCGCGCTCGCCCTGGCCGGGGCCGTGTTCCAGTCCCTGGTGCGCAACCCGCTGGGCAGTCCCGACGTGCTCGGCTTCACCCAGGGCTCGGCCACCGGCGGCCTGCTCGCCGTGGTCCTCGCCGGCGGCGGCACCACCGCGGTGGCCACCGGCTCAGTGCTCGCCGCCGTCGCCACCGGCGCCGCCATCTACCTGCTCGCGTGGCGCGGCGGCGGGCACGGGCACCGGCTCATCCTGGTCGGCATCGGCGTGGCCGGCATCCTCACCGGGCTCAACAGCTACCTGCTGGTGCGGGCCAACATCGTCGACGCGGCCCGGGCCGTGCTGTGGCTCACCGGCAGCCTCGACGGCCGCGGCTGGGGCAACGCCGCCGTCGCCGGCGGGGCCGTCGTGCTCGTCGCCCCGATCGTGCTCGCCTGCGGCCGGGCGCTGCGGGTGCTGGAGCTCGGCGACGACCCGGCCACCGCCCTCGGCGTCGACGTCCGCGCGCTGCGGCTGACCGCCCTGGCCGGGGCCGTGCTGCTGGCCGCCGCCGCGTCGGCCGCGGCCGGCCCGGTGCTGTTCGTCGCGCTCACCGCGCCGCAGCTGGCCCGCCGCCTCACCCGGGCGTCGGGGCCCAACCTGCTGCCGTCGCTGTTCATGGGGGCCGCGCTGCTGGTCGGGGCCGACGTCGTCGCCCAGCGCGCGTTCCCCGGGCACCAGCTGCCTGTCGGGGTCGTCACCGGCCTGCTCGGCGGCGGCTACCTGGTCTGGATCCTGGCCGTGCAAGCAAGGAGGGTTCGTGGCTGAGCGCCTGCGGGGCGATGGGCTGACGCTGGGGTACGACGCCCGGACCGTCGCCGAGGGCCTGTCCGTCGCCATTCCCGACAACTCGTTCACCGTCATCGTCGGGCCCAACGCCTGCGGCAAGTCGACGCTGCTGCGCGCCCTGGCCCGGGTGCTGAAGCCGCGGGCCGGCACCGTGCTGCTCGACGGGCGCGACATCGCCACCCGCCCGGCCCGCGAGGTCGCCCGCACGCTCGGCCTGCTCGCCCAGACCGCGATCGCCCCCGACGGCATCACCGTCGCCGACCTCGTCGCCCGCGGCCGCTACCCGCACCGCGGGCCGCTGAGCGCCTGGGGCGCGGCCGACGAGCGCGCGGTCGCGTGGGCGATGGACGCCACCGCGGTCACGCCGCTGGCCGGCGCCTACGTCGACGAGCTCTCCGGCGGGCAGCGGCAGCGGGTGTGGATCGCCATGGTCCTCGCGCAGGAGACGCCGCTGCTGCTGCTGGACGAGCCGACGACGTACCTCGACATCACCCATCAGCTCGACATCCTCGAGCTGTGCGCGCGACTGCACCGCGAGCACGGGCGCACCCTCGTCGCCGTGCTGCACGACCTCAACCTGGCCGCCCGCTACGCCACCCACCTCGTCGCCATGCGCGACGGGCGGATCCGGGCCGAGGGACCGCCGGCCGAGGTGGTCACCGAGGCGATGATCGAAGAGGTCTTCGCCCTGCCGTGCCGCGTGGTGCCCGACCCGGAGACCGGCACCGCCCTGGTGATCCCCAGACAGCGCTAGCGGCGCCGCTTGTGCTGGGCCCGGCGCACCCTCGCGCTAGCGGCGCCGCTTGTGCCGGGCCCGGCCCGCCCTCGCGCTAGCGGCGCCGCTTGTGCCGGGCCCGGCACGCCCTCGCGCTAGCGGCGCCGCTTGTGCTGGGCCCGGCGGGCCAGCGGGGCGTCGTCCAGGATCACGATGCACTTGTTCTCCAGCCGGACCCAGCCGCGGCTGGCGTACTGCGCCAGGACCTTGTTCACCGACTCGCGCGACGCCCCCACGAACTGCGCCAGCTCGGTCTGCGTCAGGTCGTGCACCACCCGGGTCGTGCCGCCGTCGGTCACCCCGAACTGGTGGGCGAGCTGGATCAGCTGCCCCGCCACCCGCCCGGACACGTCGGTGAAGAGCCGGTCGTGCACGGTGGCCCGGTCGTCGCGGATGCGCCGGGCGACCACCCGCAGCAGCTGCTCGGCCGCCTGCGGCCGGTGCGCCAGCCAGTGGTACAGCGCGGTCTTGTGCAGCCGGGCCAGCCGCGCGTCGGAAACCGCCGTCGCCGTGGTCACCCGCGGCCCGCCGTCGAGCAGCTCCACCTCGCCGAAGTGCTCGTCCGGCCCGAGCAGCGCGAGAAGGCCCTCCCGCCCGTCGTGCGAGCGGCGGCTCAGCTTCACCTTGCCGTCGACCAGCACGTAGAGGTAGTCGGCCGTGTCGCCCTCCCGGAACAGCACGGCGCGGCGCGGGACCTGGATCGTCTCGAACTCGGTGGCGAGGTCGGTGTCCTCGAGCATGTCAACCTCCTAGGCGGACGGTACCTAGTACCATGTCGACGGTACTGCATACCGCCAAGCTGAAGCAACGCCCGATGCGCGAGGATGTGCCTGTGACAACTCCGGCCCGAGAGCGCCTGGTCGACGCGGCCTTCGACCTCTTCGACGAGCGCGGCTTCGAGCAGACGACCGCGGACGACATCGCCGATCGGGCCGGCGTCGGCCGCACGACGCTGTTCCGGCACTACCGGTCCAAGGAAGACGTGATCTTCCCGGACCACGACCGGCTCCTCGCCGCCGTCAAGGAGCGGCTGGCCACCTCGAGCGCGGACACCGCTCTGGTCGCGGTCACGGATGCGGTACGGCTGGTGCTCATGCGCTACGTCGAGGAGGGCGACCGCGCCCGGCGCCGCTACCGGATCACGAGCCGCGTGGCCGCCCTGCGCGACCGCGAGATCGCCAGCGTGGCCCGCTACCAGCGACTGTTCCGCGAGTTCATCGCCGACTGGATGGGCCCCGCCCCGGGCGCCGCACTGCGGGCCGAGCTGATGGCCTCCGCCGTGGTCTCCGCGCACAACCACGTGCTACGCCGGTGGCTGCGCCGCGACGCCAAGGACCCGGCCGCGGAGCTGGACGCCGCCATGGCCCAGGTCGTCTCCCTCTTCACCCGCCAGGCCGAACCGACCGGCACCGGCTCGACCGTCCTGGTCCTGCACGACCACCGCGACCCCGAAGCGGTGGCCGCCGCCGTCCGCGAGGCCCTGCGCAACGCATAGACACGCGGGCGCACGTCGGAGCACTGCACAAGCACAGCGCCCTTGCGGAAGCGAACGCACGTCGGAGCACTGCACAAGCACAGCGCCCTTGCGTAGGCGAACGAGAATGCCCCGCCGAAAGGGTCGGGGCATTCTCGTATTCATCGCAAGAGATCATCGCCATCGACTGCCGGTGCGCCGGGTGTCGCCCGTGAGGACTACCTGCGTCACTTCTTCAGCGCTTCCGGCGCTGGGTGAAGTGATGGCAGTGGGATCGACCTGCGATGGACGGGGTCTCAGGCTTCGGGGATCGGCCTGCCGAACGTTTCGAAGGTGACGTCGGCAGGCTCGGGTCCGCCGCGCCGGCCGGTTTCGAGGGCGTCGATCGCCGACAGCTCCTCGTCGGTGAGGTGGAAGTCGAAGACGTCGAAGTTCTCGGCGATGCGCCGGGAGTTGGTCGACTTCGGGATCGCCGAGCGGCCTTGCTGGAGGTGCCAGCGCAGCATCACCTGGGCGGCGCTCTTGCCGTGCGCCTTCGCGATCTCGCCGATGACCGGGTCCTGCAGGGCGTTGGAGTGGCCGCTGTCGCGGTAGAACGTGATGCCGCCGATGGGCGACCACGCCTGGGTGAGGATGCCGTGCTGCGCGCCGAAGGTCTGCACGTCGCGCTGCTGGAAGTACGGGTGGACCTCGATCTGGTTGACGGCGGGCACGACGGTCGCCTTGTCCAGCAGCGCGGTGAGGTGCTCGACCATGAAGTTGCTGACCCCGATGGCGCGGACCTTGCCGTCGCCGAGCAGTGTCTCCAGTGCCCGGTACGCCTCCAGGGTCCTGCCGAAGTCCGAGGGCAGGGCCTGGTGCAGGATGAGCAGGTCGATCCGGTCGGCACGGAGCTTGCCGGCGCTCTTGGCGAAGCCGTGCAGGGTCTGCTCGTAGCCGTAGTCGCTGATCCAGATCTTGGTTTCCAGGAAGACGCCGGCGCGGTCGATGCCGGCGGCCGCGACGGCCTCGCCGACCTGCCGCTCGTTGCCGTAGGCGGCTGCGGTGTCGATGTGCCGGTAGCCGGTCGACAGGGCCGCCTCGACCGCGTCGCGGGTCTCGTCCGGAGGGGTCTGGAAGACGCCGAACCCGAGTGCGGGCATCTCGACGCCGTTGTTCAGCTTCAGCAGGGTGGACATGAAGGATCTCCTTACGCCGACGACGATGCCGGCGACGGGGCCGGCGACGGGGCCGGCGACGGGGCCGGCGACGATGCCCGCGACGGGGCCGGCGACGGGGCTACTTCGTCGATGAGCCGGATCGCGTTGAGCGTGCGGGGGTAGCCGATGAAGGGCAGCAGCTGGGTGGCCACCGACAGGAGGGCCTGCCGGTCGTTGCCGACGTTCAGGTTGGCGGCCACGTGGCCTTTGGCCTGCGGTTCGCAGCCGCCCATGGCGATGAGCATGGCGAAGGTGAGCAGTTCCCGGGTCGGCAGGTCCAGGCCGGTACGGGTGTAGTGGTCGCCGAAGCAGTTGGCCGACAGGTACCGCTGGATGTGGAGCTCGTCGGCGGGGGCCGCGGCGTACATGGCGTCGACCCGCTCGGCGCCGACGATGCGCTTCTGCACCGCGAGGCCCTTCTCCTCCCGGGTCTCCGGCGTGGTCGTGGACTGGCCCTCCAGCGGAAGCGGGACGCCGCGCGAGGTGAGGACGTCGTTGGTGGCGTGCAGGAAGTCGAACACCTTGCCCATGCCGGCGTACGGCACCGCCTGATACACGATCTCCTTGGCCTCGACGGGGGTGACGCCGGCGGTCAGCGCCGCGCCGAGCATGACCCGGTACTCGCTCAGCGCCTGGCCGGCGATCAGCGCGGCGAGCTGGACCATGAGCCGGGTCCGGGTGTCGAGGCTGCCGTAGCGCAGCACCTCGTCGAAGGCGAAGTTGTCGAAGTAGTCGATCAGGTCCGGGTCGGTGGCCGCGAGGGTGGACACGTGCCCGGGGAACAGTTCGTCGTGGTGCTTGCGGGCGTGCTCGTTGGGAGCCATGGGGGGCTGTCCCTTCAAGGGTCAGGGCTGGATGAGGACCTTGAGGGCGGACCGGTCGGCCATCGCGCGGTAGCCGTCGGGCACCTGGCCGAGGCCGACGGTGCGGTCGAACACCTTGCCCGGCTGGAGGCGGCCTTCGAGCACGTCGGGCAGCAGCTCCTCGATGTAGGCGCGGGCCGGGGCGACGCCGCCGGTCAGGGTGATGTTGCGGAAGAACACGCCGAAGTCGGCGGGCACGTCGGGGTACTGCGGTGCGCCGACCCGGCTGACCGTGCCGCCGTTGCGGACCACGGCGAACGCGGTCTCGATGGCCGGCCTGAGCCCGACGCATTCCAGCACGGTGTGGGTGCCGTCGCCGCCGGTCAGCTCACGTACCCGCTCGACGCCCTCGGCGCCGCGTTCGGCGACCACGTCGGTGGCGCCGAACTCCCGGCCCAGGTCGGTGCGGTCCTTGTGCCGGCCCATCAGGATGATCCGCTCGGCGCCGAGCCGCTTCGCCGCCAGCACGGCGGACAGCCCGACCGCGCCGTCGCCGATCACCGTGACCGTGGTGCGGGGGCCGACCCCGGCGGTCACCGCGCAGTGGTGGCCGGTCGGGAACACGTCCGACAGGGTCAGCAGCGAGGGCAGCAACGCCGAGTCCTCGCCGACCGGGAGCTTCACCAGCGTGCCCTGCGCCTGCGGAACCCGCACCGCCTCGCCCTGCCCGCCGTCGACGCCGTCCCTGGCCCACATCCCGCCGTGCCGGCACGAGGTCTGCAACCCCTCGCGGCAGAAGTCGCAGGTGTTGTCGGCCCACACGAACGGCGCCACCACCAGGTCGCCCCGCCGCAGACCGGACACCTCGGCGCCGGCGTCCTCGACGACGCCGAGGAACTCGTGCCCGATCCGGTCACCGTGCCCGGTGGCCGGGCGCGACCCGTACGGCCACAGGTCGCTGCCGCAGATGCACGAGCGCACCACCCGCACCAACGCGTCGGTCGGCTCCTGCAGCACCGCGTCCGGCACCTGCTCCACCCGGACGTCACCGGCACCGTAGATCACTGTTGCGCGCATGGGGATTCCCTTCTAGCCGTGACGCTTACCCCGTTGCCGTCCATACAACCGAGCGCCGCAGCGGTCTGGGAATGCCTGTCGTTCCAGGTACTCGCAGAACCCCCCACCCCTCGGCCGCGGCGTTAATGGTGCTCGTGAACCGGCGCGAAGGGGCAGACTGGCCGGCATGTACCGAACGGTTCCAGCCCAGGTCGACCTTCCGGCCATGGAGCGCGACGTCCTGGAGTTCTGGCGTGCGCGCGACGTGTTCCGGCGCAGCCTCGAACAGTCGGCGGGAAAGCCGGAGTGGGTGTTCTACGAGGGTCCGCCCACCGCCAACGGCATGCCCGGCGCCCACCATATCGAGGCGCGGGTGTTCAAGGACGTCTTCCCGCGGTACAGGACGATGAAGGGCTTCCACGTCGAGCGCAAGGCCGGGTGGGACTGCCACGGGCTGCCCGTGGAGCTGGCCGTCGAGAAGGAGCTCGGGCTGGCCGGCAAGCAGGACATCGAGGTGTACGGCGTCGCCGAGTTCAACGCGCGGTGCCGCGAGTCGGTGACCCGGCACACCGACGCGTTCGGGCGGCTCACCGAGCGCATGGGCTACTGGGTCGACATGGACGACGCCTACCGGACCATGGATCCCGGGTACATCGAGTCGGTCTGGTGGTCGCTCAAGCAGATCTTCGACAAAGGGCTGCTGGCCGAGGACTTCCGGGTAGCGCCGTGGTGCCCGCGCGACCAGACCGGGTTGTCCGACCACGAGCTGGCCCAGGGCTACGAGACGGTGACCGACCCGTCGGTCTTCGTGCGCTTCCCGCTCACCTCCGGGCCTCTCGCGGGCCGGGCGGCGCTGCTGGTGTGGACCACGACGCCGTGGACCCTGGTGTCCAACAGCGCGGTGGCGGTCCATCCCGACGTGACGTACGCCATGGCCTCGAACGGCACCGAAAACCTCGTCGTCGCGGAGCCGCTCGTGAGCAAGGCGCTGGGCGAGGGCTGGGCGGTGCGGGAGACGTTCACCGGCAAGGAGATGCTGCGGTGGACGTACGAGCGGCCGTTCGACTGGCTCGACACCACGAACGTCGTCGTCCTCGCCGAGTACGTCACCACCGAGGACGGCACCGGGCTGGTGCACCAGGCGCCCGCGTTCGGCGCCGACGACTACGCCACCGGGCGGGCATACGACCTGCCGCTGGTCAACCCGGTCCGGCCCGACGGGCGGTTCGAGGACGGGCTGGCACTGGTCGGCGGCATGTTCTTCAAGGACGCCGACGCCGTCCTGATCAAGAGTCTCCGGCAACGCGACCTGCTCTTCAAGAAGGTCGAGTACACGCACTCGTACCCGCACTGCTGGCGTTGCGGCACGCCGCTGCTGTACTACGCCCAGCCCTCCTGGTACATCCGCACCACCCAGGTCAAGGAAGCCCTGCTGCGCGAGAACGAGGCGACCGGCTGGCACCCGGCGTCGCTGCGGCACGGGCGCTACGGCGACTGGCTGGCCAACAACGTGGACTGGGCCCTGTCGCGCAGCCGCTACTGGGGCACCCCGCTGCCGATCTGGCGCTGCCCCGAGGGCCACCTCACCTGCGTCGGTTCCCTCGCGGAGCTCGGCGAGCGGGCCGGCCGCGACCTGAGCGGCCTCGACCCGCACCGGCCCTACATCGACGAGGTCGCGTTCGCCTGCCACTGCGGCGCCGAGGCGCGCCGGGTGCCGGAGGTCATCGACGCCTGGTACGACTCCGGCGCCATGCCGTTCGCCCAGCACGGTTACCCGTGGCGGGGCACGGAGGCGTTCGAGCGCGGCTACCCGGCCGACTTCATCTCCGAGGCCATCGACCAGACCCGCGGCTGGTTCTACACGCTCATGGCCGTCGGCACGCTGGTGTTCGACCGGTCGGCGTACCGCAACGTGGTCTGCCTCGGCCACATCCTCGCCGAGGACGGCCGGAAGATGTCCAAGCACCTGGGCAACATCCTGGAGCCGATGGCGCTGATGGACCGGCACGGCGCGGACGCGGTGCGCTGGTTCATGGCCGCGGTCGGCTCGCCGTGGTCGGCCCGGCGGGTCGGGCCCACCGCGCTGCAGGAGGTGGTCCGCAAGGTCCTGCTGACGTACTGGAACACGGTGGCGTTCCAGAGCCTGTACGCACGCACGGCCGGCTGGACGCCCGAGCGGACCGTCGCGGTGGCCGAGCGCCCGATGCTGGACCGCTGGCTGCTGTCCGACCTGAACCTCCTGGTCGGCGAGGTCGACTTGGCGATGGCGGCGTTCGACACCCAGCGGGCCGGGCGGCTGCTGGCCGGGTTCGTCGACGACCTGTCGAACTGGTACGTGCGGCGGGCCCGGCGCCGGTTCTGGCGGGGCGACCCGGCCGCGCTGGCCACCCTGCACGAGGCGCTCACGACGGTGACGCTGCTGATGGCGCCGCTGACGCCGTTCGTGACCGAACGGGTCTGGCAGGACCTCGTGGTGCCCACGGTCGCCGGGGCGGCCGATTCGGTACACCTGGCGCCCTATCCGGCGGCCGACGAGACCCTGATCGACCGGGGGCTGTCCGAGCGGATGGCCGCGGTGCGGCGCCTGGTCGAGCTCGGGCGGGCGGCCCGCGCGGAGGCGACCGTGAAGACCCGCCAGCCGCTCGCGCGGGTGCTGGTCTCGCCGCGCGCCCTCGACGCCCTCGACCCGGAGCTCGCCACGCTGCTCGCCGACGAGCTCAACGTCGAGGCGGTCGAGGCGCTGCACGGCTCGCTGGTCGACACCACGGCGAAGGCCAACTTCCGCACGCTGGGCCGGCGGCTCGGCAAGGGGGTGCAGGCGGCCGCCAAGGCGATCGCGGCCGCCGACGCCGCCGCCCTGGCCGCGGCGCTGCGCGAGACCGGCCGGGCCACGGTGACCGTGGACGGGGCGGAGCTGGAGCTGGAGCCCGACGACGTGTTCCTGACCGAGACGCCGCGGGAGGGCTGGGCCGTCGCCGGGGAGGCCGGGGTGAGCGTGGCTCTCGACCTGACGATCACGCCGCGGCTGCGCCGGGCCGGGCTGGCCCGCGAGGTGATCCGGCAGGTGCAGGAGGCCCGCAAGGCCGGCGGCCTCGAGGTGACGGACCGCATCGAGCTGCGCTACCGGGCCTCCGACGCGGAGGTCGCCGAGGCGCTCGCCGAGCACGCGGCCGGCATCGCCGACGAGGTGCTCGCCGTGGACCTCGCCGTCGGCGATCCACAGTGGCCGGACGTCCACGAGATGGACGGACTCACCTTCTGGCTGCGCAAAGCCACGCGATAACCTCGTCCACAGTGGACACAACGGCCACGCCCGGGGGGACCGGGGGGCGGTCGACGACCACCACCGGTATCCCCCGGGCGCGGGCCGCGTCGAGCTTGGCGGCGGTCATCGCTCCCCCGCTGTCCTTGGTCACCAGGACCCCGATGTCGTACCGCGCCAGAAGCTCCGTCTCGCCGTCCACTGTGAACGGCCCCCGGTCGAGGACGACTTCCAGCCTGGGCGGCACGGGCGGTACCGGCGGATCCACGCAGCGGACGAGGAACCACTGCTCCGTCAGGTGCGCGAAGTGCGCGAGCCCCTGCCGGCCGGTGGTGAGAAAGATGCGGCCGGCGATCCCGGGGAGCATCGCCGCGGCCGCCTCCAGCGACGGGACCCGCCGCCAGTCGTCGCCCGGTTTGCACTCGAACCCGGGCCGGCGCAGCACCACCAGCGGCACGCCCGTCGCGGAACAGGCCTCGGCGGCGTTGGCCGACATCCGGGCGGCGAAGGGGTGGGTGGCGTCGACGACCGCGTCGACGCGCTCGGCCCGCAGGTAGGCGGCCAGCCCGGCGGGACCGCCGAAGCCCCCGATGCGCACCTCCCCCGCGGGCCGGGCCGGGTCGGCGACGCGGCCCGCGAGGGAGGAGATCACACGGTACGGCGGCAGCACCGAGGCCAGCCGCCGCGCTTCCCCGGTGCCGCCGAGGAGGAGGACGGTCGGCACCGGGGAAGCCTAGCGTTACGGGTAGTTCACCAGGTTGGCGACGTTCGACGAGGAGTTCGACGGGCCGCCGGTGCTGTTGATGATGTGCGCGATGGTGCCGGTGCCGCCCAGCGAGACGGTCACCAGGTCGTGGAACTTCACGTTCGCGGTCTGCGGCACCTCGAACGAGTGGCCCAGCACGACGCTCGAGTTGGTGCTGAAGTAGCAGTAGCTGCCCAGGCCCCACGCCTCGTGGGAGGTGACGTTCGCGGCCACCTTGTACGCCGCCCAGCCCTGGGCGCCGCCGCCGCTGGACCAGCTCGACTGGTTCGGCACGTCGTACGGGATCTCGTTCTGGAAGAAGTAGGTCCGCCCGCCGTTGCCGTTCCAGATGACCTGGTACTGCTGGTAGTGCTCGACGAACAGCCCGTAGAACGTCACGTTGGCGCCGTTGACCACGAGCCCGTTGGCCGCCGTGTTGGTGCTCCAGCCGACGGTGCCGCCGTTGCCGTGGTCGGCCCGCCAGATCCACGCGTGGTCGCCGATCACGTTGTTGCTGTTGATCTGCAGGCTCACGGTGGCCTTGCCGACGGTGGCGCCGCCGATGCGGAAGAACACGTCCGACAGCGTGGTCGGGTTCGCCGAGTGGTCGGCGGACGAGCCGCTCGGGCCGACCTGGAGCAGGATCGGCGAGTTGACGGTGCCGGCGTCGAACAGCACGCCGGCGATCTTCACGCCGTCGACGTCGGCGACGGTCATCGCGGTCACGCCGTTGTCCGGCACGATCGTGGCCAGGCCGAGGCCCAGCACGACGGTGTCGGCGCGGGTGATGCGGATCGTGTCGTTGACGTGGTAGACGCCGGGGGTGAAGAGCAGGTTCTGCCCGGCGGCGAGGGCCGCGTTGATGGAGGCCGCGGTGGCGCCGGACTTGACGATGTAGAAGCTGCTGATCGGCAGCGAGGTGCCGGGCTGGTTGCCGCCCTGCCACGAGTTGCCGGTGGAGTTGGTCCGGATGCCCGGGGCGAAGACCTGGTAGTTGCCGGCGGCGTCGATGTACAGGAACGGCTTCTCGCGCACCACCGGCGTCTGGGCGACGCGGGTGTACGGCGGGCTCGGGAAGTTGCCGCTCGGCGCGTTGGTGTCGCCGACGAAGACCATGTTCCAGTTCGAGCCGCTCCAGCTGCCCATGTTGGAGTTGCGGGTGATCCACTGCTGCTGCGAGCCGGAGCGGATCTGCCCGTCGATGACGGAGTCGGAGATCCAGCCGCCGGAGGACCAGCCGCCGTCGTCGAGCTGCAGGTTGCCCCGCACGTGCATGCGGCGGTACGGCGCGGCCTGGGACACGGCCCAGCGGTCGGAGCCGCCGGTGGGGTTGACCGAGAGGTTCTCGGCGGAGCGCCAGAAGTTCTGCGTCGCGTTGCCCTGGAACCAGTCGGCCTCGGCGTGCACGGCGCCGTTGATGGTCACCTGGTCCGGCGAGAGGCCGAGGCCGGCGACCTGGGTGTAGAAGCCGACGTTGGCGTCGACGTTGTACGTGCCCGGGCGGAACAGCAGGGCGTAGCGCTGCGACCCGAACTGGTTGCTCTGCTGGGAGTTGAAGACCGAGCTGAGCTTGCTCTGGATCGTGGCCTGGGACATGGACGGATCGAAGATCGAGACGTTCGGCCCGAGGTCAGGGTTGCCGGTGTTCGGCGGGGTGCTGGTCGGCGGGGCGCTGGTCGGCGGCGGCGTGGTGCCTCCCGGGAGCGTCCACTGCTGGTTGGCGCTGGCGAAGCAGTCCCAGATCTGCAGCGGGGTGCCGTCGGCCGAGCTGGGGCCGGTGGCGTCGAGGCACTTGCCGAGCGCGCGCAGCGTGCCGTCGCTCTGCTTCGACCACGTCTGCGCGGCGGTGCCGTTGCAGTCCCAGATCTGCACCTTGGTGCCGTTGGCGCTGCTGGCGCCGGCGACGTCGAGGCACTTGCCGAGCGCGCGGATGGTGCCGTCGTCGCCGACGGTCCACTGCTGGGCGGTGGTGCCGTTGCAGGTGTAGAGCTGGACCTGGGTGCCGTTGGCGCTGCTGGCGGCGGCGACGTCGACGCACTTGCCGCCGTAGCCGGTGATCTGGCCGGCCGAAGCGGCCGAGGCGGCGGTCATCGCGAAGACGCCGACGCCGGCGGCGGCCAGGACGGTCGCCGCGAGGGCGAGACCGATCCTCAGGCGCGGCCGCCGCCTGGTGTGGTTGGAGGGGGTCACTGGCGGGTCCCTTCTGGGCGGGCATGCCCGCTCGGACCCGGTGGTGCTCAGGCGGTAGGTCCGGGGCGGGCAATCTGTGAAGATGCCTTACAGATCGCCAGGAGGCTATGCCCGCCCCGGACCGCACGTCAATATAAGACTTGAATTAAGCCAGTGAGCTGCAAATTTAAGACTTCGAGACGATCTGGCCGGCGCCACCGGCGGTCTCGTTGACCGACTCCAGCCACGCTTTCATGTCGGTCTGCCGCAGGCCGGTGCCACCGACGACGACGGTGTTGCCGACGATCAGGGTCGGGTACATCGAGGCCTGGTCCTGGGCGTAGGCCTTGGCCGCGTTGGCCGCCTTGAACTCCACGAAGATGGCCTGCTGCCCGCGGTGCGGCATGGTGTCGCCCTTCTTCGCGTAGCAGTCGAACTGCTTGAAGTCGGCCACGGCGGAGCGGTACTTGGCCGGCACGCCGGTGGAGTTGGCGTCCCACTGGCCGAGCGGGCAGTCGGGGTCCTTGGTGAACAGCTCGCCGGTCAGCTTGCCGACGGTGGCGAAGCTGAGCTTGCCGGCCTCGCCCTTCGCGGATCCGGACGCCTTGGGCTCCGCCGAGCCGCTCGGCGCGGCGCCGGAAGAGCCGGACGGGGCGGCGGAGGCGGCCGCGGCGGGGGCGTCGGTCTTCTTGTCGTCCTTCTTGTCGTCCCCACAGGCGGCGGTCATCAGGAGGGCGGCGGTGGCGACGGCGAGGACGGGCAGCAGACGCTTCATCGGGATTCGTTTCCTTTATGGGGGTACCGCGTGCGAGACGCGATGTCAGCCGTGGACGCACTGAACCTATGCGCGTCCGGGCCCCGTTGAATCCCGGATGTATGCCACCCGACAAGCGATCGTGGCGTACCTCACTCGACGGCCGTCCACAGTGGACGATGAGCCTGTCGGGTAGCCGACGGGCGGACCGGCCGCTCGGGTGTGCGTCCGGTCCGCCCTTCATGCCGGTGCCCTGGCCGTCCGCTTACCGGGGCACCCGTCGTTGGCGGCGCCCAGTATCTGTTAAGCGCCTTTCCTAATTGGTGGCAGGCTATGACCTGGATCCGTCGGACGTCAATACAAGACCTGAAAAAAGGTCGAGCGTCTTTTAGGCGGATATGTCGGGCGCGGGCGCGCCACGACATATCCGATTTATACCCTGACAGGCGACTTGCCGGATCTCCCGCCCGTGTGCGCGAGGATCGCCGCCGCCAGCTCCTCGTGCACCTCCGCGGGCAGCGTGTGCCCCATGCCGGTAACGATCATCAGCTCGGCGCCCGGGATGCGCTCGGCGATGATCGCCCCGTGCCCCGGCTTGACGGGCTCGTGAGTGCCCTCGATGACCAGCGTCGGCGCGGTGATCGCGGACAGGGCGCCGACCGGCTCGAAGTCCGGCCGGGCGGCCGCGGCCAGCCGATGGTTCACCGCGGCCGACAGGTCCCGGGCCCGGTCGTACACCCGCTCCTGCAGCCGCCGGGCCGCGTCCTCGTCGAACGGCAGGCCGGTGCCGTGCAGCACCCGCTGCTCGGCGATCATGCCGTCGACCCGGGTCCGCCGGTCGGCCGGCGGCGGGGCCGCCATCAGCGCGCGGTAGAACGCCACGAACTCCGGCGTGGGCTCCGGCAGGCTGCCTTCGGCCGGCTCCTGACCCATGAGGGCCCGCACGAGCACCTCGCCCTCGCCGCCGCCGAGCGGCGAGGAGGCGATGACGGTCAGCGAGCACACCCGATCGGGCCGCTCCACCGCGACGAGCTGGGCGAGCAGCCCGCCCGCCGAGTGCCCGACCAGGTGGGCGCGGTCGAGGCCATGCTCGTCCATCACGCGGTACACGTCGTCCTTGATGTCTTGCCAGGTGTACGGGTGGATGGCGAAGTCGACGGTCTGCGACCGGCCGGTGTCGCGGTGGTCGTAACGGATCACCCGGCGCCCGCCCGCGGCCAGGCGCCCGACGAGCTCGTCCGGCCACAGCACGCCCTGCGACATCGAGCCCATGATCAGCAGAATCGGGGCGTCGGTCCCGGCACCGAACGCTTCACTCCAGATGCTCACGTTTTGCATGGTCACAGCCTGCCGCCGCCGCCCGCCGGTGCCTTCTGTAGAACTACTAGCCGCGCCAGCTCCGTACGGGACCCGATGCCGAGCTTCGGATAGATCTTGTACAGGTGGTACTCCACCGTGCGCGGACTGAGGAACAGCTGGACGGCGATCTCCCGGCTCGACAACCCGTCGGCGACCAGGCCCGCGATGCGCAGCTCCTGCGGGGTGAGCGCCGCCAGCGCGCCGGCGGGCGGCGCCTGCCCGGTCTCGCCGGCGGCCCGCAGCTCATCCTGCGCCCGCCGGGCCCACGGCCGCGCGCCCGCGCGCTCGAACGCCTCCCACGCCGCCCGCAGGTGCGCCCGTGCCTCACCGGGCCGCTGGCCCCGGCGCAGCCGCTCCCCCAGCAGCAGGGCCGTGCGGGCCGCCTCGAACGGGTTGGTGTGCAGCCGCAGCGCCTCGACGAGGTCGTCCTCGGACCCGCCGGCGAGCCCCCGGCAGCGGGCCAGCAGCGCCCGCGACTCGGGCAGCGCGGCGTGCGCCGTCCACCGCTCGTACGCGGCGAGGGCGGCCCGGGCGGCGTCCTGGTCCCCCGCGCCGGCGGCGGCCTCGACGCGGTCCGGCGTGCTGCGCCACACGACGCTCGGGTGCCCGGCCCCGGGCCCGGCGGCGGCGAGCGCCGCGAACCGTTCGTGCGCCGCGGCGTGCCGGCCCAGGCAGAGCTCCAGCAGCGCCAGCGCGTAGGCGGCTACCCCGGCCCGCAGCCCCACCCGGTGCGGCAGGGCGATGGCCAGCGCCTCGCGGGCCAGCCGGGCGCAGTCGTCCTCGTCGCCGCGCAGGGCCGACACGGCCGCGAGGTTGGCCAGGTGGGCGGCGACGGTGTTGGTGTACCCGGCCTCGCGGGCCAGCGCCAGCCCCTCCTCCGAGACGGCCTGGCTGTCGGCGAGCCGGCCGGCCAGGCGCTCGGCGGTGGCCACGAACTCCAGCACGACCGGCAGCTGCCCGGTCATCCCGGACACCCGGGCCACCCGCCCGGCCCGGACCGCCAGCTGCCCGGCCCGGTCGGGCTCGCCGAGCGCGCTGGCCGCGGCGGCCGCCCAGAGGTACCCGGCGGCGTCCTCGAGCTCGCCGGTGCGGGCGAGGGCCCGGCGCAGCAGGCCCGGCCCGGTGGCGTCGCCGCCGAGCGTCAGGCCGAGGCCGGCCACGGCGTCGCGCAGGAAGCCCTCGGGGTGGGCGGCCGCGCGCCGGCCGAGCTCGGCGACGGCGTCCATGTCCCCGGCGTACGAGGCTGCCTCCGCGGCGTCGGCCAGCATGCCCAGCCCGTCGCCGGCCGCGAGGATGCGCACGGCCTCGGCGGCGTCGCCGGCGTTGAGCTCGAACCGGCCGCGCAGCTGGGCGAGCTCCATCAGCAGGGCGGGGTCGCCGCCGCCCCGCTCGCGCGCCTCGGCCAGCCACGACTGCGCCTGCCCGGGCCGCCCGCCGAGCCAGGCCGCGACGGCGGCGTCCTTGAGGCGCCGGGCCCGGAGGCGCGGGTCGGGGGTCAGCTCGGCGGCCCGCGCGAGGGCCGTGGCCGCGCTG
>NZ_BAAARV010000085.1:93702-96215 GCF_039532525.1 Dactylosporangium salmoneum
CGGCGGCGACCAGCTCGTCGGGCCCGAGGGCGGCCCCGGCGAGGTGCCAGGCCCGCCGGTCGCCGCCGGGGATGCCGGCGAGGACCTCGCGCACGCGCCGGACGTCGGCGGGCGCTGCCTGCTCGTGTACGGCGGACCGCACGAGCGGATGCCGGAACCGCACGCTCGGCCCCGACACCACGACGAGCCCGGCCTCCTCAAGCTCGGCGAGCGCCGCCCGCCCGGCCACGGCCCGCGGGGCGCACAGGTGGTCGGCGGCGCGCAGCGTCACGGCCAGGTCGGACTCGAGGCCGGCGATCAGGGCGGCCGTGCGGGCGGCGGCGGACAGGGCGGTCACCCGGTCGCCGAAGAGGCGGGCGCCGCCGGGCAGGGGGTCGGGCAGCGGTGCGCGCCCGGCCAGCTGGGCGGGCGTCAGGCGGTCGGCGATCTCGGCCAGGGCCAGCGGGTTGGCGCCGGTCAGGGCCACGAGGTCGCGGACGACGGGGTCGGTCACCTCGGCGTGGCCGGCGCGCAGCAGCTCGGCGGCGGCGTCGTCGGGCAGGCCCCGCACGGCGATGGTGCGCGGCACGCCGGCGACGGGGGCGTCGCCGCGGACGGCCAGGAGCATGGCGATCCGTTCGGTGGCCAGCCGCCGGGCCGCGAACAGCAGGGCGTCGGCGGAGGCGCGGTCCATCCACTGGAAGTCGTCGACCACGCAGACCAGGCCGTCCGGTGCGGCCGCCTCGACGAGCAGGGAGAGCACGCCGGCGCCGAGCAGGAACCGGTCCTCGTCGCCGGCCGCGGCCAGGCCCAGGGCGGCGCCGACGGCGGCCCGCTGCGGGGCGGGCAGGGCGTCGAGGGCGGCGGCCGCCGGGCGCAGCAGCTGGTGCAGCGCGGCGAAGGCGAGGTCGCGCTCGGACTCGGCGCCGGTGGTGCGCAGCACCCGCATGCCGCCGGCGCGGGCGGCCGCGGCGTCGAGGAGGGCCGTCTTGCCGGCGCCGGGCTCGCCCCGCAGCACCACGGCGCCGCCGGAGCCGTCGCGGGCGCGGGCGATCGCCTCGTCAAGCGCTTCGAGCTCCGCCGATCGTCCGAACAACACGAAGATCCACTTTAGGGGATCACTCCAGGATGCCAGCGAATCGGATACATGCCCCGTCAGACATCCCAGGGTGTTGGGGTGTCAAGCCGCTTGGGGTGTGGTGGGCCAGGCGGTGGTGTGGTTGTAGGGGGTTTTGGTTTTGAGGCAGCCGTGGAGGATGCCGACGAGGCGGTTGCCGGTGTGGCGGAGGGCGGCGTGGTGGTTGAGGCCGCGGGTTCGGTGTTGGTCGTAGTAGGTGCGGATGGTGGGGTTGTTGAGGATGGCGGCGCTGGCTTGTCGGTGGAGGGCGTCGATGAGGCGGTTGTTGTGGATGTAGCGGGCGTGGACGGTTTTGGTCTTGCCGGATTGTCGGGTGATCGGGGCGGTGCCGGCGTAGTTTTTGCGGGCTTTGGCGGTGGTGTAGCGGCCCGTGGCGTCGCCGAACTCGGCCAGCACCCGGGCGCCGAGGATCGCGCCGATGCCGGGTTGGCTGAGGTAGATCTCAGCGTCCGGGTGCTGGCCAAAATGGGCCTCGACCTCGCCTTGCATGGCGTCGATCTGGGTGTTGAGGGTGGTGAGCACGGCGACGGCGGCGCGGATGGTCGCGGCGTAGGCGGCGGTGACGGTGTCTGGCTGGCCCAGGTGTGCGGTGCGCAGCGCCTGCCCGATCGCGGCGGTTTTGGCGGGGATGCCGCGCCGGTGGTGGCGTTTGAGCACGTCGCTGATCTGGGTGTCGGTGAGGTCGGCTGCCGCGGCCGGGGTGGGGGCCCGGGCCAGCAGTTCCAGGGTGTCCGGGCTGGTCAGAGCCAGTGGCTGGTAGGCGGCCAGGGCAGCGGGGAAGTACTCGCGCAGCGCTGCGCGCAGCCGCAGCGTGTGGCGGGTCCGTTCCCAGATCAGCGTCTGGTGGGCCCTGGCCACGATCTTGACGGCCTCGGCGATGTCGGAGTCCGCTGCGACCGGGCGCAGCTGGTGCCGGCGGGTGCGGGCCATGTCGGCCAGGGCATGCGCGTCGGCCTTGTCGCTCTTGGCACCGGACAGCGCCATGCCCTCCCGGTGCCGAGCCGCCTGTTTCGGGTTGATCGCGCACACCTCGTAGCCGGCCGCGACCAGCGCCCGCACCCACGGGCCTCGGTCGGTCTCAATGCAGATCAACACCCGGTCCGGGCCGGCATCCTCCGGTAATGCCCCGGCAAGCAGGTCATGCAGGCGGGCCATCCCGTCCACACCCTCCGGCAACCGGGCCCGGCGCAGCACCCGGCCCTGCTCGTCCTGCACCTCCACATCATGATGATCTTCCGCCCAGTCGTCACCGACGAACAGCACACCCATCTCCGCCCTGCAGCACCGATCTGTCCACGGCCGGCAGCCTGCGGCAGGAGCTCCGCGGCCTAAGAGAGTGTTGGGTAACTGAAGGACTACTTCTGGTCCTGGTTGAGTTCGTCGTTGAGGCGTCGGG